>NZ_JAFEUF010000614.1 GCF_016901035.1 Streptomyces durocortorensis
TTCTTGTTGGGGTAGGGACCGCCACGGTGGTTGGGGCGGGCCGGGGGGGGGGGGGGGGGGGGAACCCGCGTGCTGGGCACGGCCGGGGTGTGCTGCTGAGCCTCGTGCGGCTGGGGCACGGCGTGCACGGGGTACCTCTCGTTCTCGGGGGCCGGGGGGGGGGGGCCCCGCCCCCCCCCCCCCCGGCGGGGGAAGACGGGGGGGGGGGGCCGGCGGGGGGGGGCGGGCGGGGGGGGGG
>NZ_JAFEUF010000096.1:0-10286 GCF_016901035.1 Streptomyces durocortorensis
CCGCCGGAATGTGGGGGGCGGGCTCGGTGCGCTGCGTCGTGTCCGGTGCGGCGTCGGCGTGCGGGGCCGGCTCTGGAGTCGTGTCCACCGTGTCCGGTGCGGCCTCCGGCGGGCCCGGGGGGCGTTCGGTGGGGAGGACGTCCCAGTCCCAGTCCTCGTCGGCCGGGGGCTCGTCGAGCGGCGGCTCCTCGTCCCAGGGCTCGTGCGTCGGTACGTCGCCGGGGCCTGGCCCGTACGCCGGCGTCCCCGGCTCGTCCCCCTGGACGGCCATGCGCTCCAGGTGGGCCAGGACCGTGTCCCGGGCGGCCCGGCGACGGGCCAGGGCGTCGGCGTCCAGCGGGAGCGGCCAGGCAAGGTCGGCGTCGCGCTCCGCGAGGGCCGGGTTCTCCTCGTCCTCGGCGGGCTCGTCCGCCCAGGCCTCGATCTCGCCGTGGCCCGCCACGCAGTGCTCGTACAGCGCGTCCAGGAAGGCGGACGGGCCGCGCGTCTTCTTCTGGGAGGGGCCCCACCAGTGGCCGGAGCCGAGCAGCAGGGAGCGGGGGCGGGTGAAGGTGACGTAGCCGAGGCGCAGTTCCTCCGTGTGCTGGTGCTCCTTCATCTCCTCCTTGAACGCCTTGATCCCCTTGGCGTCGAAGCTGTCGAGGGCCGGGAGCGTCGCCGCGTCGCCGCGCAGGGCGTGCGGGAGCACCTTGGCCTGGGCGGTCCACGCGTCCCGGGACTGGCCGCTGGGGAACTGGCCGGTCACCAGTCCGGGGACGGCGACGACATCCCACTCCAGGCCCTTGGACTTGTGGGCGGTCAGCACCTTGACGGTGTTCTCCCCGCCGGGCAGCGCGTTGTCGAGGCCCTTCTCGTACTGCGCGGCGGTCCGCAGGAAGCCGAGGAAGGCGAGCAGCGACGCCTCGCCGTCCAGCGAGGCGAACCGGGCCGCTGTGTCGAGGAAGTTGGCCAGCGTCTCGCGGCGGCGGGCGGCCAGCGCCTGCGGGGACGCGGACAGCTCGACCTCCAGACCTGTGGTGGCCAGGACCCGGTGCAGCACGTCCATCAGGGGGTCCGCGAGCGAGCGGCGCAGGTCGCGCAGCTCCCGGGCGAGACGGGCGAAGCGGACGCGGGCCTCCGCCGAGAACGGCAGCCCGTCGTCGGCCGCGTCCCCCGCGACCAGGAAGGTGTCCAGCGCGTCCGCGAGCGATATCACCTCGGCCGGGTCCGTGCCCTCGACGGCCTCCGCGAGCCGCTGGTCCGCGTCGGCGTCGTCCGCGTGGCCGGCCCGGTGCACAAGCAGGCGGGCGCGGCGGCCGAGGAGCGCGAGGTCACGGGGGCCGATGCGCCAGCGCGGTCCGGTGAGCAGGCGGACCAGCGAGGCGTTGGCCCCCGGATCCTGGAGGACCTCGCAGACGGCCACCAGGTCCGCGACCTCGGGCAGGTGGAGCAGTCCGGCGAGGCCGACGACCTCGACCGGGATGTCCCGGGCGACCAGGGCGGCCTGGATCTCGGGGAAGTCCCCGGCGGTGCGGCACAGGACGGCGATCTCGCCCGGCGGGGTGCCGGTGCGCACGAGGTGGGCGAGGGAGTTCGCGAGCCAGTCGATCTCCTCGGTGTGCGTACGCAGCAGGGCGCAGCGGACCACGCCGTCGCGCTCGGCGCCCGGCGCGGGGCGGAGCGCCTCGACGCCCTCGTGCATCGCGCGCAGCGGTTCGGCGAGGCCGTTGGCGAGCTGGAGGAGGCGGCCGCCGCTGCGCCGGTTCTCGCTGAGGCTGTAGCGGGTGGCGGGGGTGCCGTCGGCGTGCGGGAAGTGCTCGGGGAAGTCGTCGAGGTTGGCGACGGACGCGCCGCGCCAGCCGTAGATCGCCTGGCAGGGGTCGCCCACGGCGGTCACGGCATGGCCGGTGGGAGGCGCGTGGCCGGCCGCCCCCACTCCCGTACCCGCCCCCGTACCACTGCCGAACAGTGCCGAGAGCAGCAGCCGCTGGGCCACCGACGTGTCCTGGTACTCGTCGAGGAGGACGACCCGGAACTCCTCGCGCAGGATCGCCCCCACCTCCGGCCGGGTCAGGGCCAGCTCGGCGGAGAGAGCGATCTGGTCGCCGAAGTCCAGGAGGTCCCGGCTGCGCTTGGCGGTGCGGTAGCGCTCGGTGAGGCCGAGGAGGGAGCGGCGGGCCTCGGCGGTCTCGGGGATCTTGCGCAGGTCGGCGTTGCTGAGCTTGGCGGCGGCCAGGTCCCGCAGCAGCTCGGTGTCGTACGTCTCCAGCGTCCCCGGCCGTACGAGGTGTTCGGACAGCTCCCCGTCGAGCGCGAGCAGATCGCTGACCAGGGTGGAGAAGGAGCGGGTGAGCGCCGGATACGGGCCCGGGGCCTCGCGCAGCACCTTCGCCGCCAGCTGGTAGCGGGTGGCGTCGGCGAGGAGGCGGGTGGAGGGCTCCAGGCCGATGCGCAGGCCGTGCTCGGTGAGGAGGCGGCCGGCGAATGCGTGGTAGGTGGAGATGGTGGGCTCGCCCGGGGGGTTGTCCGGGTCGATGACGTCGGGATCGGTGACCCCGGCGGCGACCAGCGCCTTGCGGACGCGCTCGGCCAGCTCGCCCGCCGCCTTGTTGGTGAAGGTGAGGCCGAGGACCTGCTCGGGCGCGACCTGTCCGGTGCCGACCAGCCAGACCACGCGGGCGGCCATCACCGTGGTCTTGCCCGACCCGGCTCCGGCCACGATCACCTGCGGGGCGGGCGGCGCGGTGATGCAGGCCGTCTGCTCCGGGGTGAAGGGGATCCCGAGGAGCTCCTTGAGCTGCTCGGGATCGGTGATGCGTGGGGACACCCGGACAACGGTAACCGGGCCCACTGACAACCCGGTACGAACCGGATGCGGCGACTGCTCCGCCACATGGCATCCGGATGCGGCGGCTACTCCACCACCTGCCGCCCCTCCGGCTGTGCGCTGCACGAGGCGCGGAAGGTGCAGTGGGAGCAGTGCGTTCCGGTGGTGGGCGTGAAGCGTTCGTCCAGGACCTTTCCGGCCGCTGTGGCGAGCAGGTCGGAGACCCACTCCCCCGCGAGCGGTTCCTGGGCCTGGACCTTCGGGAAGGCGTCGCCGCCCTCCTTCTTGGGGGCGGGCTGGCGGAGCTGGACCAGTTCGGCGCCGCCCGGCTCGGGGCGCCTGCCGTCGAAGACCTCGTCGACCGCGCCCTCGCGGACGGCGAGCTGGTAGACGGCGAGCTGGGGGTGGGCGGCGACCTCGTCCTTGGTGGGGGCGCCCTTGCCGGTCTTGAAGTCGACGACGTACGCCCGGCCCTCGGCGTCCTGTTCGACCCGGTCCATGGAGCCCCGGATGCGGACGGCGTACCCCCCCGCCTCCAGGGTCACGTCGAAGTCGTGCTCGCTCGCGGTGGGCGTGCGGCCGCCCCGGTCCAGGACGTGCCAGTGCAGGAAGCGTTCCAGAGCGGCGCGGGCCTGGTCCTTCTCCTGCTCGGACTTCCAGGGGGCGTCGAAGGCGAGGCCGTTCCACACGGAGTCCAGACGCTCCATGAGGACGTCCAGGTCGGCGGGCGTACGGCTGGAGGCGACCTCGTCGGCGAGTACGTGGACGACGTTGCCGAACCCCTGGGCGGCGGTGGCCGGGGCGTCGGCCTTCACCTCGCGGCCCAGGAACCACTGGAGGGCACAGGTGTTGGCGAGCTGGTCCAGGGCGGAGCCGGAGAGCGTGACGGGCTGGTCGCGGTCGCGCAGCGGGACGGCGGAGCGGGTCGGTTCCTCAAGACCCCACCAGCGGTACGGGTGGGCCGCGGGCACCAGCGGCTGCCCCTCGTCGTCGGTGAGCGCGGCGAGCCGGGCGAGGCGGTGGGCGGCCGCCTCGCGCAGCGCGTCGGAGGCGGCCGGGTCGACGGTGGTGGCGCGCAGTTCGGCGACGAGCGCGGCGACGGCGAGGGGGCGGCGCGGGCGGCCGGTGACGTCCCGCGGTTCGACGCCCAGCTCGGTCAGGAAGCGGGAGGGCTGGTCGCCGTCGTCGGCGGGGGCCTTCACGGCGGTGACGACCAGGCGTTCGCGGGCGCGGGTGGCGGCGACGTAGAAGAGGCGGCGCTCCTCGGCGAGCAGGGCGCCGGGCGTGAGGGGTTCGGCGAGCCCGTCGCGGCCGATGCGGTCCGCCTCCAGGAGGGAGCCCCGGCGGCGCAGGTCGGGCCAGACGCCCTCCTGGACCCCGGCGACGACGACGAGCCGCCACTCCAGGCCCTTGGAGCGGTGGGCGGTCATCAGGCGTACGGCGTCGGGGCGGGCGGTCCGCCGGGAGAGGGTGTCGGCGGCGATGTCCTGGGCGTCGACCTCTTCCAGGAAGTTGAGGGCCCCGCGCCCGCCGGTGCGCTCCTCGGCGCGGGCGGCCGTGTCGAACAGGGCGCACACGGCGTCGAGATCGCGGTCGGCGTTGCGGCCGCCCGCCCCGCCGCGCAGCGCGGCCCGCTCCAGCCGGCCGGGCCAGGGGGTGCCGTTCCACAGGGTCCAGAGGGCCTCCTCGGCGGTGCCGCCGCCTTCGAGGAGTTCGCGGGCCTTGCGCAGGAGCGCACCGAGGCGCTGCGCGCCGTGGGCGTACGCCGGGTCGTGCGTGACGAGCCGTTCGGGCTCGGCGAGGGCACGGGCCAGCAGCTCGTCGGAGGGCGCGGGAACCCGGATCCCGGCGGCGCGCTCCTCGTCGCGCAGGGCCCGGCCGAGGCGGCGCAGGTCGGCGGCGTCCATGGAGCCGAGGGGGGAGGTGAGGAGGGTGAGGGCGGTCTCGGTGTCGAGCCAGGAGGGTGCTGCGGCCTTCTCCGGATCTCCCTCGGGGTAGTCATCGGGGAGGCGTTGCAGCGCCGCCGTCGCCACCGTCCGCAGGGCCGTCAGCAGCGGGGCGACGGCCGGTTCGTGGCGCAGCGGGAGGTCGTCGCCGTCGACCTCCAGGGGGACGCCGGCGGAGGTGAGGGCGCGGCGGACGGCGGGCAGCGAGCGGCCTCCGGCCCGTACCAGCACGGCCATCTCCCTCCACGGCACCCCGTCCTCCAGATGGGCGCGGCGCAGCAGGTCCGCGATGTTGTCCAGCTCCGTGGACGTGGTCGGGTAGGTGTACGTATCGACGCGGCCCCCGTCCCGGACGGCCTGCAGCTCGCGGTGAGCGCGGACCGTGTCGGCGGGCAGCCGGGTCAGCGGCATCCGGCGGGTGAGCAGCCGGGTCGCCGCCAGCAGCCCGGCCCCGGAGCGGCGGGAGGTGGTGAGGACGCCCACGGGCGCGGGGCCGCCGTCCGCCCGGCGGAAGGTGTCCGGGAAGTCGAGGATGCCGTTCACGTCGGCGCCCCGGAACGTGTAGATCGACTGGTCCGGGTCGCCGAAGGCGATCAGCGTCCGCCCGGCGCGCACGCTCCCGCGGCGCGCCTCCTCGCCGCGCGATCCCTCGCCGCGCGATCCCTCACCGCGCACGTCCTCACCGCGCGCTCCCTCACCGTGCCCCCGGGCGGACTCCGGCGCGCGCCCCCGGTTGCCGGCCAGCGCGTGCAGCAGGCGCACCTGCGCGGGGTCGGTGTCCTGGTACTCGTCGACGTACACCGCGTCGTACCGGCCGGCCAGCTCCGCCGCCACCTCGGGGCGCTCGGCGAGCAGGACCGCGCGGTGCACCAGTTCGGCGTAGTCCAGGACGCCCTGGGCGTCGAGGACGTCGAGGTACTCGGCGAGGAACTGGGCCGCCGCGCTCCAGTCCGGGCGGCCGGTGCGGCGGGCGAAGTCGGCCAGTGCGTCCGGGCCGAGGCCCAGTTCACGGCTGCGGGCCAGCACGGCGCGCACCTCGTCGGCGAAGCCGCGGGTGGTCAGGCAGGACCGCAGCTCGTCCGGCCAGCGGATCTGGCCCAGGCCCTCCTTCTCCAGGTCGAGCTGGCCCGCGAGCAGCTCACGGACGGTGACGTCCTGCTCGGGCCCGGACAGCAGGCGCAGCGGATCGGCGAACAGGTCCGCGTCCTGGTTCGCCCGGACCAGCGCGTAGCAGTACGAATGGAAGGTGGTGGCCTGCGGGCCCCGGGCCGCCCCGAGGCGGGCCGCCATCCGGTCGCGCAGTTCGACGGCGGCCTTGCGGCTGAAGGTGAGGACGAGGATGCGGGCGGGGTCGGCGCCCCGGTTCACCCGGGCGGCGACGGATTCGACGAGGGTGGTGGTCTTGCCGGTGCCGGGCCCGGCGAGGACCAGCAGCGGGCCGCCGGGGTGGTCAACCACCGCGCGCTGGCCTGCGTCCAGGAGGGGGGGATCCACGGAACCCGGCGGAGTGCGCACCAGGCGGTACGCGCCCGTGGTCCGCGGCCGTGTCTCACGGTGCGGACTGTGCCGGGTGGAGGAGGAACTCACGTGGATCGCCGGTCCTGGTGGGTGTACGCGGGTACTGGTGATGTGGATCAGGTGAGGAACAGGTTCGGTGCAGCCGGGGACGAAGAGGAAAGGCGCGGACGTGCCGCGCGGTGACGACGCTACGCCGCCCACGGTGCGGGAGGCGACGGCCGCGCTGCGTCCCTCGTCACGTCCTCGGCCGGGTCGGGCCGTCGCGGCCGGTGGCGGACGGCGGAAGCTGTCAGGTGTGAGCTTCGTCGCCCGGACCGTCCCCTTGTTCTCGTTCCTCTTCCTCGCGCGTGGCGCCGGCCTTGCCGGCGGCCTGTCCGCCGCTTCCGCCGCCGTCCCAGCGGGCGCGCCGCATGTCGATGCGCGGGATGTGCCCCTCCGCGTGCCGCGACGCCTCGCGCAGCGGGGTGCCCTCTGCGCGGTAGTGGTCCAGGGCCCGCAGCTCGTGGGCGGGGAGCAGCGTCCCGTCGGCGCGGACGACACGCCACCACGGCACGGCCGACCCGTACAGCGCCATCGTCCGGCCGACCTGGCGCGGCCCTCCCTCGCCCAGCCACTCCGCGATGTCGCCGTACGTCATCACCCGGCCGGGCGGGATCAGCTCGGCCACGTCGAGGACGCGCTCCGCGTACTCGGGCAATTCCGCGTACGCGGCCGTCTCCCCGTCCCCGGCCGGCTCCGCCTGTTCCGGCGGTCCGGTGCCGGCCGGGGCGGTGCCGGAGCCGCGCCCGTCCGTCTGGTCCTGGCTCATCCGCCCCATCCTGCCGTACGCCACCGACAGCCCGGCCGAAACGGTGTCCGTCCGGACACACAGCATGCACGCAGGTGCAAAGGAGCGTATGTTGCGCTTCCCGCGCCCGTGCAATGCACCCTGATGCCCCCCTCTGTCTACGGGCCGTGCCACCATCATGCGGGCGGTGACCGGTGATACCAGAACACGAAGACGAACCAGAGGCGACGAAGGAGCAGGGCGTGCAGCCACCGAAGGCGGCGGACGCCTCCGATGCCGGGGAGCGCCCGGAGGGTGCTCCCGAGTCCTCCGGACCGCCCCGCGCCTCCGCCGGATCACCCCGCGCCGACAGCGCCGGATCATCCCGCGACGACAGCGCTGACCCATCGCGCGACGACAGCGCTGGATCAATCCGCGCAGGCGGTCCCACGACGTCGACCACCGGACATCTGGCCGGCTCGACACCGGCCTCCGCCGAGGCCGCCCTGACCGACCGCGTCTCCGGGGACGAACCGCTGCTCCCCGCCCGGGTGCACCGCCCCTCCGACCTGATGCGGCTGCTCATCGGGGTGCTCGCGATCGCGGTGCTGTTCTCGATCGCCGCGTTCGCCCAGGGCACCACCACCGGCCTTGAGGACGACATCTCCAAGGGCACCGAGCAGGCGCCCGATCTGCTGATCAAGATCGCCGGGCTGGTGTCCAGCATCGCCGTGCTGCTGGTGCCGGTCGCCTTCGCCATCGAACGCCTCATCAAACGTGACGGGCTGCGCATCGCGGACGGGGTGCTCGCCGCCGTCCTCGCCCACGGGGTGACGCTCGCCACCGACCTCTGGGTCTCGCGGACCGCGCCCGGCACCATCCAGGACGCGCTGACCCAGCCGCAGACGGCGGGCGGTCTCACCGACCCGGTGCACGGCTATCTCGCGCCGGTCATCGCGTACATGACGGCGGTCGGCATGGCCCGGCGGCCGCGCTGGCGCGTGGTGCTGTGGGTGGTGCTGCTGCTCGACGCGTTCGCGATGCTGGTGGGCGGGTACACCACCCCGTTCTCGATCATCCTCACCGTGCTGATCGGCTGGACGGTGGCGTACGGGACGCTGTACGCGGTCGGCTCGCCGAACGTCCGCCCCACCGGCCAGCACCTGATGGCGGGGCTGCGGCACGTGGGGTTCCGCCCGGTCGCGGCGATGCGCACCGAGGACGCCCCGGACCACGCCGACCAGAGCGACCGGGGGCGGCGCTATCTGGTCACCCTGGAGGACGGGCCGCCGCTGGACGTCACCGTCGTCGACCGGGAACAGCAGGCCCAGGGGTTCTTCTACCGGGCCTGGCGGCGGCTCACGCTGCGCACGCTCACCCAGCGGCGCTCGATCCAGTCGTTGCGCCAGGCGCTGGAGCAGGAGGCGCTGCTCGCGTACGCGGCGATCGCCGCCGGGGCGAACGCGCCCAAGCTGATCGCCACCTCGGAGCTGGGCCCCGACGCGGTGATGCTGGTCTACGAGCACATCGGCGGCCGGTCACTGGACTCGATGGAGGACGAGGAGATCACCGACGATCTGGTGCGCAGCGCCTGGCGTCAGGTGAAGGCCCTCCAGTCGCGGCGGATCGCGCACCGCAGGCTGACCGGTGACGCGCTCCTGGTGGATCGTTCCGGCAGGGCGTTCGTGACGGACCTGCGCGGCGGCGAGATCGCCGCGGGCGATCTGGTGCTGCGGATGGACGTGGCCCAGCTGCTGACCACGCTGGGGCTGCGGGTGGGGGCCGAGCGGTCGGTCGCCGGGGCACTGGCCGTCCTCGGCCCGGACGCGGTGGCGGACTGTCTGCCGCTGCTCCAGCCGATCGCGCTGAGCCGCTCCACCCGGGCGACGCTGCGCCGGATCGCCCGCGAGCGTTCGCAGCGCGAGCGGGAGGCGGTGGTGGAGGCCTCGCAGGCGGCCAAGCAGGCGAAGGCGGAACAGGCGAAGGCCGAGCAGACGGCCGGCGGCGCCGCGACCCCGTCCAAGGCCGAGTCCAAGGCGGAGACCAAGGCCGAGACCAAGGCGGAGCGCAAGTCGCTGCGTACCGAGAAGCAGGCCGAGAAGCGTGCCATCGACGATGCGCTGGAGGAGGCCCGCGAGGAGGATCTGCTGGCCCAGATCCGCCGTCAGGTGCTGCTGATCCGCCCGCAGGCCCCGGTCGAACCGGTCCGCCTGGAGCGGATCAAGCCGCGCACCCTGTTCAGCTTCATCGCCGGGGCCATCGCCGCGTACTTCCTCATCTCCCAGGTCACCCAGGCCGACTTCGGGGCGGTCGTGGAGCAGGCGGAGTGGGGCTGGGTGGCGGCCGCCCTCGGGTTCTCGGCGCTGAGCTACGTGGCGGCGGCGATGAGCCTGCTGGGCTTCGTGCCGGAGCGGGTGTCGTTCCTGAAGACCGTGCAGGCGCAGGTGGCCGGCTCGTTCGTGAAGATCGTGGCGCCCGCCGCGGTCGGGGGCGTGGCGCTGAACACCCGCTTCCTCCAGCGGGCCGGGGTGCGCCCCGGTCTCGCGGTGGCGAGCGTCGGAGCGTCGCAGCTCTTCGGGCTCGGCGCCCACATCACGCTGCTGGCGCTGTTCGGCTATCTCACGGGTACGGAGAAGACACCGGACTCGCTGACCCCGTCCCGCACCGTGATCGCGGGTCTGCTGACGGTCGCGGTGCTGGTGCTGGTGGTGACGGCGGTCCCGTTCCTGCGGAAGTTCGTGGTGACCCGGGTGCGCTCGCTGTTCGCCGGGGTCGTGCCGCGCATGCTGGACGTGGTGCAGCGGCCGCAGAAGCTGCTCACCGGCATCGGCGGCATGCTGCTGCTGACCGGTCTGTTCGTGCTCTGCCTGGACGCCTCGATCCGGGCGTTCAGCGGCCCGGACGTCCCCCAGCTGAGCTACGCGAGCATCGCGGTGGTCTTCCTCGCCGGGAACGCGCTCGGCTCGGCCGCCCCGACGCCGGGCGGTATGGGCGCGGTCGAGGGGGCCCTGACGCTGGGCCTGATCGCGGTCGGGCTGCCCAAGGAGGTCGCGGCGCCGGCGGTGCTGCTGTACCGCGTGATGACGCTGTGGCTGCCGGTGCTGCCGGGGTGGCTCGCCTTCAACCAGCTGACCCGCAAGGGCGAGCTGTAGCAGGAGGCCCGGGCGCGGGGGGGGGGGGCGGCCCCCGGGGGGGGGGGGCGGGGGGGGCGGCGGGCGCGGGCCGCCGCCCGCGGGCCGCCCCCGCCGCG
>NZ_JAFEUF010000096.1:10296-17947 GCF_016901035.1 Streptomyces durocortorensis
TCGCCCCGAAGCCGCGCTCCCGGCCGGCCAGCGCATAGGCCACGGCGAAGACCGCCGCGGCCCCCCCCCCCCCCCCCCCCCACGGGGGGGCGTTCGGTGGCGGCGCGGCGCTCCGCCACCCGCATGGACCGCGCCCGGCCGCGCTCCCCGGCGGCCCGCCGCACGATGGAGGCATGAGGACTTCCCCCGCTCTGCGTGCCGCCGCCCTCGCCGCCACCGCCACCGTGCTGCTGCCCCTGGCCGGCTGTTCGGACGACGGAGGCGGGGAAGGGTCCTCGACGCCCACCGGGGCCTCGACCGCCTCGCCGACCGCCACCGCCGACGAGCTGGCCTCGCAGAAGCTGGAGTGGTCCCCCTGCCCGCCCCCGAACACGGCCCAGGGCGGCGGCGAGTCACCGTCCCCGCTGCCCGGCGGTGTGGTGTGGGAGTGCTCCTTCATGGACGTACCGCTCGATTACGCGGAGCCGGACGGCCGCACGATCGAACTGGCGCTGGTCCGGGCCAGGGCCAAGGACCAGCAGCGGCGGATCGGGGCGCTGGTGTTCAACTTCGGCGGGCCCGGCGCGTCCGGCGTCGCGACGCTGCCCGCGTTCGGCACCGAGTACGACAAGCTCCGTACCCGCTACGACCTGGTGAGCTTCGACCCGCGCGGGGTCGGCCGCAGCGAGGGCGTCCAGTGCGCGGACGACGCCCAGTTGGACGCCTTCTACCAGGAGGACTCCACCCCGGACGACCCGGCCGAGGAGAAGCAGTTCGTCCAGGGGCAGAAGGACTACATCGCGGACTGCAAGGAGAACTCCGGCCCCGAACTGCCCTTCGTGGGCACGACGAACGCGGCCCGCGACATGGACCTGATGCGCACCGTGCTGGGCGACGACGAACTGCACTACTTCGGCATCTCGTACGGCACCGAGCTGGGCGGCGTGTACGCCCACCTCTTCCCGGACAAGGTCGGCCGGGCGGTCTTCGACGCGGTGGTCGACCCCACGAAGGACGCCGAGCAGTCCTCCATCGGCCAGGCCGAGGGGTTCCAGCTCGCCCTGGACAACTTCACGAAGGACTGCGCGGAGCGCGACGACTGCGCGCTGCCCGGGGCCACCCAGCAGGAGGTCGAGCAGTTCATCGCGGATCTACTGGCCGAGTTGGAGGAGGAGCCGATCGACGGGCTCGGCGACCGGACGCTGACCCAGACGCTGGCCACCACGGGCATCGCGTCCGCCCTCTACTCCAAGGAGACCTGGCCGCTGCTGGAACAGGGCCTGGACGAGGCGGACGGCGGGAACGGCGGGCTGCTGCTCGCGCTGGCCGACTCGCTCAACGGTCGCTCGGAGGACGGACGGTACGACAACTCCAACGCCGCCAACATCGCCATCAACTGCGCCGACAGCAAGCAGCGGTTCTCCCTGGCGCAGACGAAGGCGGCCCTGCCCGCCTTCCGCAAGGCGTCCCCGCTGTTCGGGGACTACCTGGGCTGGGGCCTGATGAGCTGCACCGGCTGGCCGGTCGCGGGCGCCTGGGAGACCCCGGACGTCAGCGCCCCCGGGGCCGCGCCGATCCTCGTCATCGGCAACACCGGTGACCCGGCCACCCCGTACGCGGGCGCCAAGGCCATGGTCGAGAAGCTGGGCAAGGGCGTCGGCGTCGAGCTGACGTACGAGGGCGAGGGGCACGGGGCGTACAACAGCAAGGACGCGTGCGTGCAACGGGCGGTCGACGGCTATCTGTTGAACGGTACGGTGCCGAAGTCCGGCACGGTCTGCGGCTGACCGCCCGGAAAAGGGGCCCCGGGGGGGGGGGGGGGGGGCGGGGCCCGGGGCGGGGGGGGGGCTCGCCGCTCATCTGATTGCAGTGACGGGCGTACGGGAGCGGCACAGGGTGCCGCTCATCTGCTCCCGGTTGCGGCCTCACCCCGGTCCGTGACGAACGCGGGTGGCGGGGCCGGGCCCGCACCGGGGCGACGTGGGCCGTACGGGGTCGGCCGCAGACACCCGTACGGCCCACGTCGGCGTCCAGGACTCCCCGGTCGGCACCGCGTCCGCGCACGCCGCAGCGTGTGCGGTGCTGGTCGTGCCCTCGCCGCCGCCGGTCGATCCCGCGCGGGGGAGGGCCTTCGCCCGTAGCCTGGAAGAGGCGGATCCCGGGGTGCTCAGCGACTGCCTGCGGCGTCCCGAGGCGTCCGGATCCTGAAATCCGGGGTCCGAATCGGGCGTGATTCACGCCACCCTTGATCGGGGTTGCGCTCAGATGAGCGAAAAGTGGCTGGCTGCACTTCTGGAAGACGTGGCACTCAGTGCCACCCTCTTGTCTTCGAGAAGTGGACTCACCTGCTCCGCACTCCGCTCAAGTGAGCGGCTATGGTCAAGTTTCGGCCATGCCGCCTTCAGGAGGTGAAGGCAAGGATTCCCGCGTCGCGGCCGGGCGACCCTTTCGATCTGCTGGCGGACGGGTGGTTGCGGCCGCATGACGACCAAGTGGACGTACCCATACACCTTCGATCTGGGTATGTTCCTCGCCGTCAGGGCAGCCACCGCGTCCTCGAGGAGTCGAGACCCGTGTCGGAAAACAAAGATCCCCAGAAGTTCGTCTACGACTTCACCGAGGGCAACAAGGATCTGAAGGATCTTCTGGGCGGCAAGGGCGCCAACCTCGCCGAGATGACCAACCTCGGGTTGCCCGTCCCTCCGGGCTTCACGATCACCACCGAGGCCTGCAAGGTCTACCTGGACAGCGGTGACGCGCCGACCGCGCTGCGCGACGAGGTGAGTGCGCACCTCAAGGCGCTGGAAGAGCGCATGGGCAAGCAGCTCGGCCAGGCCGACGACCCGCTGCTGGTCTCCGTCCGCTCGGGCGCGAAGTTCTCCATGCCCGGCATGATGGACACGGTCCTGAACATCGGCCTCTCCGACGCCTCGGTCGCCGGTCTCGCCACCCAGTCCGGCGACGAGCGCTTCGCCTGGGACTCCTACCGCCGCCTCATCCAGATGTTCGGCAAGACCGTCCTGGGCGTCGACGGCGACCTCTTCGAAGAGGCCCTGGAGGCGGCCAAGCACGCCAAGAAGGTCAGCATCGACACCGACCTCGCCGCGGCCGACCTCAAGAAGCTCGTCAAGCAGTTCAAGAAGATTGTCCAGGACCAGGCCGGACGCGAGTTCCCGCAGGACGCGCGCGAGCAGATGGACCTCGCCATAAACGCGGTCTTCGACTCGTGGAACACCGACCGGGCCAAGCTCTACCGTCGCCAGGAGCGCATCCCCGGCGACCTCGGCACGGCCGTCAACGTCTGCTCGATGGTCTTCGGCAACCTCGGTCCCGACTCCGGCACGGGCGTCGCCTTCACCCGCGACCCGGCCAGCGGCCACCAGGGCGTCTACGGCGACTACCTCACCAACGCGCAGGGCGAGGACGTCGTCGCCGGCATCCGCAACACGGTGCCGCTCGCCGATCTGGAGTCGATCGACAAGAAGTCGTACGACCAGCTCATGCAGATCATGGAGACCCTGGAGAACCACTACAAGGATCTCTGCGACATCGAGTTCACCATCGAGCGCGGCCAGCTCTGGATGCTCCAGACCCGGGTCGGCAAGCGCACCGCCGGTGCCGCCTTCCGCATCGCCACCCAGCTCGTGGACCAGGGCCTGATCGACGAGGCCGAGGCCCTCCAGCGGGTCAACGGTGCCCAGCTCGCGCAGCTGATGTTCCCGCGCTTCGACATCGAGGCGAAGACCGAGCTGCTCGGCCGGGGCATCGCCGCCTCGCCGGGTGCCGCCGTCGGCAAGGCCGTCTTCGACTCGTACACCGCGATCAAGTGGTCCCGCTCCGGCGAGAAGGTCATCCTGATCCGCCGCGAGACCAACCCCGACGACCTCGAAGGCATGATCGCCGCCGAGGGCATCCTGACCTCGCGCGGCGGCAAGACCTCGCACGCGGCGGTCGTGGCGCGCGGTATGGGCAAGACCTGTGTCTGCGGCGCCGAGGACCTGGAGGTCGACACCAAGCGCCGCCGGATGACGGTCGGCGGCACCGTCATCGAGGAGGGCGACCTCGTCTCGATCGACGGCTCCACCGGCAAGGTCTACCGGGGCGAGGTACCCGTCGTACCGTCCCCGGTCGTCGAATACTTCGAGGGCCGGATGCACGCCGGGGCCGACGACGCCGACGAACTGGTCGCCGCCGTGCACCGGATCATGGCGTACGCGGACCGGGTCCGCCGGCTGCGCGTACGGGCCAACGCCGACAACGCCGAGGACGCCCTGCGCGCCCGCCGCTTCGGCGCCCAGGGCATCGGCCTGTGCCGCACCGAGCACATGTTCCTCGGCGAGCGCCGCGAGATGGTCGAGAAGCTGATCCTCGCGGACACCGACGACGAGCGCGAGACCGCTCTCGCCGCACTGCTCCCGCTCCAGAAGGCCGACTTCATCGAGCTGTTCGAGTCGATGGACGGGCTGCCCGTCACCGTACGGCTGCTCGACCCGCCGCTGCACGAGTTCCTGCCCGACATCACCGAGCTGTCGGTCCGCGTCGCGCTCGCGGAGTCCCGCAAGGACGCCAACGAGAACGACCTGCGTCTCCTCCAGGCGGTGCACAAGCTGCACGAGCAGAACCCGATGCTGGGCCTGCGCGGCGTGCGCCTGGGTCTGGTCATCCCCGGTCTGTTCGCGATGCAGGTACGGGCGATCGCCGAGGCCGCCGCCCACCGCAAGAACGCCAAGGGCGACCCGCGCGCCGAGATCATGATTCCGCTCGTCGGCACGGTCCAGGAGCTGGAGATCGTCCGCGAGGAGGCGGACCGGGTCATCGCCGAGGTCCAGGCCGCCACCGGCACCGACCTCAAGCTGACCATCGGCACCATGATCGAGCTGCCGCGCGCCGCGCTGACGGCCGCCCAGATCGCCGAGGCCGCGCAGTTCTTCTCCTTCGGCACGAACGACCTGACCCAGACGGTGTGGGGCTTCTCCCGCGACGACGTGGAGGCCTCGTTCTTCACCGCGTACCTGGAGAAGGGCATCTTCGGGGTCTCCCCGTTCGAGACGATCGACAAGGACGGCGTCGGCTCGCTGGTCCGCAGCGCCGTCGAGGCCGGCCGGGCCACCCGCCCCGACCTCAAGCTCGGCGTCTGCGGCGAGCACGGCGGCGACCCCGAGTCGGTGCACTTCTTCCACGAGGTGGGCCTGGACTACGTGTCCTGCTCGCCGTTCCGCATCCCGGTGGCCCGCCTCGAGGCCGGCCGGGCCGCAGCCGAGTCCCGGGGCAGTGACAGCCGCTGACCCGGACTCACCGGTCCGGGGTGCACGAACACCCCGGATCTCCTGGGCAGGGCTGCACGAACAGCCCTGCCCACCGACCAAGGCCGCCGAGCGGCCTGCCCCTCCGGGACCGCCCCCGGAAGCCGGGCCCGGCCCTCACCGGGCGCACCGGCCCGACCGCGGCCCCGGAGCACCCAGAAGCGGCGGCACCCTGTGCGGGGCCCCCCCCGCTTCGCTTTGCGTGCGTGGAAATGACCGGCGGTACGGGGAAGTCGTCAGGAGCGCGCACCGAATGCGGCGCGAAGAATGTGGCGCAGAGCACATTGCTTTGTTTAATACGCAAAGAAATTCGGGTGACGGGCGGGAGCCGGACCGGGGTGCGGTCCATGGATCCCCACCCATGAACCGCACCCGGCTTACCCCCGTCGGGTACGGAGCCGCACCGTCGCCCACCGCCGCCGAACACACAAAGCCCCCCACGGCCTTCACGTGCTCATCCGGTGGGCACCGGATGCGTACCCGACGTCGTACAGCCTCATCGGTGAAGCGGAACGGGGCGAGGCCTTTCACTTCTGGCCGAAACCCCGTGGTGACCTCCTGTGACGGTCCGCATACCCTTCGGTGGGGGAAATTGCGGATGCAACAGGTGGGGGAGTAGTGCTGCGTATTCATGTGTCCAGGCTGGACCTTTCGCGGGTGCGGATGGCTACGAGGCCGGACGCGTTGTGGGAAACCATTCTCAGTTTTCACCGGCTCAGGGACCGGCGTGCTTCGACGGTGTTCGGAAAATGGCGTACGGAATCCCGGGCGCGGTTGAATGGTGAAGCGCAGCTGCTGGCGGCGGTCGTTCCGCCCCGCGGCTATTTCCCGGATTTCCTGACGCCCTCTCAGGAAGGCGCCGAACCCTTCGGACTCGACGTCGGAATGGAGGTGCTGCGCGACACCCCCGCCGACCGGGTCCACGCGGAGCTGGAGCTGCTGGCCGCCGGGCGTCTGCGGCAGCGGGCAGACCGGTCGGTCGGTCAGCGGGCCGCCGGAGCGGGAAGAGCGAGCGCGGCGCTGCCCGCCGCGCTCATGGAGGGCCGCGCCGAGCCGCTCGCCCGGCTCATCGGAGCCCTCCGCAGCTACCACCACGCGGCCGTCGAGCCCTACTGGCCCCACATCCGGGCCAGCATAGAAGCGGACCGGGCCGTGCGCGGCCGGGCCCTGCTGGACGGCGGGGCCGACGGGCTCCTGGGCACCCTGCCGCCGATGATCCGGTGGCGTTCACCCGTGCTGGAGGCCGACTACCCGGTCGACCGCGATCTCCACCTCGACGGGCGCGGGCTGCTGCTCCAGCCGTCCTTCTTCTGCCGGGGCACCCCCG
This sequence comes from Streptomyces durocortorensis, assembly GCF_016901035.1. Taxonomy (GTDB): domain Bacteria; phylum Actinomycetota; class Actinomycetes; order Streptomycetales; family Streptomycetaceae; genus Streptomyces; species Streptomyces durocortorensis. The sequence continues at coordinate 16,906 of NZ_JAFEUF010000096.1, forward strand.
TCGTCTACCGCGACCCGTCGCTCCCGCCGGTCCTCGTCTACCCGGTGACCAACCCCGGCGCCCCGGTCTTCGCCGAGCCGGGCCCCTGGCTCGGCCGGCTCGTCGGGCACACCCGCTCGGCCGTGCTGTCCTCCATCGGCAGCGGCTGCACCACCAGCGAACTCGCCCGCCGGGCCGGGGTGTCGCTGGCCTCCGCGAGCCAGCACGCCTCCGTGCTGCGCGAGGCGGGCCTGGTCCTGACGCTGCGCCACGGCAGCTCGGTCCTGCACACGCTGACCCCGCTCGGCGGCTCCCTGCTGCGCGGCGGAGCACCGCTCGCCCTGCCGTAGACGGTGTCCTGCCGCGGGGCCGGGCCGGGGCCGTTGTCAGTGGGCCGTGCAAATCTTCCGTCCGTACGCCGATGAGTTCCGCGCGGCCTCACCGTCTAACCATCGAAAGCGCCGGACGGAACACCGCGGGCGCCACAGGACAGAGGAAGAGGAAACGATCATGGCTCAGATGATCTTCGTGAACCTGCCGGTGAAGAACCTGGAGACCACCAAGGGCTTCTTCGAGAAGCTCGGCTACGGCTTCAATCCGGCGTTCAGCGACGACAAGACCGCTTGTCTGGTCATCAGCGACACCATCTTCGCCATGCTGATGACCGAGCCGCGCTTCAAGGACTTCACCAAGAAGGACGTCGCCGACGCCTCGACGACCACCGAGGTCATCCTGGCCCTGAGCTGCGACAGCCGCGAGGAGGTCGACCGGCTGGCGGACGCCGCCCTGGCCTCCGGCGGCTCCCCGGCGGGCGAGACACAGGACATGGGCTTCATGTACGGCCGGTCGTTCCAGGACCCCGACCACCACATCTGGGAGGTCATCTGGATGGACCCGGCAGCCGCTGCCGGAGACCAGGGCTGACCCGCGAGGGCGTGGGGGGGGGGCCCCGGGGGGCCCCCCCCCCCCCCCCGGCCCCCCCCCAAACGGGGGAACCCGCCCCAACACCCACAGAGTTAGCCCCCCCCGGGGGAAGACCCAAGCCACCCCCGCAGGGAAAAAA
>NZ_JAFEUF010000096.1:17957-25113 GCF_016901035.1 Streptomyces durocortorensis
GCCTCGTCGTTCGCGCGGGCGATCCGGCGTGGGGGGGGGGCCGGGCTAATCGCGCAGCCGGGCCCGGAAACCCCCCCCCCCCCCCCCCCCCCGGGGGGGGGGGGGGGGGGGGGGGGGGGGCCCCCCCCCCCCCCCCCGCGGGCGCCCGCGTCAGCTGCGGAACGGCCCCTTCACCTCGTACGTGATGCCCCCGGAGGAGCTTCCGCTCGTCCCGCGCTGCGAGGAGAAGTAGAGCCGGCTGCCGTCCGGGGAGAACGCGGGCCCGGTGATCTCCGAGCCGGACTGGCCGGTGATCCGCAGGAACGGGGCCACCGTGTCGTCCGGCGTGATCAGGCAGATCTCCATGTTCCCGCCGTCCTCCGCGATGTACAGGTCGCCGGAACCGGACCGGGTGACGTTGTCCACCCCGGTCAGCGGGGCGGAGCCGCCCGTCACCAGCGAGTCGTCGTAGGCGAGCGAGATCGACGAGGCGTTCGCGTCGTACGCCCACACGCGGTTGTCGCCCTTGGTGGTGAACCAGCAGGTGCCCGCCGCGTAGAAGCAGCCCTCACCACCGTTGAACACCTTCGCCCCGGACACCTGGTGCCGCGTCTGGGTGGAGGAGGCGGCCGGGTCCGGCACGTTCGCCCAGGTCACCGGGCCGGAGGTGCCGGTGCCGGCTACCAGCACCTGAAGCGTGCCGTTCGCCAGATTCCCCCAGGTGGTGGGCCGGAAGCGGTAGAAGCGGCCGTCGCTCTCATCCTCGGTGAGATAGACGTAACCGTGGTCCGGGTCGGCGGCCGCGGCCTCGTGCTTGAAGCGGCCCATCGCCGGACGCCGCACCGCCGCGTTCACGCCCCACGGGTCGGTCTCGTAGACGTACCCCCGGGTGACCTCCTCGCAGGAGAGCCAGGTCTTCCACGGGGTGGCACCGCCCGCGCAGTTGTTGTTCGTGTCGCCCAGGATCCGGTACGCGGAGGTCACCGTCCCCGAGGAGTTGAACCGCACCGCGCTCGCCCCGCCCCCGCTGCTCGGCGACACCTCGGCGTTGGAGACGTAGATCCAGCCCGAGCCGTCGGCGTACGTCGCGCCGCCGTCTGGCGCGCTGTGCCAGCGGTAGGAGGTGCCGGGCACGGTCTGCCCGGAGCGGGCGACGATGCGGCTGGTGAAGCCGCTCGGCAGCTGGATGCCGTTGCCGTTGGCCGCCTGGAGCGCGCCGTACGGGCCGGGGGCCGGCTGGGCCGGGTCGGCGAAGGCGGCGCCGCGCCACAGCGTGCCGCCGAAGGCCGCCGCCGAGCCGCCGATCACGGCGGTGCGCAAGAAGTTCCGACGTTCCACGATCACTCCACGCATGAGTGAGGGCCCGCCGCTCCGGACGGACCGGCGGGTCGCGCATCAGGACTGTAGGAGTGCGGAGTTGACGGAACGTCAAGCGTGGGTGAACGGGCGGCGGAGGGGTTGCGCAGGCAATCCCTCCCGCCCCGGGCCGGCTGTCAGTCCGCCCGTACGGCGAACACCGGCACCGACACCTCCTCGTCGTCCAGGCACGCCCCCGTCACCAGGTCGAAGCGCTGCTTCAGCAGCGGCGAGGCCACGAACGGCCGCCCGCCCGCCGAGCCGAGCAGCCCGCGCGAGAGGACGTACGCTCCGGTGAACGGATCCCGGTTGCCGATCGCGTACACCCGCCCGGACCGGTCCATGAAGACGGCCGCCTGGTCCCCGTCCGGCAGCAGCACCGCGACGCCCCGCCCGGGAAGCAGCACCCCCCGTTCGCAGACCGTCAGCCAGTCCTCCCCGTGGGCGATCCGGACGAACCCGGTCTCCTGCGCTGTCGTGATCGTCGCGGTGGTCATCAGGATGCGGTCCCTTCGAGGGTGCGGACGGCGAGGACGGGTCCGGCGAGCAGTTCCAGATCCGGCTTGATCTGGTCCCGCTCCGGAACGAACCTCACCGAGGGGTCGGGGGCGTCGGGCGCGTTGACGAAGGTGACGAACCGGCGCAGCCGCTCCGGGTCGTTGATGGTCTCGGCCCACTCGTCGCGGTAGCCGGCGACATGGTCGGCCATCAGCCGCTCCAGCTCCTCGCAGAGCCCCAGCGAGTCGTGGACGACCACGTCCCGGACGTGGTCCAGGCCGCCGTCGATCCGCTCCAGCCAGGCCGAGGTGCGCTCAAGACGGTCGGCGGTGCGGATGTAGAACATCAGGAACCGGTCGATGAGGCGCACCAGTTCGGCGTCGGAGAGGTCCTGGGCGAGCAGGTCGGCGTGGCGCGGGGTGGCCCCGCCGTTGCCGCCGACGTACAGGTTCCAGCCCTGGGCGGTGGCGATGATCCCGAAGTCCTTGCCCCGGGCCTCCGCGCACTCGCGGGCGCAGCCGGAGACCGCCGACTTCAGCTTGTGCGGGGAGCGCAGGCCTCGGTAGCGCAGCTCCAGGTCGATCGCCATCTTCACCGAGTCCTGCACGCCGTAGCGGCACCAGGTCTGCCCCACGCAGGACTTGACCGTGCGCAGCGACTTCCCGTACGCGTGACCGGACTCGAAGCCCGCGTCCACCAGCCGGGTCCAGATCAGCGGGAGTTGGTCGACCCGGGCGCCGAAGAGGTCGATGCGCTGGCCGCCGGTGATCTTCGTGTAGAGGCCGAAGTCGCGGGCCACCTCGCCGATGACGATGAGCTTCTCCGGGGTGATCTCGCCGCCCGGGATGCGCGGCACGATCGAATACGACCCGTTGCGCTGGAGGTTGGCCAGGAAGTGGTCGTTGGTGTCCTGGAGCGCCGCCTGCTCGCCGTCCAGCACATAGCCGCTCGCGCCGACCGTGGGCGCCAGCGAGGCGATGACCGAGCCGACCGTGGGCTTGCAGACCTCGCAGCCGTCCCCGCCCCGCGCCTCCTCGCGGCCGTGCGAGTCGAGCAGCTCCACGAACGAGGTGACCTCCAGGGTGCGGACGATCTCGTACAACTCGCTGCGGCTGTAAGGGAAGCAGCCGCACAGCCCCGCGTCCTCGGGCGGCGGCATCAGCTGCCCGATCACCTTCAGGCAACTGCCGCAGCCCGTACCGGCCTTGGTGCACTTCTTCACCTCGGGCAGCGTGGTGTGCTCGCAGACCGCGCCCTTGGTCACGTTGTGGCAGGAGCAGATCACCGCCTCGTCGGGCAGCGCGGACGGGCCGAGCGCCACCGGGCCGCCGCCCGATCCGGCCGGCAGCACCAACTGCTCGGGGGAGACGGGGAGTACGGTGCCCGTCATCGGTCGCAGCGTGCCGTACTGCTCCGCGTCCCCGACCAGCACTCCGCCCAGCAGCGCCCCGTCCCGCCCGATCACCAGCTTCTTGTAGATCCCCGACCGGGCGTCGGAGTACACGACGTCGAGCGATCCCTCGGCCGCCCCGTGCGCGTCGCCGAACGAGGCCACGTCCACCCCGAGCAGCTTCAGCTTCGTCGACAGGTCCGCCCCCGTGAACGCGGACCGCCCGCCCGCGATCACCTCGGCCGCCGCCAGGGCCATCTCGTAGCCCGGCGCGACCAGCCCGTACACCCGGCCGTCGGCGGCCAGCGCGCACTCGCCGATCGCGAAGACCGCCGGGTCCGAGGTCCGGCACTCCTCGTCCACGACGATCCCGCCGCGTTCCCCGACCGCGAGGCCGCACTCCCGGGCAAGCTGGTCCCGGGGCCGTACGCCCGCCGAGAAGACGACGAGATCGACGGCGAGCGAGGAACCGTCCGACAGCGCCATCCCGGTCACCGCCCCGTCCTCGCCCGCGGTGACCTCCTGCGTGCCGACCCCCGTGTGCACGGTCAGTCCCATGTCCTGGACCGTCCGCAGCAGCGCCGCGCCCCCGCCCTCGTCCACCTGGACCGGCATCAGCCGGGGCGCGAACTCCACCACATGCGTGGCCAGCCCGAGCCCCTTCAGTGCCCCGGCCGCCTCCAGACCGAGCAGCCCGCCGCCCACCACCGCACCGGTCGCCGCGCCCTTCGCGTACTCCTCGATCGCGAGCAGGTCCTCGATCGTCCGGTACACGAAACAGCCCCGGGCGTCCTTCCCCGGCACCGGCGGCACAAAGGGGTACGAGCCCGTCGCCAGCACCAGCGTGTCGTACGGGAACACCGCCCCGGACCGCGCGGTCACCGTCCGCCCCGCCCGGTCGACGGCCGTCGCCGGATCGCCGACGTACAGCTCGATGCCGTGCCGCTCCATGAAGCCCGGCTCCACCAGCGAGAGGTCCTCGGGACTCCGCCCGTCGAAGTACGAGGTGAGCCGCACCCGGTCGTAGGCGGGCCGGGGCTCCTCGCAGAGCACGACGACGCGGGCGCCGCCGGCCGCCGGGGTCAGCCCGCGGTCGGCCAGGGCCTCCAGGAACCGCTGGCCGACCATGCCGTGCCCGACGACCACGATCGTCGGGACGGCGGTGTGCGCCTGGGCGGCCGGGGTGGTGTTCGAGGCGGCGGCGGTGGTGCGCGGCTCGAAGGTGGGCTCCGGCATCTCAGTGGCCTCCGTCGGTTGTCCTGGTGCCATGAGCCTGGGCGGGAGGTGTTACCCGGCCGCATCCCGCCTGTTTCCCGGGCGGAACCTTGCGCTCAGCGGCCCGCCCCGGGCCCTGTGAGGGACCGAAGAGGAGGGACCGGCGACAGGCGTCTAATGTCGGTTCGTGCCTGACATAACCCTGACGACCCTGGTCCTCCTCTGCCTCGCCGCGGCCGCCGCGGGCTGGATCGACGCGGTGGTGGGCGGCGGCGGGCTGCTGCTCCTGCCCGCGCTGCTGCTCGGCCTGCCGCACGTTCCGGCGGCGCAGGTGCTCGGCACCAACAAGGCCGTGGCGATCGTGGGCACCTCGGGCGCGGCGGTGACCTTCCTGCGCAAAGCCCCGGTGCGGGTGGGTCTTGCGGTACGGGTCGGGCTGATGGCGCTCGCCGGGTCGATGACCGGGGCGTTCTTCGCCGCCGGGATCAGCAGCGAGGTGCTCCGCCCGGTGATCATGGTCGTGCTGCTGGGGGTCGCCGCCTTCGTGATGCTGCGCCCGTCCTTCGGTACGGCGGCGGCGGGCGACGGCACGGACCGGCCGGTGACCCGGGCCCGGATCATCACGGCGGTCGTGCTGGTCGGCGGCGGGATCGGCTTCTACGACGGGCTGTTCGGGCCGGGCACCGGCACCTTCCTGGTGCTGGCCCTGACCGCCGTGCTGCACCTGGACCTGGTGACCGCGTCGGCCACCGCGAAGATCGTCAACGTGTGCACAAACGGAGGGGCGCTGGCGATGTTCGCGTACCAGGGCACCGTGCTGTGGCAGCTCGCGGCCGTGATGGCGCTCTTCAACCTCGCGGGCGGCATGGTCGGGGCGAAGATGGCGCTGAGCCGGGGGAGCGGCTTCGTCCGGGCGGTGCTGCTGACCGTGGTCTTCTCGCTGGTCGCCAAGCTGGGCTTCGACCAGTGGAACGCCTAGCGTTCCCGGGCGGGGTGGTCGGCGCACGTCGGCTCGGCGCACCTCGGCTCGGCCTGCGTCGGCTCGGCGCATGTCGGCTCGGCCCACGTCCGCTCGGCCCGCGTCGGCTCAGTGCACGTCGGCTCAGCGCACGTCCGTGAGGTGCGCGTACGCCACCACGTTGCCCTGGTAGCCCGTCTCCTTCGAGAAGCCGCCGCCGCAGGTGATCAGCCGGAGCGAGGCGTGCGGCGAGTCGCCGTAGACACGCTGGTCGGGGAAGTCGTCGTTGTCGTAGACCTCGATGGCGTCGATCGAGAACACGGCCGTGCGCCCGTCCTCGCGGTCCACCTCGACGCCGGTCCCCTTGGTCAGGGCGCCCAGGGCGTAGAAGACGGACGGTCCCTGCGCGTTGTCCACGTGCCCGGCGACGATCGCGGTGCCCTTGGCGCCGGGCGGGACGCCGCCCTCGTACCAGCCCGCGAGGTTGCGGTCCTCGTCCGGCGGTACGTCGAGACTGCCGTCGGCGGCCAGCCCCAGCCGGGTCATCGGCGCGTCCACGTCGATGCTCGGGATGCGGATGCGGACCGGCGCGGAGGGGTTCAGCGGCTCGGCGACCGGGGAGCCGGGCTGGAGCTGCGGCCCGGAGGCGAAGGCCTGGGCGCTGGAGGGCTGCGGCGGGATCAGCTGGCCGCCGGGCCCGTTCTGGATGAGCCAGATGCCGCACAGTACGGCGATGCCCACCAGCCAGCCCTTGGCCTTCTGCGCGCTCGATGACACGGCGTCGTCCTCGGTCGGTGGTCCGGTCCTCGGTCGGTGGTCCGGGGCGGGCGGGACGCGCTCGGGGACGCGCCCCGCCCGGTCAGGGGGGAAGCGGCGGTTCGGCTTCCTCCGGAGCGGAGCCGGTTCAGCTTCCTTCGGCGCCCTCGGAGCGGCGGCGCAGCAGCCACAGCCCGCCCACGGCGGCCAGGCCGATCACGCCGACGCCGAGGGCGACCTGCGTGGAGTTCGGTTCGACGCTGCCGCCGACCCCGGTCCGCACATGGCCGGACGGGCGGTCGTGGATGGGCTTCTCGTGCTTGCCGCCGCCGATCACCTTGAGGTCGCCGACTGCGTCCTTGCCGTTGTCGCAGGAGACGACGATCTCGTAGGTGCCGGGCCGGGTGTCGTGCGGCACGGTGAACTGGCCGACTACGACCTCCTTGTGGGTGCCGGGGCGCATCTCGAAGTCCCCGGCGTCCAGCTCGTTGGCGTCGCCGATGCCGGAGCCCTTCTTGCCGCAGGCGGTGGTGTTCACGGTGATGGTGGCGCCGGGGGGCGCGGTCGCCGGGGTGATCTCCAGGCGGCCGAAGTCACCCGCGTACGCGGACGGAGCGGCGGCGGTGAGACCGAACGCGATGACGGTGAACGCGGCACCGACGGTGCCGGTCACGAGGCGGGCAGGACTGCGCATGAGGATCCTCCGGGCAGACGGCGCGAGCGGGTGTGTCCTGCCCCCGAGCCAACGGGGGTGCGGCCCGCCACGCCTTCTGACACCGGGTCAGCTTTCACCCGTACGGACCGGCGCGGCACCCTTGCCGGAATGGATCACCGCAGGTCGCGGGGGTGCGGCTGGGCCGTTCGGTCCGTACCCGCGGCCCGGGTGCCGATCGGGTGAGACGCCTGCGCGGAGTGTGACGCAGGTCACACGAATGACCTCGCGGGCCCGGGGGGGGGGGGCCCCCCCCGCCCCGGGGGGGGGGGTACGCGTCGGGCGCGGCCGG
>NZ_JAFEUF010000097.1 GCF_016901035.1 Streptomyces durocortorensis
CGCCGGGTTTTTTTTCATCCGGGGGGGGGTGGGGGTCTATGTCTGTTTATCCGGCCGCCGGGCGCCGGGGGTGGTTTGGGGGGCCGGGGGGGGGGGGGGGCCGGGCCCCGGGGGGCCGGCACGGCGGGCAGGAGCGCACCCACGACGGCGATGAGCAGACCGCCCAGTCCCAGCGGGAACAGTGCGGCGGCCCGGTGGACGGCGACGACGGAGTCGGGGAAGCGCAGCCCCACACCCTCGCCCATCGCCGGGATCACCCAGCCGTGCAGTGCCACGCCGAGCGGCACGCCCAGGACGCCCGCGACCAGGCCCGTGACGAGGACCGAGGTGAGGACCATGCCGACGGTCTGCCGGGGCGTCATGCCGAGCGCCTTGTGGACACCGATCTCATGGACGCGTTCACGGGTGTCGAGCAGCACGCCGGCGACCACCGCCACGTCGACCCAGGGGGCGACGGCCAGGGACGAGGCGCCGAAGACCTCCTCGGTCTCGGCCATGACCGGGACGGCGAGCAGATGGCCGGCCACGACACCGAGAGCCGTGCCGACGGCGGCCGGAATCAGCGCCTGGCCCACGTAGGCCCGTACGACCTGGGACGGGGTGAAACCGACGGCCTTGAGGACCCCGATGCGCCGCGTGCCCGTACCGACGGCCGACGCGACGACGTTGCCGACGACGAGCACCGACGCACGCGGGTGTGTGCGGCTCCGGAGCTTTGGCGCGCGGGCGGCTCCGCAGCTCCGGCGCGCCCGCGCCGCTCCTACAGCCGCCCCGCCTCCACGATCCGCCGCAGGAACCGCCGCGTGCGCTCCTCGCGCGGCGTGCCGAACACCTCCTCGGGCGTGCCGCGCTCCAGCACCACCCCGGCGTCCAGGAAGCACACCTGGTCGGCCACCTCCCGGGCGAACGCCATCTCGTGCGTCGCGATCACCATCGTCATGCCGTCCTCCTTCACCTCCCGTACGAGACCCAGCACTTCGCCCACCAGCTCCGGGTCCAGGGCGGCCGTGATCTCGTCGAGGAGCAGCAGCCGGGGGCGTACCGCCAGCGCCCGGACGATCGCGGCCCGCTGCTGCTGGCCGCCGCTGAGCCGGTCCGGGTACTCGTCCGCCTTCGCCCCGAGGCCCAGCCGCTCCAGCAGCTCCCCGGCCTGCACCTCCGCCTGCGCCCGGGAGAGCCCGTGGACGCGGCGCGGGGCCAGGGTGATGTTCTGCAGCACCGTCAGATGCGGGAAGAGGTTGTACGCCTGGAACACCACGCCGATCCGCCGGCGCACCGCGTCCGCGTCGGCACGCGGATCGGTGATCTCCTCGCCGTCCAGCCAGATAGCCCCGTCGTCGACCTCCTCCAGGAGATTGGCGCAGCGCAGCAGGGTCGACTTCCCGGAGCCGGAAGCGCCGATCAGCGCGGTCACCGTGTGCGGGGCCACCTCCAGGTCGACGTCCCGCAGCACCAGCGACGTACCGAACGACTTGCGGACCGCCTCCATCCGCAGCACCGGAGCTGTTCCCGCCGCCGTGCTCATACCAGTCCTCCCTGGGCCCGTCGCCGGTCCATGCGGGCCGTCACCCAGTCGGTGAGCCGGGTCATCGGGATGGTCAGTGCCACGAAGACCAGGCCGGCGACGACGTACGGCGTGTAGTTGAAGTCCTTGCTCGCGATGATCTGCGCCGCGTACACGGCGTCCACCGCCCCCGCGATCGAGACGAGCCCGGTGTCCTTCTGGAGCGACACCAGGTCGTTCAGGAGCGGCGGCACCACCCGCCGTACGGCCTGGGGGAGTACGACGAAACGCAGCGCCTGCCCGCTGCTCAGCCCCAGCGAACGGGCCGCGGCCCGCTGTGAGGGGTGCACGGACTCGATGCCCGCCCGGAAGACCTCCGCCACGTACGCCGAGTACGTCAGCACCAGCGCACCGCCGCCCAGCAACACCGGATCGGTGGTCACCCCCTCCAGCCGCAGGGCGGGCACCCCGAACACCACCATCAGCAGGCAGATGATGAGCGGCAGCCCCCGGAAGAAGTCCGTGTACGCGGTCGCCAGCGCCCGGACGGGGAAGAACACCGGCCCGCGCAGCGTGCGCGCCACGGCCAGCAGCAGGCCGAGGACCAGCACGGCCGCCCCGCACACCGCCAGCAGCCGGAGGTTCAGCCACAGCCCCTCCATGACCTGCGGGAGGGCGACGCGCGCGTAATGGGCGCTGAAGAACGTCTCCTTGGAACGGGTCCAGCCGGGGGAGCCGGTGATCAGCAGGAACAGCACCGCGCCCGTCACCAGCGTGCTGGTCGCGGCGATCGCGGTCGCCCGTCGGGTGCGCCCCCGCCGGTAGCGTTCGCGGGCGATCCGGCGCTCGGAGGGGGCGTAGCCGTCCTCGACGACGGCCGGTGTCTTGTGCAGGGTCACTTGAGCACCGGGGCGTCGACGGCGTCGGAGAGCCACTCCTTCTCCAGGGCGGCCAGCGTGCCGTCCTTCCGCAGGGCGTCCACCGCCCCGCTCACGCAGGAGGTGAGCGCGGACTCCTTGTCGAGGACGAGACCGAACTGCTCGGGTTCACCGGGGGAGTCGGCGAACTGGCCCACGACCTCCGCCTCGGGCACCTCGGCCCCGGTGATGTAGAACGCGGTCGGCAGGTCCACCACGATGGCGTCCACCTGGCCGGTCTTCAGCGCCGACTTGGCGAAGTCGTTGCGCTGGTAGACGGCGGGCTTCTCGGCCGGCTTCACCAGGTCCTCGATGAAGTCCAGGCTGGTGGTGCCCACTTGAGCCCCCAGCTTCACGTCCTTGAGGTCGGTCACGTTCTTCGCCTTCGCGGCCTTCGACGACTTCAGGGCGACCACCGCCTGGCGCACGTCGTAGTAGCCGGAGGAGAAGGCGACGGCCTTCTTCCGCTCCTCGCTGACGGAGACCTGGTTGATGTCGAAGTCGAACTTCTTCGCACCGGGCGCGAAGGCGCTGTTGAACGGCACGTGCTGCCAGACCACGGCGTCGCGCCCGTACCCCAGCTCCTTCGCCACGGCGTACGCCACCGCCGACTCGAAGCCCTTTCCGTTGGACGGCTCGTCGTCGGCGAACCAGGGGGCGTACGCGGGCTTGTCGGTGCCGACGGTCAGCTTCCCGGACACCTGGGTGGCGAGCTTGCCGGGTGCGCAGGACGCCGTCGCACCGGCGGCCGGGTCCGGTGCCTTCTCCTCCGCTTGCGGGGCACAGCCGGTGAGGGAGGCGCAGAGGGCGACGGCGGAGCACAGGGCGGTGACCAGGGGCCGGTTGGCGAGATGCATAGCGGGAGACTCGCAGGGCCCGGCGCCCTCTGTCGAGACGTTTCGGCAGCTGTCCGCATCGTGGGAACGGGTGTTGCGGCGGTGTGAACGGACCGGTCCGGCCGGCTCTGCTCCGGACCGGTCCGGTCCGGTCCGGTCCGGCCGGCCCTATTCCGTACCGGACTCCCGCAGGTCCACGATCCGCCGGATCTTGCCCACCGAGCGCTCCAGCGACTCCGGGTCCACGATCTCGACCCCCACCGACACCCCGACCCCGTCCTTCACCGCCGCCGCGATGGCCGACGCCGCCGCCTCCCGGTCGGCCGCGGTGGCGTCCGCGCGCGCCTCCGCCCGGACGGTGAGCGCGTCGAGCCGCCCCTGCCGGGTCAGCCGCAGCTGGAAGTGCGGGGCGACGGCGGGCGTACGCAGCACGATCTCCTCGATCTGGGTGGGGAAGAGGTTCACCCCGCGCAGGATCACCATGTCGTCGCTGCGGCCGGTCACCTTCTCCATGCGGCGGAACGTCCGCGCCGTCCCCGGCAGCAGCCGCGTCAGATCCCGGGTGCGGTAACGGATCACCGGCATCGCCTCCTTGGTCAGCGAGGTGAAGACCAACTCCCCCTCCTCGCCGTCCGCGAGCACCTCACCGGTGAACGGGTCCACGACCTCCGGATAGAAGTGGTCCTCCCAGATGTGCAGCCCGTCCTTCGTCTCCACGCACTCCTGCGCCACCCCCGGGCCCATCACCTCGGAGAGCCCGTATATGTCGACCGCGTCGATGGCGAACCGTTCCTCGATCTCCCGGCGCATCTCCTCGGTCCACGGCTCCGCACCGAAGATCCCGACCTTCAGGGAGGTGGAGCGCGGATCGACGCCCTGCCGCTCGAACTCGTCCAGCAGCGTCAGCATGTACGACGGCGTGATCATGATGATCTCGGGCCGGAAGTCCTGGATCAGCCGCACCTGGCGCGCGGTCATGCCCCCGGACGCCGGGATCACCGTGCAGCCGAGCCGCTCCGCCCCGTAGTGCGCCCCGAGCCCGCCGGTGAACAGCCCGTACCCGTACGCCACATGGACCTTGTGGCCGGGCCGTCCGCCCGCCGCCCGGATCGACCGGGCCACCACGTCCGCCCAGGCGTCCAGGTCCCGTTCGGTGTACCCGACGACCGTCGGACGCCCCGTCGTGCCGCTGGAGGCGTGGATCCTGCGCACCTCGTGCTCCGGTACGGCGAACATCCCGAAGGGGTAGTTGTCCCGCAGATCCGCCTTCACGGTGAACGGGAACCGGGCCAGGTCCGCGAGCGCCCGGCAGTCCTCGGGCCGCAGCCCCGCACGGTCGAAGGCAGCCCGGTAGAAGGGGACGTTGTCGTACGCGTGCCGGAGCGTGGACCTCAGCCGCTCCAGTTGCAGGACCTCCAGCGCGCCCCGGTCGAGCTGTTCCGCCGCGTCCAGCATGGCCGTCATCAGGACCCTTCCTCTCCCGGAGCGGGCGACCGATCATTCGGTCGATCTTCCTGGGAGCAGTAATTCAGGCGGCCGGGGGTGCTGGCAAGAGGCGCGCGGACTTCACGGTCGATCAACCGGCGGCGACGTGTCGATCAGCCCGCGGCGAAGTCCGGTGCGCCCGCTCACCGGTTCCTGTTTGGATGGGGCGCATGCCGATCTTCTCCGCGTACGACACGACGCCGCTCGCCTACCGCCTGGTGGGGGAGGGGGAGCCGCTGATCTGCCTGCCCGGCGGGCCGATGCGGGCGAGCGCGTATCTGGGGGACCTCGGCGGGCTCGCCGCCCACCGGCAGCTCGTTCTGCTGGACCTGCGCGGCACCGGCGCATCCGGTGTGCCCGCGGACCCCTCGACGTACCGCTGCGACCGACTCGTCGACGACGTGGAGGCCCTGCGCGCCCACCTGGGCCTGGAGCGGGTCGACGTCCTGGCCCACTCCGCGGGCGCGGACCTGGCCCTGCTGTACGCGGCCCGCCACCAGGAACGGCTGCGCACCCTGACCCTGGTGACGCCCAGCACCCGGGCCGTGGGCGTCGAGGTGAGCGACCAGGACCTGCGCGAGGCGGCCGAGCTGCGGCGCGACGAGCCCTGGTACCCGGAGGCCCGGGCCGCTCAGGAGGCGCTGCTCGCCGGCGGGCCGTTCGCCGAGCTGTGGCCCGCCGTCCGGCCCCTCACCTACGGCCGCTGGGACGAGGCGGCCCGCGCCCACGCCGAAGCCTCCGCCGGACAGACCAACGCGGAAGCCCGCGGCCGTTACGCCGGGGAAGGGGCCTTCGACCCCGCCGCCACCGCCGCCGCCCTGCGCGAGGTGGCCGTCCCCGTTCTCGTGCTCGCCGGGGAGTACGACGGCCACCCGAGCCCGGACCGGGCCAAGGAGCTCGCCGCGCTCTTCCCGGGAGCCGAGTTCGCCGTCCAGCGCGGCGCCGGGCACTTCCCGTGGCTGGACGACCCCGGCGCCTTCGCCCGTACGGTGGCCGCCTTCCTCGACCCGGACGTCCGCACGGTCCAGGCGGGCGGGGTCCGGCTCGCCTACCGGGAGTGGGGCGCCCCCGGGGCCCCGCCCGTCGTCCTGCTGCACGGCCGGGCGGGCTCCAGCGCGACCTGGACCCGGATCGCGGAGGACCTCGCCGCCGACCACCGTGTGTACGCCCCCGACTTCCGGGGTCACGGGCTGAGCGACTGGCCCGGCCGCTACTCCTTCGAGATGTTCCGCGACGACCTGCACGCCTTCCTGGAAGCCCGCAACCTCGCCGGCGCGACCGTCGTCGGGCACTCCATGGGCGGGGTCGCCGCCTACCTCCTGGCTCAGCGCGAACCGGGCCTGATCGGGCGGCTGATCATCGAGGACGCCCCGCCGCTGCTTCCGCTCGACCCGCCCCGCGCGCCCTCCGTCCGCCCCGAGGGCGACCTCGACTTCGACTGGCCGGTCGTTCCCGACACCGACGCCCAACTCAACGACCCGGACCCGGACGTCGCCGAGCGGTTCGCGGAGATCACCGCGACCACCCTCGTCATCGGCGGCGGGCCCACCAGCCACATCGACCAGGGCCAGCTCGCGCAGATGGTCCGCGCGATACCGCACGCCGAGCTGGTCACCGTCGACGCCGGACACCTGATCCACACGGACCGGCCGGAGGAGTTCCTCACGGCGATCAGGGCGTTCGGGCTCCGCTGAGGCGCGGGTCGGCACAGCCGGATCGAGGCGCGGGGCGGCGCCTCAGCCCCGGCCGCCGCCCGCCGCCACCGCCTGCGCCCACCGGTAGTCCGCCTTGCCGCTCGGCGAGCGCTGGATCCGGTCGGCGAGCACCAGAGCGCGGGGGATCTTGTAGCCGGCGAGCCGCGTCCGGCAGTGCGCCTGAACCGCGTCCAGCGTCAACGCATCCGCCCCATCCCGTAGTTGGACCACGGCGGCGACCCGGTTGCCCCAGCGCTCGTCGGGAACGCCCGCGACGAGCGCGTCGTACACGTCCGGATGGGACTTGAGCGCCTGCTCGACCTCCTCCGGATACACCTTCTCTCCACCGGTGTTGATGCACTGCGAACCCCGGCCCAGCACGGTGACGATGCCGTCCGCGTCCACGGTCGCCATGTCGCCCAGCAGCACCCATCGCTCATCGTCCCGGCGGAAGAAGGTGTCGGCGGTCTTGGCCGGGTCGTTGTAGTAGCCGAGCGGAACATGCCCGCGCTGGGCGATGCGGCCCGGCTCGCCCGGCGCCACCGGTTCGTACGTCACCGGATCCACCACCGCCGTACGGGCGTTGACCTGCACCCGGAACCCCTTCTCGGGGCCCGAGTCGGCGGTGGCCGTGCCGTTGAACCCGGACTCGGAGGAGCCGAAGTTGTTCAGCAGCATCACCGTCGGCACGAGTGCCTGGAACTCCGCCCGTACCGAGTCCGACATGATCGCTCCGGAGCTGGAGACGGAGAAGAGCGATGAGCAGTCCGTCCCGCGCAGTGGTCCCTTCAGGCAGTCGATCAGCGGCCGCAGCATCGCGTCGCCGACCAGCGACACACTGGTGACCTTCTCCTTCTCGATCGTCCGCAACACCTCGTCGGGCACGAACTTGCGGTGCACGACGACCCGTTGACCGAAGTTGAAGCCGATGAAAGCGGTCAGCGTGGAGGTCCCGTGCATCAGCGGCGGCGTGGGGAAGAACGTGATCCCGTCCCCGCCCGCCGCCACCCGCTCCGCCAGCTCCTGCGGGGTCTTCACCGGCTCACCGGTCGGTGCCCCGCCGCCGAGCCCCGAGAAGAACAGGTCCTCCTGACGCCACATCACCCCCTTGGGCATGCCGGTCGTGCCGCCGGTGTAGATGATGAACTGGTCGTCGGCGGAGCGCCGTGCGAAGCCGCGGTCGGGAGAGCCGGACGCCTCCGCCTCGGCGAAGGGCACGGCCGCGGGCCGGGGGCCGGCCGTCGCGTCGGCGGTCCCCACCCGGACCAGATGGCGCAGCCCGGGAGCCTGCGGGGCTGCCGCCGCCACCCGCTCGTCGAACTCGCCGTCGAAGACCAGCGCCGCCAGGTCCGCGTCCCGATAGAGGTACACCAACTCCTCTTCGACGTAGCGGTAGTTGACGTTCACCGGAACGATCCGGGCCTTCAGGGCTCCCAGTACCGTCTGGAGGTACTCCACCCCGTTGTAGAGATGCAGCCCCAGGTGTTCGCCCGGCCGGATCCCCGCGTCGAGCAGGTGGTGGGCGATCCGGTTGGCGGCGGCGTCCAGCTCCGCGTAGGTGAGCCGGCGCTCCGCGCCCGTACCGGGATGGTCGACGTACAGGAGCGCCTCACGGTCGGGCACCGCGTCGACGACCGACTCGAACAGGTCGGCAAGGTTGTACTCCACCGTTCCTCCTGACCCCGGGTGACTGGCGACTCGGCCGTCATTAGAGCGCCGGGCGGCACAAGTGGGAAGGGGTGGCGTCGAAACAATCTGACGAGCTGTCAGAAAACTATTGAACTGCGCCCCCTCCTCCTGCAACCTGTTCCAGATCCGGAGAACAGGAGTCCGTCATGGGCGGTACGGAACACCTCACCGTGCGGCGCGAAGGCGCCACGCTGGTGCTCACCCTGAACAGACCGCAGGCCAGGAACGCGCTCTCGCTGCCGATGCTCGTCGGCCTGTACGACGGCTGGCTCGCCGCCGACGCGGACGACACGGTCCGCTCGGTCGTCCTCACCGGAGCGGGCGGCGCGTTCTGCTCCGGCATGGATCTCAAGGCGCTCGCGGGCGACGGCATGGCGGGGGAGGAGTACCGCGAGCGGACGAAGGCCGACCCGGACCTGCACTGGAAGGCGATGCTGCGCCACCACCGACCGCGCAAACCGGTGATCGCCGCTGTGGAGGGCCCCTGTGTAGCGGGCGGCACCGAGATCCTCCAGGGAACGGATATCCGTATCGCCGGGGCGGGCGCCACCTTCGGGCTCTTCGAGGTCCGCCGCGGCCTCTTCCCGATCGGCGGCTCCACCGTCCGGCTGCCCCGCCAGATCCCCCGCACCCATGCCCTCGAAATGCTCCTCACCGGCCGCCCGTACACCGCCGACGAGGCCGCCGCCATCGGGCTCATCGGCAGGGTCGTGCCCGACGGGACCGCACTGGAGGAGGCCCTCGCCGTCGCCGAGCAGGTCAACGCCTGCGGGCCGCTCGCCGTCGAGGCCGTCAAGGCATCCGTCTACGAGGGCGCCGAGCTGACCGAGAGCGAGGCGCTGGCCGCCGAACTCAAGTGCGGCTGGCCCGTGTTCGCCACCGAGGACGCCAAGGAGGGCGCCCGCGCCTTCGCCGAGAAGCGCCCGCCCGTCTACCGGCGCGCCTGATCCCAGGAGCCGGCGCGCCCGATCCCAGGAGAGAGCCATGACCGACGTCCTCAGCGCCCCGCTGGTGGTCGAATTCCCCTTCACCCGATCCCTGGGCCCCGTCCAGAGCGCCTTCCTCACCGGACTGCGCGAACGTACCGTCCTCGGCGTCCGCACGGAGGACGGCACGGTGCTCGTGCCGCCCGTGGAGTACGACCCCGTCACCGCGAACGAGATCCGCGACCTCGTCGAGGTCGCCCCCACCGGCACCGTCACCACCTGGGCCTGGAACCCGTCCCCGCGCCGCGATCAGCCCCTGGACACCCCCTTCGCCTGGGTGCTCGTCCGCCTCGACGGGGCCGGCACCGCGCTCCTGCACGCCCTCGACGCGCCCGGGCCCGACGCCGTGCACACCGGGATGCGCGTCCGTATCCGCTGGGCCGCGACCCGCACCGGCGCCATCACCGACATCGCTTGCTTCGAACCGTACGAGGGGGAGCCCGGCAACTCCGAACCTGCCCCGCACACCGGGGAGTTCGCCGACCCCGTCACCGGCATCGTCGCCCCGGCCCGCCTCGACTACGTCCACACCCCTGGCCGAGCCCAGAGCGCCTACCTCGCCGCCCTCGAAGGCCACCGCACCGTCGGCGAACGCTGCCCCGCCTGCCGCAAGGTCTACGTCCCCCCGCGCGGAGCCTGCCCCACCTGCGGGGTCGCCACCGCCGAACAGGTCGAAGTCGGCCCGCGCGGCACGGTCACCACGTTCTGCATCGTCAACATCAAGGCGAAGAACCTGGACATCGAAGTCCCCTACGTCTACGCCCACATCGCCCTCGACGGCGCGGACCTCGCCCTGCACGGCCGGATCGCCGGAATCCCCTACGACCAGGTGCGCATGGGCCTGCGCGTCGAGCCCGTCTGGGCCGAAGGCACCCGGCACCCGGACCACTACCGGCCCACCGGAGAACCCGACGCCGACTACGACACGTACAAGGAGCTGGTGTAGATGCGGGACGTGGCCATCGTCGCCTTCGCCCAGAGCGCGCACCGCCGGCGCACCGACGAACTCTCCGAGGTCGACCTGCTGATGCCCGTCCTCCACGAGGTCCTGGGCGCGACCGGGCTCAAGGCGAACGAGATCGGGTTCACCTGCTCCGGCTCCGCCGACTACCTCGCCGGGCGGGCCTTCTCCTTCACCATGGCGCTCGACGGCGTCGGCGCCCACCCGCCCATCTCCGAGTCGCACGTCGAGATGGACGGGGCCTGGGCGCTGTACGAGGCGTGGGTGAAGATCATGACCGGCGAGGCGGACACCGCGCTCGTCTACTCCTACGGCAAGTCCTCGCCCGGCCGGGTCCGCGACGTCCTCACCCGCCAGCTCGACCCCTACTACCTCGCCCCGCTCTGGCCCGACTCCGTCGCCCTCGCCGCCCTCCAGGCCCAGGCCCTCATCGACGCCGGCGACACCGATGAAGCAGCCCTCGCCGAGATCGCCGCCCGCAACCGCACCGCCGCCGTCGACAACCCGTACGCCCAGCTCACCGGCGACGTCCCCTCAGGCGACCACCTCGTGCACCCGCTGCGCACCGGCGACTGCCCGCCCATCGGCGACGGCGCCGCCGCTGTGATCCTCGCCGCCGGAGACACCGCCCGCGCCCTGTGCGAGCGGCCCGCCTGGATCCGGGGCATCGACCACCGCATCGAGGCGCACGGCCTCGGCGTGCGCGACCTCACCGACAGTCCCTCCGCGAGGCTCGCCGCGCAGCACGCCGGAGCCTTCGAACGGCCCGTCGACACCGCCGAGCTGCACGCCCCGTTCACCTCGCAGGAAGTCGTCCTGCGCAAGGCACTCGGGCTCGGCGACGACGTCCGCGTCAACCCCTCCGGCGGAGCGCTCGCCGCCAACCCGATCATGGCCGCCGGCCTCATCCGGCTCGGCGAGGCCGCCGCCCGCATCCACCGCGGCGCGTCCGACCGGGCGCTCGCGCACGCCACCTCCGGGCCCTGCCTGCAACAGAACCTGGTCGCCGTCCTGGAAGGGGAGAGCGCTCATGCCTAAGGAGCCCGTCGCCGTCGTCGGCATCGGCCAGACCAAACACGTCGCCGCCCGGCACGACGTGTCCATCGCCGGACTGGTCCGCGAGGCCGCAGTCCGCGCCCTGGAGGACGCCGGGCTGACCTGGGCCGACATCGACGCCGTCGTCATCGGCAAGGCGCCCGACTTCTTCGAGGGCGTCATGATGCCGGAGCTCTACCTCGCCGACGCGCTCGGCGCCGTCGGCAAACCCATGCTCCGCGTCCACACGGCGGGCTCGGTCGGCGGATCGACGGCCCTGGTCGCCGCCAACCTCGTCGCCGCCCGCGTCCACCGCACCGTCCTCACCCTCGCCTTCGAGAAGCAGTCCGAGTCCAACGCCATGTGGGGCCTCTCCCTGCCCGTCCCCTTCCAGCAACCGCTGCTGGCCGGCGCGGGTGGTTTCTTCGCCCCGCACGTGCGCGCGTACATGCGGCGCACCGGAGCGCCCGACGCGGTCGGCTCGCTGGTCGCGTACAAGGACCGCCGCAACGCCCTGAAGAACCCCTACGCGCACATCCACGACCACGACATCACCCTGGAGAAGGTCCAGTCCTCGCCGATGCTCTGGGATCCGGTCCGCTACTCCGAGACCTGCCCCTCATCAGACGGCGCCTGCGCCATGATCCTCACCGACCGGACCGGCGCGGCCCGCTCGCCCCACCGGCCCGCCTGGGTGCACGGCGGCGCGATGCGCAGCGAACCGACCCTGTTCGCGGGCAAGGACTTCGTCTCCCCGCAGGCAGGCAAGGACTGCGCCGCCGACGTCTACCGGCAGGCCCGGATCACCGACCCGCGCCGGGAGATCGACGCCGTCGAGATCTACGTACCGTTCTCCTGGTACGAGCCGATGTGGCTGGAGAACCTCGGCTTCGCCGACGAGGGCGAGGGATGGAAGCTCACCGAGGCGGGCGTCACCGAACTCGACGGCGACCTCCCCGTCAACCCATCGGGCGGCGTGCTGTCCACCAACCCCATCGGCGCCTCCGGCATGATCCGCTTCGCCGAGGCGGCCCTCCAGGTGCGGGGGAGGGCCGGGGAGCACCAGATCGACGGGGCGACCCGGGCGCTCGGCCACG
Organism: Streptomyces durocortorensis; assembly: GCF_016901035.1. Taxonomy (GTDB): domain Bacteria; phylum Actinomycetota; class Actinomycetes; order Streptomycetales; family Streptomycetaceae; genus Streptomyces; species Streptomyces durocortorensis. Next base: position 12,205 of record NZ_JAFEUF010000097.1, read on the forward strand.
CCTACGGCGGCGGGGCGCAGTTCTTCGCCATGTGGCTGGTGGGAGCAGAGCCCCCGTCCGGCTGAGAGAACGCAGCGGGCCCGGCCCGGCGGGGCCCGGGCCCGGCTCCGCAACGTGAGCCGGGACACGTAACATGGCAGGCATGTCCTTCCTCCGCCGCCGTAGCGCCGCAACACCCGCGGGCCCGGACTTCGACGTCCTGGCCATGGACCCCGGGGACTGGCCCGGCAACCTCGGCGCCGGTCTGCTCCCCGCCCCCGACGGCAGCTGCCAGGGCGTCTTCCTCCGCTACGACCTGTACGGCGGCCGGGGCCCGGCGATGATCATCGGCAATCTCCCGGAAGGGTCGCCCGCCCGCGAGACCGAGGAGGGCCAGGTCCCCTTCGAGGTGGCCCAACTGCTCCTCGCCCTGGAGAACGACGAGCCGGTCGAGGTCGTCAGCTCCGAGGACGTCCCCGTCATGCAGGGCGACAATCTGCTGATCGTCCGCCGCGTCAAGCTCTCCGAGAGCCGGATCGCCTGCGTCCAGTTCGACCGCAGCGACGGCGTCCTCGTGACGATCGCCAGTTGGGACCGGCCGATCACCGACGACCTCTACACCCTGCTCAAGCCCCTGCCCGCAGAGCTGTTCCAGCAAGGCTGAAACGTATCTCCATAGGCCGCCCGCATATGCCGGGCGGCCTTTTTTTCATGCCCGGACCGCTCCGGTGGGCCGATTCCCGCTCCCTGTGCGACGTCCGGAAATGCGCGTTGACACCGAAGGCGGGGGAGCGGGTACGGTGAGAAAATCTAACGACCGTTCAATGTGTAACGGTCGTTCAGGTTAATCGTCGTTCAGGTTCATCGTTCCCCCCGTCCGGAGGTCCGTCCCCATGGCCAACCCCTACGGCGTTCTCTTCCGGGCGCCGGGCTCCGTGGCCTTCTCCGCCGCGGGCTTCGTCGCCCGCATGCCGCTGTCGATGACCGGCATCGGGATCATCACGATGCTGTCCCAGATGCGCGGCCAGTACGGCCTGGCGGGCGCCGTCTCCGCCACCTTCACGCTCTCCATGGCCCTCTGCGGCCCCCAGATCTCCCGCGTGGTCGACCGGCGGGGACAGAGCAGGGTGCTGCTGCCCGCCACCGGCCTCAGCGTCATCGCCATGGGCGCGCTGCTCCTCTGCGCCCGCTACGACGCCCCCGTCTGGACGCTCTTCGTCAGCGCGGTACTCGCCGGCACGATGCCCAACATGGCCGCGATGGTCCGCGCCCGGTGGACCCACGTCTACCGGGGATCGGACCGCCTGCACACCGCCTACTCCCTGGAGTCGGTCGTCGACGAACTCACCTTCGTGGTGGGCCCCGCGCTCGCGGTCGCGATGAGCACCGCACTCTTCCCGGAGGCCGGGCCCCTGGTGGCGGTGGTGCTGCTCACCCTCGGCGTCCTCATGTTCGTCCCGCAGAAGCGCACCGAACCGCCGGTGCTCCGGCCGGCCGACGACGGCGCCCCGGGCGTCTCGGCGCTGCGCGGCGGACCGCTCCTCCCGCTGGCCCTCACCCTCGTCGCGGGCGGCACGATCGTCGGCACCGTCGACGTGGTGAGCGTCGCCTTCGCCGAGGAGCAGGGATCGCCGGCCGGTGCGGGCATCGTCCTCTCCGTCTACGCGATCGGCTCGGCCGGCGCCGGGCTGGTCTTCGGCGCCCTCCGGCTCACCGTCCCGCTGCCCCGGCTGCTCCTGATGAGCACGGCCGGCACCGCCCTGACGACACTCCCCCTGCTGCTCGTCGGGAACATCGCCACCCTCTCCGCGGCCGTCTTCTTCTCCGGCCTCTTCTTCGCGCCCACCATGATCGTGGTGATGGGGCTGGTCGAGAAGACAGTGCCGCCGGCCGCCCTCACCGAGGGGATGACCTGGGCGATCACCGGCCTCAGCGTGGGTGTCGCGCTCGGCGCCTCGGTGTCGGGCGGTATGGTCGACCGCTTCGGCCCCTCCGGCGGCTTCGCCGTGGCCATCGCCGCGGGCGGTGCGACGGTGCTGCTGGCGCTGATCGCCCAGGGCCCGCTCGACCGGAGTCTGCGGGCGCGCGCCGAGGCGCCCGCAGGCGAGGAGCACGCGAAGTCGGCCCGGTGAACGCCCCGCGGCCGCGAGGAGCGGCACACCGCTCCCGTACCGCTCGACCACGACGCCCGGAGGGCACGATGACCGCATCACCGACCGACGGCCGCCTGCTCAAGGGGGAGCTCCGGCGGCAGGAACTCATCGAGGCCACCCTCCAGGTGGTCGCCCGCGAGGGTGTCGCGGGCGTCAGTCACCGGGCGGTGGCGCGCGAGGCCGACCAGCCCGCCACCGCAGCCGCCTACTACTTCAAGAGCATCGACGACCTGCTCACCGCCGCCCTCACCGCCTGCATGGACCAGGACGCCGAACGGATGCGACGCCTGGCCGAGAACGCCGACGGCGGCCCCGAAGGCCTCACCGCCCTCGCCGAGCTGCTCGCGAACGTGATGGCGGGCCCCGGCAGGCTCCTCGCCGAGTACGAGCTCTACCTGCTCGCCGCCCGCCGGCCGGAGCTGCGCACCTCCACCGGGCGCTGGCTGGACGCCATCGCCGGATACGCCCTGCGCTACACCGACGACCCGGTCCGGGTACAGATCTTCAAGGGCGTCGTCGACGGACTGCTCCTCCAGGGACTGCTGACCGACACCCCGCCGACAGCGGCGGAGTTCGAGGCCGTGCTGCGGCACGTCCTGCTCTGACCGGCCGCTTCGCCATGCCCGCGGCCACGGCCACGGCCCGCCGTGAGAACTTCACGGCGGACCGCGTTCCCGGGAGCCGTACGGCAGGCCCGGCAGCCGCGCGGCAGGCCCGGCAGCCGCCGTTCGGCCCGAGGCGCTAGCCCCGGCTGCCCGCCAACTGGGCCATCATCCGGGTCACCTGCGCCGCGGAGGTGCCGAGCCCCGTGGGACCGACCAGCCGGAGAGGCGCCCCGTGACCGCGCCGCAGGTCCTCCTCGCGGTAGCGGCGGCAGCCCCGGTGCCAGATCAGGATCCCCGCGATCCAGTGCTTGAGCTCCTGCACATAGCCCGCCAGGACCTCCCTCGCCTCGGCGTCCAGGGCGAAGTCGTCGTACAGCACCGGGAGTTCGACCTCGGCGACATGCAGGAACTGCCGCAGCCGCGAGTTCATCAGGTCGTGCACGATCGCCACGCCCGTGGAGTAGTCCACGCCGAAGAAGTTCTGCACGACCAGGACGCCGTTGTGCACCTCCCCTTCGTACTCGATCTCCTTCTGGTACGAGAACAGGTCGTTGAGCAGGCACGCGTAGTCCGCCGCCGCGTTCTCCAGAGAACGCATCGGACCGCTGCGGTAGACCGCTTCCGGCACCTTCCGGCCGTGCCCCAGCCGGCACAGGCTCATCGTCAGGTCCGAACCGAACGTCGCCCGCCGCATCTCCACGTAGTCCACCGGGTCGGGGATGCGGTTCTGCGCCTGGTTCGCCAGCTCCCACAGCCAGCTCTCGGTCATCGTCTCGATCGCGGTACGGAAGGTGCGCCGCGCGCCCGCGTCCATCGGGCCGGCCGTCCTCAGCCACAGGTCGCCCAGACTCCGCTCCAGCGCGTTCACCGGCTCCGGAGTCCCCTCGCCGTCCAGCGGCATGAACAGCGACAGCCGCTCGTTCGCCAGCCGCGCTCCCGCCAGGTCCCGGGTCCGCCCGTGCACCACCGGGAACCAATCGTCCCCGTACGTCCCCCAGGCCAGCCAGCCCGAGGACAGGTCCAGTTCGTCCGGGCTCGCGTCCGGGTGGATGCCCGCCGCACACAGCGGCAGGTCGATCGCGACGATCCGCTCCTCGTCCCAGATGTGCGAACCGGGCACGCCCGGCTGGGCCTCCAGGATGCCCATCCGCCGCGCCCAGTCGACGAGCCGGACCCGCGCGCCCTCCAGATGCGGGCTGAGCGTCGTCCCGAACGGCACGTCGAAGTCCGGCAGCAGCGAGGGGCCCACGTGCTGGTACGGCACATGGCCGTGGCTGCGGGCCCGCGCGGTCTCCGAGCGGAGCGTGAACCTGATGGAGGCGGCGGACATGCCGAAGCCGGCCACGGCCTCGCCCGCGCCGCCGCCGTTCATGTAGCGGCTGGAGCGCATGTGCCATTCGTGGCCGCCGGACTGCCAGTCCTGGAGCCCCTTGACGTACGCCAGCACGGCGGCGGTCTGCGTCGGGTCCAGGCCCTTCTCGGCGCAGAGCGGGCCGAGTTCGGTCAGGGCGGTGTTCTCGAACTGCTGGAGCCGTGAGGTCAGCAGGTCGTTGACGGACTCGGCGGCCTCCTGTGTGGAGCAGCCGAGGAACTTCTCCAGCACCAGCACGCCGTTGCTGTTCTCCCCTTCGTCCTCCACCTCCCGCTGGTAGGAGAAGAGGTCGTTGCGCAGGTGCACGGCGTCGGAGAAGGCGTCCCGCAGCACCCGCAGCGGGCGGGCACCGGCGACCTGGGCGGGCACCTCGGCGTTCGCCGCGTACTCCACCAGTCCCGCGGACCAGGGCGCGCCGCCGACCTTGCGGCGCATCTCGATGTACTCGACGGGGTTCGCGATGCGGCCCTCGTGGATGTTGGCGAGCTCCCAGAGCGACTCGTTGAGGAGGTTCTCCGTCGACTCCGCGAACCGGGCCCGCCAGGCGTCCGTCATCGCCGGGACCGTCCGGGCCCACAGATCGGCGAGTCCTGCTTCGACGGGGTTCTCCGGGGCCGGTGTCGCGGCGCCGCGCTCCATCGGCATGAAGGCGGGCAGCCGGTCCAGATACCGCTTGCCGCCCTCCCGGTCGGGCGTGCGCTTGAACAGCTCCAGGAAGTGGTCGTCGAAGAAGAAGACCCACACGTACCAGTCGGTGACCAGGGACAGGGCCTCGGCCGAGCAGTCGGGGTGGGTGTAGGCGCACAGCAGGGCGTAGTCGTGCGCCTCCAGGTCCTTCTCCTCCCAGATGCCGGACCCCTCCAGCATCCCCATGGAGCGGGCCCACTCGCGCGTGTGCGTGCGTGCCGCCTCCACATGAGGGTTGAGCCGCGCCGGATACGGAACATAGAAGTCCGGCAGTGAGAAGGGCTGTGCCATGTGCGTCAGGCCTTTCCAGAAGCCTCCGCGCGGGGAAACGCGCGGACCGGTGATGTCCGCGCAGCACTACCCTTCGGCCATACGGAGCACGCACGACGGCGATTAGTCAGATCATCGCGGCTTGGCCTGTGCGTGCTCGGAAGTCGGTCGCTCAGTAGGCGGAGTCGACGTTGTCGATCGAGCCGTACCGGTCCGCGGCGTAGTTCGCGGCGGCGGTGATGTTGGCGACCGGGTCGGTGAGCTTCTTCGGGGTGCCCTTGACGTGGTACGCGTCGAAGGTGGGCTGGATCACCTGGAGGAGACCCTTGGAGGGAATGCCGTTCTGCGCGTTGATGTCCCAGTCGTTGACGGCGTTCGGGTTGCCGCTGGACTCGCGCATGATGTTGCGGTGCAGCCCCTCGTAGGAGCCGGGGATGTTCTTCTTCTCCATGATGTCGAGCGACTCGCGGATCCAGCCGTCGAGGTTGTTCTTGAACTTCTTGGGCGTGACGGCCTTGCGCTCGGTGGAACGGTTGGCGGCCTGCTTCTCGGAGCGCGCCTTCTCGGCGGCCTTCTCCGCGGTCGCCTTGTCGGCGGCCTTCTTCGCGGCGGCTTCCTTGGCGGCGTTCTCCTTGGCGGCCTTCTCGGCCGCGTCCTTCGCCGTGGGGACGCCCGCCGCGGCGACCGGCTCCACGGAGATGGAGGGCCGGGTCGCGGTGGTCTGCGCTTCGCTCGGACCGCCGGTGGCGGTTATGGCGGTGACGGAACCGGCCGCGACGAGCACGGCGGTGGCGATCTTGTGCGAGCGGGTGATGCGCAGGGTGGAGATGCGGGGCATGCGTGAGCTCTTCCTATGGGGGACGGGCTTCGCGGCCTTCGCGCCGCGTCGGCAGGAACCGGGTCGTCCGGGCCGCGGTCGCCGGTGGGCGATCGACGCGGGCTCGAACTCGGTGCTTGCCGGGATCCATGGTTAGCGGGCACCGACATAGGAAGCAATGACCGCCTTTACTACTCTTCATCGTGATATGCCAATTTATGAGCCATATGGGCGGTTCGTTACGCCGGACGGGACGGCTCACGCCTACTACCGGAGGCCGTAGGTGACGTGGGTCTCGTGGCGGGCCTCACCCGCCGGGGCCCCTGGGACAGCACAGGGTCAGCACCCGGTCACGGGCGGGCAGGGCCCGGACGAGCGGTCTCGGACCGCCGTGCGGGCCCCGGAACGCACAACAGCGCGCTGCGGGAACGGTGTGTCGGCACCGGTCCCGCAGCGCGCTTCCTTCTTCACAGTGGTCTGGTCACTGTGGTCCTCGGCAGGTGGGCCGTGGCCCCGCCTGCCGTCTCCTGCCGTCCTCCCTAGCCGTCTCGGCGCAGCCGTCGTCCCCGCTCAGCGCGTGCCGACCGCCGCCCGCACCGCCCTCCGCGCCATGGCGCAGTCGTCGTGCAGCCTCCGCAGCAGCAGCCGCTGCTCCTCGCCCGAGGAGAGCGCGCCGGGACGGTCCTGCCCCGCACCCACCGGGGGCGCCTCGCGCATGGTGCGCTGGACCGCCGTCTCGTAATTGCGGATCTCGCGGGTCAGCACCAGCATCAGGTTCACCAGGAAGGCGTCCCGCGCGGCCGGGCCCCGGGCCTGGGCCAGCTGGCTGATCTGGCGTCGCGCCACCGGGGCGTCGCCCAGCACCGCCCACAGCGTCGCCAGGTCGTACCCCGGGAGATACCAGCCGGCGTGCTCCCAGTCGACGAGCACGGGCCCGGTCGGCGACAGCAGGATGTTGGAGAGCAGGGCGTCCCCGTGGCAGAACTGGCCCATGCCCTGCCGGCCGCCCGCGTGGGCCAGGCCGTGCAGCAGCTTCTGCAGGTCACCGAGGTCACGGTCGGTGAACAGACCGAGCTCGTGGTACCGGGAGATCCGCGAGGCGTAGTCGAGCGGCGCCTCGAACAGCCCGGGCGGCGGCCGCCAGGCGTTCACCCGGGCGATCGCGCCCAGCGCCGCGCGGATGTCCGCCCGCGGCGGGGCCTCCGCCGGGTGCCGGGTCAGGGCGGCGACCCGGCCGGGCATCCGCTCGATCACCAGCGTGCAGTTCTCCGGATCCGCCGCGATCAGCCGGGGCACCCGAACCGGGGGGCGGTGCCGGACGAACGCGCGGTACGCCGCTATTTCGTGCCGGAACCGCTCGGTCCACGCCGGCGAATGGTCCAGTAAACACTTCGCCACGGCGGTCGCCCGCCCGGTCGTTCCGACGATCAGGACCGAACGGCCGCTGCGGCGCAGGACCTGGACCGGGTTGAACTCGGGGCAGATGCGCTGCACGGAGGCGATGGCCATCCGTACCTGCGCGCCCTGCGGCCCGGACAGGTCGATCCTTCCGCTGAGCGGTCCGGCGCCCGGCCCCGGGGCCCGTCGGGCCCGGCCCGGACCCGGCGCCGGCGCGCCGGCGTGAGGGGCGAGATAGGGCCCGCCGCCCGCGCCCATCGGGCGGAGCGGACGGGGCGGGGCGGACACGGAGGACGATGCTGTGTACATGGGCGAGACAGATCCCTTCGTGCGCCGACAAGGTACGTGCGCCAACCCGGCCGACGGCCGTTCGGCACCCTGGGGAGTACCTAGGGCTGCCGGGCGGGGTGGCGCACTCCTACCTGACAACGGGTCACGGGTGGCAGACCATCTGGCGGACCCTGGCGAACCCTGGCGAATAGTCACAGCGCATCTGACATGGGGTTAGTGTCAAGTCAGCCGAGAACCTGGGGGCTTGAAGTGACCGGAGAACCCAACACCCGCCTGAGCGACCTGTTCGGCCTGGCCGGCTGGTCCAAGGGCGAACTCGCGAGAATGGTGAACCGGCAGGCGGCGGCCATGGGCCACCCGCAGCTGGCCACCGACACCTCGCGCGTCAGGCGCTGGATCGACATGGGGGAGTCCCCCCGTGATCCCGTGCCCGAAGTGCTGGCAGCTCTGTTCACCGAGCGGCTCGGCCGTGTCGTGACCATCGAGGACCTCGGGTTCGGCCGACGCGGGCGTGTGGGAAAACGGCGTGACTCCGGGACGGAACACGATCCCGATCAATTGCCGTGGGCGCCCGAACGGACGGCAGCGGTCCTCACCGAATTCACGGGAATGGACCTCATGCTCAACCGACGCGGCATGGTGGGCGCGGGCGCCGCGCTCGCCGCCGGCTCAACCATCGCCGGCCCCCTGTACGACTGGCTTCGCAGCAGCCCCGCTTCCGCGGCCGACGCGCCACGTGCCAACGATCCCCAGCACGCCGACCCCGCCGGTCTCGACCGGTACGAGGCCGCGCCTGTGGGCTCCGAGGAGATCGAGGCCCTGGAGCACTCGGTCGAGGTCTTCCGCGCCTGGGACGCGTCCCGGGGCGGCGGACTCCAGCGCAAGGCGGTCGTGGGCCAGCTCAACGAGGTGGGCGGCATGCTCGCCTACCGTCACCCCGACCATCTCCAGCGCCGCCTGTGGGGCGTCGCCGCCAACCTCGCCGTCCTGGCGGGCTGGATGTCCCACGACGTCGGCCTCGAACCCACCGCTCAGAAGTACTTCGTCATCGCGACCCACGCGGCCCGCGAGGGCGGCGACCGGCCGCGCGCCGGAGAGGCGCTCTCCCGGGCAGCGCGCCAGATGGTGCACCTGGGCCGCCCCGACGACGCGCTCGACCTGATGAAGCTCGCCAAATCCGGCTCGGGCGACGAGACCCTGCCCCGTACGCAGGCGATGCTGCGCACCATCGAGGCCTGGGCACAGGCGTCGATGGGCCGAGGCCAGGCGATGCGGCGCACTCTCGGCGAGGCCGAGGAGCTCTTCGTCTCGGACAAGGGCGACGTGCCGCCGCCCAGTTGGATGCAGATGTTCGACGAGGCCGACATGCACGGCATGCAGGCGCTCGCCTTCCGTACGCTGGCCGAGCACGACCCGGGAGCGGCGATCATCGCCCAGCGCCATGCCAAGCAGGCGCTGGAGCTGAGGATCAACGGCCGCCAGCGGTCGAAGATCTTCGACTACATCTCCCTGGCCTCGGCCTGCTTCATCGCCAACGACCCCGAACAGGCCGACCGTTACGCCCGGCTCGCCTTGGTGTCGATGGGGGAGACCTCCTCGCACCGCACCTGGGACCGGCTCCGCGAGATGTACCGGCTCACCGGACAGTTCGCCGGATACGCCGGGATCCAGGATCTGCGCGAGGAGATCGAGCTGTCGATGCCGAACCAGAAGAAGGCCAGGGAAACGCAGATCTGACCCGGCCCGGCCGGGCCGCACTCCTTCACGCTCTGATCCCTCTTCACGCCCTGATCCGTCCGGGCACGGTCCGGGAACCTTCACGCCCGGGTACGCCCGCGCTCCCTCACGCTCCGATGCGGGCGACCAGCACGCACGCGTCGTCCAGCCGCTCGGTCCCGCCGAACTCCTCGACGACGCTCCGGACGCACTCCTGTGCCGTACGGGCGTCTGCGAACCGAGGGGCGAGGGCGAGCAGCGCCTCCGGGCCCGCACCCCGGTCGCCGCGTCGGGTCAGGCCGTCGGTGTGCAGGACGAGCACATCGCCGGGGAGCAGCCGTACCTCGTCCTGCTCGAACACGGCTTGGGGCGCGGCACCCAGCAGCATCCCGTCCGGCGGCGGCAGGAGGCGTCCCGAACCGCCGCGGCAGAGCAGTGGTGCGGGGTGCCCGGCCTGCGCCCAGGAAAGGAGGGAGGTCTCGGGGTCGAAGCGGCAGCACAGGGCACTGCCCAGCGCGGGCTGTACCGACGTCTCCAGCACCTGGTTGAGGTGCCCCATCAGCGCGCCCGGCTCGATGCCGGCCACGGCCATGCCGCGCAGGGCGCCCAGCACCATCGCCATCGCCGAGGTGGCGGGGACGCCGTGCCCGGTGAGGTCGCCGACGGTGAGCAGGGTGCGTCCGTCCGGCAGTTCCATCGCGTCGTACCAGTCGCCGCCGATGAGCCCGCTCGACTCGGAGGGGAGGTAGTGCGCCGCGATGTCCAGGGCCCCCGGGCCCCGGGCCGGGAGCCGCAGCGATCCGCGCCACGGCGGCAGGACGGTCTCCTGGAGCTCCACGGCGATGCGGTGCTCGGTGCGCTCGATGTGCTCCTCGCGCCGCACCGACGCGCGGCTCCTGCTCACGGCCTGCTCGCTGCGGCGCAGCTCACTGACGTCCCGCAGGACCGCCCACATGGAGGCGGTGCAGCCCTCGGCGTCGAGCACCGGCTCGCCCGTCATGTGCAGTGTCCGCGTGCCGCCGTCGGGGCGCACGATGCGGAACTCGCCGTCCATCGGCCGGCCGTCGACGAGGCAGCCCGTCACCATGGCCGTCAGCAGCGGCTGGTCCTCGGGCAGCAGCACGGACGGCAGGTCGTCCAGGGAGAGGGGCGTGGAGCCCGGCGGCCTGCCGAAGATCTCGTACAGCTCGTCGGACCAGCTGCACTCGTCGGTGAGGAGGTTCCACTCGGCGCTGCCCACCCGGTTCAGCAGGGAACCGGACGGCGGGTCGCCCGGCGCCCCGCCGTCCCCGGGGGCACACTCCTCGGCACGCGGGCCGGGCAGGCCCGCCCTGAGCTGCCCCAGGTGTTCGTCGAGGTTGTCCAGGTGGTGAACGGCCAGCTCGCACAGAGCACGCTGCCAGCGCAGCTGGGGGTCGTCCTCGTCGAACACGACGGCGTCCCGCCGCACGGCGTCCACGTCACCGCGCAGCCGGCGCGTCCGGTTGATCAGGTCGTCGACGGCGTCGTGCGCGGGAAGCTGTGGTGCGGGGCGGTCCGCGAAGAGGGGGGACGGCATCTCGTACTCCGATACAGGCGCGGCCTAGCCGGTTCTGAAGGGTGGACCGCTACTGACTGTCGCACAGGGCGCGGCGGGCCGTAAGGGATTCGGCAACACTCGATGCGTAGATGCTTCCGGCATATGCCAGCGGCTCTCCGGAGGGGCGGCAATCCGAACATGCTTGCGTGTGGGGCGAGTTGGCCGACCCGTTCGGGGTGCATGACGAGGCGGGAATGCCGGGAGGCGGACCCGCGTTACGTCACCAGAACGAAAACGAATCCCATTCCCGATACGGGAGTGGGGTCGGCAGAGACATACGGGAGGCGCCCATGGCACGCAGCGAGACCAGGCCCGTCGTCACCCTCCGGTCCACCGCCGGAACGGGTCGCAGCTATGCGACACGCAAGAACTGCCGCAACAACCCGGACCGGCTGGAGCTTCGCAAGTTCGACTCCGCCGCCGGCCGCCACGTCCTGTTCCGCGAGGTCCGCTGACCGCCCGGAAGAGGCCTCTCGCCCCGTACGCCACCGCTCTTCGCGGTGAGGAAGGAACGCATCGATGAAGTCCCGCATCCACCCCGAGTCCCGTCCCGTGGTCTTCCGCGACCGCGCGGCTGACGTCGCCTTCCTGACCCGCTCGACCGCCGACTCCGGCGAGCGCGTGCAGTGGGAGGACGGCAACACCTACCCCGTCATCGACGTCGAGACGTCGTCGGCGAGCCACCCGTTCTACACCGGCGGCAGTCAGGTGCTCGATGCGGCGGGCCGCGTCGAACAGTTCCGGCGCCGCTACGGCGCCGGCGAGACGTCGGGAGGCTGACCGGACGGGTCCTGATCAGGGAGGGGCCCGGAATCCCGTGCTGTGGATCACATCCGCGGGGGCGGGTTCCCGGGAACACCCCAGGATGGTTTATCGTTCATCTATACGTGGGTGTGAGGGGGACAGTGTCCCCGGGCCTCACCTGAAGCCCATGGGGAAGATCGCACCGCCGAAGCCCCATGGAGCCCTCCGCCGAGAGGCGACCGCCCTTGACGCCCGCACTCAAGCCGCCCCGGCTGGATTCCCCCGATCCGGCCGGGGCTTCCTCTTGCCCGGCCGGGGCTTTCCCCTGCGCGGCCGGAGCCGACCGCCCGGAACCGTCTCCAGGACCAGCGCACCGGCAGCCATCACCAACGCGCCCAACGCCGCCCCGGGGCTCCACCACCGCTCGGCCAGCGCAGCGACCGCCGCCCCCACCACCACCGCGGCCAGCCGCCCCAGCACCCACCCGTCCCCGCCGCGCAGCTCCCACAAGGCCACCCGGCCCGCGAGCGAGGTCAGTGTCCCGGTGAAGTAGTTCGTCGGCGTCATCCGTACGCGCCCCTGGACGCCCATAGCCACCGCCACCAGCGCCAGCAGCCCGAGCCGGTCCCCGTACGACGTGACCAGCTCCAGCCCCCACAGCACGGCCGCCGCCCCCAGCAGGACGACCTCCACCCCCAGCAGCACCGGAGCCGGGGCCTCACGCCGTCCGGTCAGCCGCGCGCCCACCGCCACCCCGCAGAAATACGCGCCAAGGGCGACCGCCACCTTCAGCGCCACCCCGTCCTCGCCCGCTCCTGCGGCGGACGCCCCGAGCAGCACCAGATTCCCGGTCATCACCCCGGCGAAGACCTGTCCCACGCAGAGGAAGACGAACGCGTCCGCCGCCCCGGAAGCCGCCGACAGGAGAAGTAGCGCCCCCTCGCCGCGCCACGGCACAGCACCGCCCCGGGACGGCCGGGACGAGGAAGGCGGGGACGGCGGGGGCGC
>NZ_JAFEUF010000098.1 GCF_016901035.1 Streptomyces durocortorensis
GGCCGGAGGGGTACGGGGCGGGCAGCGGCGGCTCGTCGACGTCCGCCAGCTCCTCTGTCCGGGTCGGTGATTGCATCACCTGCCGGGTGCCGTCCGGCAGCACGGCGGTGTGCTCGACATCTCCCGCCGGTACGTGGATCGCCTCGAACACCCCGTAGGGCGCGCCCTTTCCGGGCGGGGCGGTGACATGGAAGCCCGGGTAGCTGCCGAGGGCCAGCTCCACGGCGGCCCCGGAGACGGCCCGGCCGACCGCCTCGGCGTCCTGGTCGCGGACGACGAGCCGGAGCAGGGCACTGGCCCGCTCCTCGGTGTCGGCGTCGGCGTGGTCGGTACGGGCCAGCTCCCAGCGCACCTCGGCGGGCGGGCGGCCGCCCCCCCGCTCCAGCGCGTCGGCGAACTGCTCTTTCACGAGAGCCGCCTTGGCCTCGATGTCGAGGCCGGTGAGGACGAAGACGACCTCGTTGCGCCAGCCGCCGAGCCGGGTGAGCCCGGCCTTGAGCGTGGGCGGCGGGGCCTCGCCGCGTACGCCGTCGATGCGGATCCGGTCGGGGCCGTCCGGCGTGAGCGTCGCGGTGTCGAGACGGGCGGTGACGTCGGGGCCCGCGTACCGGGCTCCACCGGTCTCGTACAGGAGTTGGGCGGTGACCGTGGCGAGGTCGACGACGCCGCCCGTACCGTCGTGCTTGGTGATGACGGACGAGCCGTCGCCGTGGATCTCGGCGAGCGGGAAGCCGGGGCGGCGGAGACTGCGGGCGTCGTGCTCGCCGAAGAACGCGTAGTTGCCGCCGGTCGCCTGCGTACCGCACTCCAGGACGTGCCCGGCGACCACGGCCCCCGCGAGCGCGTCCAGGTCCTCCGGGCCCCAGCCGAAGTGGGCGGCGGCGGGCCCGGTGACGAGGGCCGCGTCGGTGACGCGGCCGGTGACGACGACATCGGCGCCGGCCCGCAGGCAGGCGGCGATCCCGGAGCCGCCGAGGTAGGCGTTGGCGGTGAGGAACCCGTCCGGGACGGGCAGGCTGTCCCCCTCGACGTGGGCGACGCGCACCGGCACGCCGATGGTGGCCGCCAACTTCCTTACGGCGTCGGCGAGTCCGGCGGGGTTGAGGCCGCCCGCGTTGGTGACGATCTTCACCCCGCGCTCGTGGGCGAGGCCGAGCCCCTCCTCCAACTGGCGCAGGAAGGTGGTGGCGTAGCCCTTCTGCGGGTCCTTGAGCCGACTGCGGCCGAGGATGAGCATGGTCAGCTCGGCGAGGTAGTCACCGGTGAGCACGTCGAGGGGGCCGCCGGTGAGCATCTCGCGCAGGGCGTCGAAGCGGTCGCCGTAGAAGCCGGAGGCGTTGCCGATGCGGAGGGCGGGGGCGGGCTCTGGTGCGGGCCCGGCGTCGGCGCTCATCGACGGGCGTCCCGCTCCACGCGGTCCGGTTGTTCCGGGCGATCCGGTTGTTCCGCGCGCGGCAGTCGGCCCGGTCCGGGCGGGCCCGCGAAGGCCTGGGCGATGGAGAGCCACTGGTCGGCGTCGCGCCCCTCGGCGGTGACCGCGAGGTCGGAGCGGTGGGCGCGCTGGGTGACCAGGAGGCAGAAGTCGAGGAGCGGGCCGGTGACCCGCTGGGCGGCGCCCTCGGGACCGTACGCGATCATCTCGCCCTGCGGGGCGTGGAGTTCGACGCGGAAATCCTCCTCGGGCGCGGTGATCCCGCGTACCGCGTAGGCGTAGTTCCGGGCCCGTACGCCGATCCGCGCCACATGCCGGAGCCGGGCGGTGGGGGTCCGGGTCACCCCGAGGGCGTCGGCGATGTCCTGGCCGTGCGCCCAGGTCTCCATGAGCCGTGCGGTCGCCATGGACGCGACGCTCATCGGCGGCCCGTACCAGGGGATCCGGGTGCCGTCCGGGGCGTCCCGCAACACCTTGTCCAGCCGCTGCCGCCCCTCCCGCCAGCGGGCCAGCAGGGCGTCCGGGGCGTGGGCGGCGACCAGGGCGTCGGCGGCCTCGTCGACGAAGGACTCCGGGGCGGCCAGCGCCTTGGCCACCTCGCCGCCGAACCGGTCCGGCTCGGTGGCGGCCAGCAGGGCGACCTCGTCGGTCCAGCTGAGATGGGCGATCTGGTGGGCGACGGTCCACCGCTCGGCGGGCGTCGGGCCGCGCCAGCCCGGGGAGCCCAACTCTCCTACCAGCGCGTCGAGTTCGTCGCTCTCCTCGCGCAGATCGTCGATCACGGCTACGACAGCGGACACGTGCGCCCCCCTCGGGACCGGGTGTGGTGCCCAGGAGCATGGCAGCGCGCCAGGAAACAATCAAGCACGCTTGCATGATTTTCTGCCCGCAGGGAGCGGGGCGGGGTGGGGCCCCCCCCCCCCCCGCCCCACCCGTCACTCGCCTCCCATGGCCGCCTTCGCCATCTGCTCGGTGGTGCTGGCCCCGTCGAGCGCCTCGCGCACGATGTCCGCGTGACCGCTGTGGTGGGCGATCTCGCGGAACACGTGCAGCAGCACGTGCCGTACGGTCCAGACGACGGGCTCCGGCGGCGACCAGGGGTACCGCGGCAGCGTGACCTCGCGGCCGAGATCGGGTTCTTCGCGGACCGTGCGGTCGAACGCTTCCGCCGCGGCGTGGAAGGCGTCCAGGTGACCGGCGAGGGTCTCGTCGTCGGTCATCCGGTTGCCGTCCGGGTCGAGGGGGGCCCAGCCGACCGCGGGGGCGGCGGTGCCGTCGATCACCGACAGCCAGCTGCGCTGCACGTCGGCGAGGTGCTTGACGAGGCCGCCGGGCGTCAGTTCACTGACCGTCGACCGGGCGCGGGCCTGCTCGTCGGTGAGTCCGGCGACGGTGTAGAGGAAGTTGGTGCGCTGGTCGGCGACCATGGCCAGCAGGTCCTGGCGTTCGCCGGCCCACGGGTCGCTGCCGGTCGACGCGGTCGGGTTCATCGTGGGGCCTCCTGGCGGAGCAACAATGCGTGCGTACGGGCTCGATCCGGCGACTGTAGGCTCCGCCGCCGTACGGACGGAGGCATTCCGGCCGCGGACGGGCCGCGGTGCGCGTTAGCCTCCGTCGATGACTGCCGAAACGCGTGCGGTGACCGTTCTGTTCGACGCGGACAAGCTGATCCTGGAGCTCCACCACGACGCCGAGGGCGCGTACCACGCCTTTCCCGGTGGCGGCCCAGGGCCCGCCGGGAAAGGCGTACCGCGCGTGGCCCTGTCCGTGACGGAGGCGCTGCACGCCCGGATCCGCCCTTCCGGCACGGCGGAGACGGTGCTGCGCGCCTGGGCGGAAGGCGCGACCCCGCACGGCCCGGCGGCCCTGGTCGACCCCGCGGCGGCGCCTCCGGTACGGGTGCGGGCCGGGGCGGTCGTCATCCGTGACGGGGCCATCCTGCTGATTCGCTTCTCCGAGGAGGGCAGCGGGTCGCACTACGAGATTCCGGGCGGCGGGGTCGAGCGGGGCGAGACGCTGGAAGCGGCCGTCCTGCGTGAGCTGGGCGAGGAGACCGGCCTGGCCGGGACCGTCGGGCCCGAGGTCGCGCGGGTCTGGAAGGACGGCCGGCACGAGCACTACTTCCTCGTGTCCGCGACCGGCGAGGTCGGCCCGCCCGAGACGCTGGACAACTACGGCGGCGCCCCGGTCTGGGTGCCGGTGGAGCGGCTGCCCGTCACCCCGCTGTGGCCCCGGCGGCTGTCCTGGCGCATCGAGCACTGGCACCGGACAGGGTGGCCGGAGCACCCCGCCGAGCTGGCGGACTCCATCACCGAGCTGAACCGGCCGTGCAGTTGGTGAGGGGCGGGCACTGAGACGCCCCTACGCGCGCCTGGACGCCGCTAGTCGGCGTCCAGGGCGGGGGCGAGGGCGGCGAAGGCGCGGTCGGTGAGGTCGGCGGGGTCGTCGGCTCCGTCGCTGTCGCTCCAGCGGCGCAGCACGGTGTCGAACGCCACGAGCGCCGCCCCGGCGGCGAGGCGCGGGTAGAGGTCCGCCTCCGGGTCGAGCCCCCGGCGGCGGGCCGCCTCCACGGCGAGGTCGTCCCGCCACTGCGCCTGGTGCTCCAGGAAGCGGGCGCGCAGGGCAGGGGTGCGCAGGATCAGCTGGACCACCCGCAGGGCCCGGCCGGAGTGCTCGGCTCCGTCGGCGCAGGCGGCCATGGCGACCCAGACGGCGTGCCGCAGCGCGGTGGAGGGGGGTTCGGCCGCGGGGCGGGCGGCCAGTTCGGCGTGCATGCCCGCCCCCATGTCGGCCAGGAACTGGACGACCACGTCCTCCTTGGACGCGAAGTACCGGAAGAACGTCCGCTTGGACACTCCGGCGGCGGCCGCGATCGCGTCGACCGTGACCGCGTCGAACCCTTCCTGTGCCATCAGTTGGAGCGCCGCTTCGGTCAGCTCGTCGGAGACGAGCTGACGTTTGCGCTGGGCCATGGTGACTTCGGGGCGGAGGCTCACACCCACCATCGTAGCGCCATGCCATCAATGACACCTGGTAACTTCTTGACACCTGGTGACATCAACGACAACGTATGCCGCATGACACTGGATGCGACGCAGAAGCAGCACTGGACCGCCGAGCAGATCCCCGACCAGACCGGCCGGGTGTCCGTGGTCACCGGGGCCAACAGCGGTCTCGGCCTGGCCACCGCCCGGGCTCTCGCCCACCGCGGCGGGCACGTGATCCTGGCTGTGCGCGACGAGGAGAAGGGACGCCGGGCCGCCGCCGACATCACGGGCGGCCGGCAGGGGGCCTTGGTCGAGGTGCGCCGGCTGGATCTGGCCGACCTCGACTCCGTACGGGCGTTCTCCGAAGGCCTGCACGCGGAACGCTCCTGGCTGGACGTCCTGGTCAACAACGCCGGGGTGATGGCGCCGCCCCGCTCGACGAGCGCGCAGGGACACGAGCTGCAGTTCGCCTGCAACCACCTCGGCCACTTCGCGCTCACGGGGCTACTGCTCGACCTGCTGGCCAAGGGGCTCGACCCCCGCGTCGTCACGGTCACCTCGGTCAACCACCGCAAGGCGCAGCTGGACTTCGACGACCTGAACGGCGAACACGCCTACCGCCCGATGACCTTCTACGACCGGTCGAAACTCGCCAACGCCGTCTTCGGCCACGAGCTGCACCGGCGGCTGGCCGCGTCCGGGAGCCCGGTCCGCAGCGTGCTCGCGCACCCGGGCTACACCGCCACCCGCTTGCAGACGAGCGGGCCGACCGGCCTGGTGAAAGTGCTCTTCGGCACCGTTCTCCGCCCCCTCGCCCAGCGCCCCGACGCGGGCGCGCTTCCGCAGCTGTACGCGGCGACGGCCCCGGGCGTACGGGGCGGCGAGCTGATCGGCCCGGACGGCCGCGGAGAGCTGCGCGGCGGACCGACCCGGGTACCGCTCGCCGCTACGGCCACCGACGCCGGGACCGGGCGGCGGCTGTGGGAGGTGTCGGAACAGCTGACCGACGTCCGCTTCACGTTCCCGGCGTCGGTGTGACGGTCGAGCAGCCTCGCCGTCTGCCACCCTGCCCTACGTAGGGCAGGGTGGTAAATTGGACAGCATGATAAAGACGACCGTGTATCTTCCGGACGAATTGGAAGTACGACTGGACGCCGAGTCGTCCGCGACCGGCGTCAGCAAGGCCGAGCTCATCCGGCGCGGCATCGCCCTGCTGCTGGACAGCGCGGAGCGACCGAAGCGCAGCCGTGAGCTGCCGGTCTTCGACAGCGGACGCTCCCGCACGCCCGACGAGATGGACGACGCGGTCTACGAGCACATCAAGGAACGGGCCGCACGCCGTTGATCATCGTCGCCGACACCTCGGCCCTCTACGCCGCCTTCGACGCCGCCCAGACCGAGCACACTGCAGCAGCGAGAATCCTGGAGGACGAGCGACTGGCGATCTCGCCGCTCGTCGTCACCGAGCTGGACCACCTGGTCCACCGCGACCTGGGGTTCCCGGCTGCCCTACAGGTGATGGAGGCGCTGAATTCCCGCATGGACGACGGGCAGTACCGCCTTGCCGAGCTCAAGCTCGCGGACCTGCACACCGCTCATGAGGTCCGGCAGAAGTACGAAGGGCTGCGGCTCGACCTGGCCGACGCGGTCGGAGTGGTCCTGGCCGACCGCTACCGGACAGATCGCATCTTCACCCTGGACCAGCGCGACTTCCGCGCGATGTCACCGCTGACTCCCGGGCTGGACTCCTTCCGGATCCTGCCCGCCGACTGCTGAAGTCTCTCCGGGGCGGCGGGCAGGCCCCGGCTCACGCCTCGCGTCGAGGAGCCGACCCCGACCGGCTGCGCACCGCGCCGATGCTCGCCCCGATGACCAGGGCGATGGCGAGCGCGTCCGTCGTGGAGAGCGCCTGGTCCAGGATCAGGAAGCCCGCACCGGCGGCGATGGCCGGTTCCAGGCTCATCATCACGGCGAACGTGGGCGCGGGGAGCCGGCGCAGGGCCATCAGCTCCAGGGTGTACGGGAGCACCGAGCTGAGGACCGCCACGGCCGCGCCGAGCGCCACGGTGGACGGGACCGTGAGCTTCGACCCGGACTCGATGATGCCGAGCGGCAGCGAGAGGACCGCGGCGACCACCATCGCCAGCGCGAGCCCGTCCGCCTGCGGGAAGCGGCGGCCGGTGCGGGCGCTGAAGACGATGTACGCCGCCCACATCGCCCCGGCCGCCAGGGCGTAGGCCGCGCCGACCGGATCGAGGCGGTCGAAGCCGCCGCCGCCCAGCAGGACGACGCCGACGAGGGCGAGCCCGGCCCACAGGACGTTGATCAGGCGGCGGGAGGCGAACACCGAGAGGGCGAGCGGGCCGAGCACCTCCAGGGTGACGGCGATGCCGAGCGGGATCCGGTCCAGCGCCAGGTAGAAGAGGGTGTTCATGCCGCCCATCGCGACGCCGAAGGCGACCACCGTGCCCCAGTCGGCCCGCGAGTGGCCGCGCAGCTTCGGGCGGCAGATCACCAGCAGGATCAGCGCGGCGGCCGCCAGCCGCAGGGTGACGACTCCCAGCGCGCCCGCCTTCGGCATCAACAGCGCCGCGACCGCCGAACCGAACTGGACGGACAGGCCACCGGCGACCACCAGCGCGATGGGCGCCAAGGCCACCCGCCGGTCGGCCCACGCCCCTCGGGCGGGCGCGCCCGGGCCCCCATCGACCTGCGCCACCGCCCCGGCGTCTTCGAGTGCCGTCACCGCTTCGGGTACGGCGACGGCTGCGGCGGCCGGTTCGGCGGCGCTGCGCTGGTCGTTCACGGGGGGCCTTCCAGGGGCGAGCGGGTTAGTTCACTACAATGCACTGGACGGTACAGGATGAGAAACTGTCTCCGCCATGGGTTCCCCTTCACGGTATGGACGCCCGCGCGTTCCGTGAAATGCCGATCACGCTCTCGTTATGCTTCCGGCGCATGAGCGAGGAACCCGCCACAGGACGTCCCGTAGAACCCTCCCCCGGCCGCCCCGTCGAACTCCGCCATCTGCGGGCCTTCCTCGCGGTCGCCGACGAGCTGAACATCACGCGCGCAGCCGCCCGCCTCCGGCTCACCCAGCCCGCCGTGTCCCGCACCCTCGCGGCGCTGGAACGGCACCTCGGGGTCCGGCTCGTCGACCGTTCCACGCACCACCTCGCCCTCACCCCCGACGGCGTCGCCTTCCGCGACAAGGCCGCCGCCGCGGTCGCCGCCTTCGACGAGGCACTCGACCCCGGGCGGCTGCGCACCTGGCCGCTGCGGCTCGGGCACGCCTGGTCCGCGTTCGGGCCGTACACCACCCCGCTGCTGCGGACCTGGCAGGACCGCTTCCCGGCCACCCCGCTGGAGCTGCTCCGGATCGACGACCGCACCGCCGGGCTGACCCGGGGCGAGGTCGACGCGGCGCTGCTGCGGGGACCGGTGGACGCGCCGGGGCTGGTCGCCGAGGTGCTGTTCACCGAGGTACGGGTGGCGGCGGTGACCGCGGACGGGCCCCTCGCGGCGCGCGCCTCGCTCGGACTCGCCGATCTCGCGGCCGGCCCGGTCGTCCTGAACACCGTCTCCGGCACCACCACCGTGGACCTGTGGCCGCCGCACGCCCGCCCGGCCGCGACCCTCACCGTGGGCAACACCGACGACTGGCTGACCGCCATCGCCGCCGGCCGCGGCAGCGGGGTGTCCACCGCCTCGACCGCGGATCTGCACCCGCACGCGGGCGTCGCCTACGTCCCGCTCGTCGACGCCCCGGCTGTCCAGGTCCTCCTCGCCCGCCGTGACGCCCCCGGCCACCCCGCCCTGCCCCAACTGCTCGCGCTGGCGCGGGAGATCATCGCGCGGGGGTGAGCCTCACGCGTCGGCGGCCCCGGCGCGGGGTTCGCGGTTGCGGACGTAGTGGCGGGCCACCTTGGCGCGGTTTCCGCACAGCGCCATGGAGCACCAGCGGCGGGTGCCGTTGCGGGACGTGTCGACGAAGTGCCGGATGCAGTCCGGCTGGGCGCACCGGCGGATACGGTCCGGGGCGGCGTCCAGGAGCCGCAG
Source organism: Streptomyces durocortorensis (assembly GCF_016901035.1). Lineage (GTDB taxonomy): Bacteria > Actinomycetota > Actinomycetes > Streptomycetales > Streptomycetaceae > Streptomyces > Streptomyces durocortorensis. Next base: position 8,479 of record NZ_JAFEUF010000098.1, read on the forward strand.
ACAGTCCCGGGCGGCCAGCCAGGCCGCACCCCAGGAAGGATCGGCGAACTCGGCCTCCTCGCCGGACCCTTCCGGAGTAAGGACCAGCCGGACCCGGCCGTGCTCCAGCACCTCGTCGAGCCCCTTGGCCGCGGCGGGCGAGCGGGGGTCGGCAAAGACCGCGGCGATCGCCGACCGGGTCCGTACGAGCGCTTCGGCTGCCTGGGCGTCGACGGGGAAGCGGTCGCTCAGACCCTGGCCGTCGAGCCAGATCCCCAGACCGGGCAGGGAGTCCAGCAAGTCGTGCCGACGCCCGTCGGCCTTCCAGAGCGTGTTCAGCAGGTCGATGGCGACGGGTTCACCGACGAACGGGCGGGGGTCGGTCGGGGCCATCGCGCATCCCTCCGGGCCGTTTCGAGAGTCACTAACCCCTCAACCCTACTTCAGTGGTTGCACACTCTCGAAGCTAACCTCTAAAGTCACTTTTGACAGTTAGCCAAGAGAGGTGAACTGATGGCGACTTCCGGCGCATCGGGCGAAGTGCAGGTCGAATCCGCGGGTGGCGAGAAGGACGGTGCCGGCGGCACCCGGAAACCCTGGGGGCTCCGCGAATGGGGCCTGCTGGTCAGCGTCTGCGCCGCGTTCTTCCTGGACGCCCTCGACAACATCATGGTCGGGATCGCCGTACCCCCGATCCAGGCCGACCTCGGAATGAGCACCGTGGCCGTGCAGTGGGTCGTGAGCTCCTACGTCCTCGGCTTCGGCGGCTTCCTGCTGCTGGGCGGCCGGATGGCGGACCTCGTCGGCCGCCGCCGCGTGTTCCTCGTCGGCGTCGCGGTCTTCGCCGCGGGGTCGCTGATCGGCGGGGTGACCGACGAGGGCCTGGTGGTCATCGCCGCCCGGTTCGTCATGGGCATCGGCGCGGCGTTCACCGCACCGGCCGCGTTATCGATCATCATCACGAGCTTTCCCGCGGGCCCGCAGCGCAACCGGGCGGTCGGCATCTACACCGCCTGCGGCGCGGCCGGCTACTCCACCGGCGTGATCGTCGGCGGGGCGCTGACCGAGATCAGCTGGCGCTGGACCTTCCTGCTGCCGGTCGTGGTGGCGGTCGCCGCCCTGATCGGCGGGCTGACCCTGGTGCCGCACGACACCGTCGCGGACCGCGCACGGGGCTCCTTCGACGTGGCGGGCGCCGTCACCGTGACCGCCGGCATGCTGCTCCTCGTCTACGCCGTCGTCGAGGCGCCCAACGCCGGCTGGCTGTCCGCGCGCACCCTGCTGGTGTTCGCGGCGGCGGTGGCGCTCCTCGCGGCCTTCGCCGTCATCGAGTCCCGTACCGCCCAGCCGCTGCTGCGCCTCGGGCTGCTGCGCAACCGGTCCCTGGTCGGGGCCGGCCTGGTGGCCGCGGCGATCCTCGGCACCTACATGAGCTTCCAGTTCATCGGCGGCCTGTACCTTCAGACGCTGCGCGGCTGGTCCCCGATGGAGATGGCCCTGGCCTTCCTCCCGATCGGGCTGCTCATCGCAGCGATCGCGCCCCGGTCCGGCTGGCTCATCTCCCGGTTCGGCGTGCAGTGGATGATCGTCGCGGGATTCGTCGCGTACACCACTTCCTACCTGCTTTTCCTCCGCATCGACGAGAACTCCGGCTACCTCTGGGTGATCCTGCCGAGCATCCTCCTCATCGGCATCGCCTTCCCGTTCTCCTTCCCCGCCGCCAACGTCCAGGCGACCGCGAACGTGGCCGACGAGGAACAGGGCCTGGCGGCCGGCGTCCTGCAGACCGGCTACCAGGTCGGCGCGGCCGTGGTGCTCGCCGTGGTGACCGCGACCATGGCGGTCGATCACACCGGAGGCGGCGAAGGGGCCAGGACGCTGGACGGCTACCGCAGCGGCCTCTGGGTGCTCGTGGCCATCTCGGCCGTCACGGTCCTCCTCACCGCCGTCGCCGCCGTCCGGGGCTCAGCCCGGCGCCGGGCACCGGCGGACGCCCGGCCACCGGGAGGGCTTCCGCGATGACCTCCGCGAGGTGCCGGGCCCGCCGCCCGGCCAGCTGGTCGAGCTGCGTACGGCACGAGAAGCCGTCCGCGAGGAGTTCGGCCCCTGGCTCGGATTCCCGTACGGCAGGCAGCAGTTGCTCCTCCGCGCAGGCGACCGAAACCTCCCAGTGGCCCTTCTCGAAGCCGAAGTTCCCGGCCAGTCCGCAGCAGCCGCCGCTGAGTTCGCCGGTCAGCCCCATCCGTTCGCGCAGCCGCCGTTCCGCCGCGTCGCCGAGGACCGCGTGCTGGTGGCAGTGCGTCTGACCGGCGGCCGGGCGATCCAGACGGGGTGGCGTCCAGTCGGGGGCGTACTCCTCCAGGTACTGGGCGAACGTCCTGACGGACGAAGCCAGTTCGGCGGCGCGAGGGTCGCCCGGGAGGAGTTCGGGCAGGTCGGTGCGGAGGGTCGCGGCGCAGCTCGGCTCCAGGACGACGAGCGGTTCGCCGGGGAAGAGGTCGAGCCGGTCCAGCGTGCGGCGCATCACCCGGCGGGCCGCGTCGAGCTGGCCGGTCGATACGTACGTGAGGCCGCAGCACAGGCCGGGGACGGGCGGCAGCACCGAACGCCCCGTCGCCTCCTCCAGCACCCGGACCGCCGCCCGGCCCACCTGCGGGGACAGGTGCTCGGTGAAGGTGTCCGCCCAGAGGGCCACCCCCCGGTCCGTCGACAGGACGTGCGTCCCGGTGCCCTGCCGGCTGCGCAGCCACCGGCTGTACGCCTCGGTCGCCAGAACCGGAATCGTGCGTTCGGGCGCGATGCCCGCCAGGCGTTTGGCGAGCGCGGCGAGCGGGCGCAGCCGGGCCAGGGCGTTGAGGGGGCGGGCGAAGGGGGCGGCGAGGCGCAGCCACTGCGGGAGGCGGCCCATCGCGTAGTGGGCGGCGGGCCGGAGCCTGCCCCGGTAGTGGTGGTGCAGGAACTCCGCCTTGTACGTGGCCATGTCGACGCCCACCGGGCAGTCGCTGCGGCAGCCCTTGCAGGACAGGCACAGATCGAGCGCGTCCCGGACCTCCGTGCTGCGCCAGCCGTCCGTGATGACCTCGCCCGCCAGCATCTCGTGCAGCAGCCTGGCCCGGCCCCGGGTCGAGTGGGCCTCCTCGCCGGTCGCGCGGAAGGAGGGGCACATCACGCCCGCCCCGCTCGCCTCCGTCGTACGGCACTTGGCGACGCCGACGCACCGGCGGACCGCGCCCGCGAAGTCCCCGCCGTCCTGCGGATAGCCGAACTCCACGTCGACCGGGCCCTTCGGGAGGACCGCGAAGCGCAGGTTCTCGTCCAGGCGGGCCGGGCGGACCAGCATGCCGGGGTTGAGGCCGCCGTCCGGATCCCACAGGTCCTTGAACCGGCCGAAGAGGGCGACGAGTTCGTCCCCGTACATCCGGGGCAACAGCTCCGCCCGGGCCTGACCGTCGCCGTGCTCGCCGCTGAGGGAGCCGCCGTGCGCGACGACGAGGTCGGCCGTCTCCTCGGAGAACCGGCGGAAGCGGGCCACCCCGGCCTCGGTGATCAGGTCGAAGTCGATCCGGACGTGGATGCAGCCGTCGCCGAAGTGGCCGTACGGGGTGCCACGCAGGCCGTGTTCGGCGAGGAGGGCGCGGAAGTCGCGGAGGTACGCGCCGAGTCGGGCGGGCGGCACCGCGCAGTCCTCCCACCCCGGCCAGGCCTCTCCCCCACGTCCGGCTGCGCTCCCGCGGGAGGTACCCCCCTCGTCGGGCATCCGGGTGGCGGTGCCGGCGGCGTCCTCGCGGATCCGCCACAGGGCCCGCTGCCCGGCCGGGTCGGTGACGACCGCCCCGTCCACCGCGTCGGCCGCCCGCAGGACGCGTTCGGCGTGGGCGCGGGCCTCGGCCGGGGTGGCCCCGCCGGTCTCGACGAACAGCCAGGCAGCCCCGCGCGGCAGCAGCCCGGCCGGTCGGCGTACGAGGTCGGCGGCCATGCCCTCCACGGTGAGCGGGCCGTACGGGAGGAGGCCCGGGGCGGCCTCGGCGGCGGCGGACTCGTCGGCGTACCCGAGGACGGCCAGGGCGCGGGCGGGCGGGGCCTCGACCAGGCGCACGGTGGCCTCGGTGACGATGCCGAGGGTGCCCTCGCTGCCGCAGAACGCCCGGACCGGGTCGGGGCCGCCGGGGTGTTCGGGGAGCAGGGCGTCGAGCGCGTACCCGGAGATGCGGCGCGGGAGGTCGGGGTAGCCGGTGCGGAGGAGGGCGAGGTGGGAGGCGACGAGGGCGTCGACGCCCTCCGGGCCCGTGCCGCCGCCCGGCTCCAGACGCAGCGCCTCGCCCCCGCACGTTGTCCGCCGTGGTGCCCCAGGCCACCGAGTGCGCGCCGCAGGAGTTGTTGCCGATCATGCCGCCGAGGGTGCAGCGGCTGTGGGTGGAGGGGTCGGGGCCGAAGGTCAGGCCGTGGGGTGCGGCGGCGGCCCGCAGGTCGTCCAGGATCACGCCGGGCTGGACGACGGCGGTGCGGGCGGCGGGGTCCAGGTCGAGGATCGTGCGCAGATGGCGGGTCAGATCGAGGACGAGGCCGGTGCCGGTGGCCTGCCCGGCGATGGACGTGCCGCCGCCGCGCGGGACGACCGGCACCCCGTACTCCCGGCACACCGTCAACGCGGCCGCGATGTCGTCGGCGTCGCGCGGGGCGAGCACGCCGAGCGGGACGCGGCGGTAGTTGGAGGCGTCCATCGTCGTCAGCGCCCGGGCGGCGGGCCCGAAGTCGCTCGCGCCGCGCACGGCGGAGCGGAGCGCCGCGACGAAAGCCGGGGAAGCCGCGGGAGACGGCCCGGTGGACGGTCCGGTATGCGGTCGATGCTGTTCGGCCATTCCTTCAGCATGCCGCCGGTCCCGATGAACTCTTGGGATGTGCACGGATGAAAGTGCATAAGCCGCACAAAAAAGCCCACAAGATCTTTCCAAACAGACCGTCAAGTCTCCTATAGTGACCAAGACTTGCGCAGGAACTATCAGTTCCAGTTGTGCAGGATCGCCCACACCCGTGACGAAGTGTCCTGAATTCGACCCACCGGCTTCGCCCACACCCGCACCGTCCGCCACCGAGGACTCCGATTGCGCCCCTCACACCGGCCCACCGCACTCGCCCTGCTGATATCGGCAGCCGCAACCGGCACGCTGACCCTGTGGGCCGTCGCCGCGGCCCCCGACACGGTACGGACCCCGCTGGCCTGGGGCGCGGGCGCAGCCGCCGTGCTGCTGAGCGTCTGCGTGGCCGTCACCGTCCACACCCTGGGGACCGCGCGGACGCTGCGCGCCCTGCGGGCCGCCGACGCCCAGCGGTTCACCTCCGAGACCTCGCGCCTCGTCTCCTCCTCCGCCGTCGAGGCCCAGCGCTTCACCGCGGAGACGGCCAGGATCAAGGGCGCCGCCTCCGCCGAGACCGCCCGGGTCGCCGCCGAGGCCCGCGCCGAGAACGAGCGGATCGCCGCGGCAGCCGCCGCCGAGCAGGCCCGACTCGGCGTCACGGTCGCCCGTCTGACGGACCGTGCCACCCGCGCCGAGACCGAGCGCTCCGCTGCCGTCGCCGCCTGCGCCAACGCGGCGGGGCGGATGCAGGCCCTCTCCACCAGCATGCTGGCCGACCTCCGCGAGATGGAGCACCGGCACTCCGACGAGTCCGTGCTCGGGGACCTGCTCCACCTGGACCACCGCACCGCCCAGGCGGGCCGCCTCGCCGACTCCATCGCCGTACTGACCGGGGCCCGTTCCGGCCGGCGCTGGGCGAAGCCGATCGTCATGGAGTCGATCCTGCGCGGCGCGATGGGCCGCATCGGGAGCTACCAGCGGGTCCGCCTGCACTCCACCAGCGATGTCGCGATCGCCGGCCACGCGGCCGAGGGCGTCATGCACGCGTTGGCCGAACTCCTCGACAACGCGGCCAACTTCTCGCCGCCCACCGCCGAGGTCCACGTGTACGTGGAGGAGGTCCCGGCGGGCATCGTCATCACCGTCGAGGACAGCGGGCTCGTCATGAGCGAGGTGCAGCTGCGCCGCGCGGAGCGGGCGGTCTCCGCCGACCACCAGGACCTCACGAACCTCTCCGGCACCCGCCTCGGGCTCGCGGTCGTCGGCCGGCTGGCCCGTAAACACGGCCTGACGGTCTCCTTCCGGCCGTCCGCACGCGGTGGCACCGGCGCGCTGATGATGCTCCCTCAGGACCTCATCTCCCGGGCGACGGCGCCGACTCCGGTGGCCCCGGCCCCGGCGGCCCAACCCGAGGCGACCCAGACCCCTGCGGCCCAGGCCCACGCGGCCCAGGCCTCGGCCGACACCGCACCGCCCGCCGTCACCGCCCCCGCCGAGCCGGAGCCCTCGCACGGATCGGCCGCCGGAACGGACACCACCGACACCGCCCCCGCGGCCCGGACCCCCCGGGCCCGTACCGAGGACGACGCCTCCACGCCCCTGACCCCGGCGGCGGAAACGGACCCCTCGGGCTCACCGGGCTCCCCGGACCCTTCGGGCTCCGCGGACTCGGTCTCCGAGTCCACCGGCTCCGTGCCCGAGTTCGGCGAGAGCGGCCTGCCCAAGCGCCGCCGCGGCCGCACTCTGGCCGCCGCCGAAGCCCGTACCGGCAACGCCGCCCCCGGCGGAGCCGACACCCCCCGGGCCCGTACCACCGACCCGAAGGTCCAGGCAGCGCGCTTCAGCACCTTCAGCAAGGCGGTACGAGCCAACTCATCGCACCCGGAAGGCAACACCCGATGACCGCGACCACCGACGAGAAGCTCAACTGGCTGCTGGAGGGGCTGCTCGACCGCACCCCCGGTACCCGCCACGCCCTCGTCCTGTCCCGCGACGGCCTCAAGCTGTGCCGCACCCCCGAGCTCTCCGTCGACCAGGCCGACCAGCTGGCCGCGATCTCCGCCGGGATCCAGAGCCTGTCGCACGGCGCGTCCATCGAGTTCGGCGACGGCACCGGCGGCGTACGGTCCGCGATGGCCGAGTTCTACGGCGGCGTGCTGTTCATCGTCGAGGCGGGGGCCGGTGCCCACCTGGCCGTCGTCGCCGACGAGGACTCCGACGTGGGCCTCGTCGGCCACAACATGAGCGAGCTCGTCGAGCAGCTCGGCGAGCACCTCGTCGCGCCGCCGCGCGAACCCGCCGAGGCCCCGTCCGTATGACGACGGCGCCCCGCCCCCGACCGGGCCGCGACGACGATCCGGACCGGCTGTACACCCTCACCGGGGGACGCAGCCGTTCCGACTCCGCCGCCTTCGACCTGGTGACGCTCGTCGTCGCCGAGTGCGACCCGTCCCCGGGGATGCAGTCCGAGCACGTCGCGATCCTGCGGATGTGCCAGGGCCCCACCGCCGTCGTCGAAATCGCCGCGAGCCTGAAACTGCCGGTCAGCATCGTCCGCATCCTGCTCTGCGACCTGCTGGACACCGGCCGGATCAGCGCCCGCCACCCCCGTACAGCCCGTGTCGCGGACCGGCTCCCCGACCCCGACATCCTGGAACAGGTGCTCGTTGGACTCCGCAACCTCTGACCGCGCCACCCTGAGCTCCACCGCCGACAACGGACTCAAGATCGTTGTCGTGGGCGGCTTCGGCGTCGGCAAGACCACCATGGTCCGATCCGTGAGCGAGATCCGTCCGCTCAACACGGAGGAGACGATGACCCGCGCGGGCGAGGACGTCGACGACCTCGACGGCGTCCAGGCCAAGACGTCCACCACGGTGGCGTTCGACTTCGGCCGGATCACGCTCGACGAGCGGTCCGTGCTGTACCTCTTCGGCGCGCCCGGACAGGAGCGCTTCTGGTTCCTGTGGGACCGGCTGTTCTCCGGCACGCTCGGCGCGGTCGTCCTCGTCGACACCCGCCGGCTCGCCGACTCCTGGTACGCCATCGACCGCCTGGAGCACCACGGCACGCCGTTCATCGTGGCGTGCAACGACTTCGGCGGCCCGCTCCACAGCGAGCAGCAGATCCGGGAGGCCCTGGACCTGTCGGAGGACGTACCGCTGGTGGAGTGCGACGCGCGTGACCGGTCCTCCAGCAAGTACGTGCTGATCACGCTCGTCGAGCACCTCGCCGCGCTCTCCGCCGCCCGCCTCCAGGCCACCGGAACGACCGCCACGGGAACGTCCGCCTCCGCTGCGGCCGCCCCCGAGGCGGCCCTGGCGGCGGCCGCCCCGACCCCGGAGCCCGCCCCATGACCACTGTCTCCGGCTGCCCCGTCACCCACACCTCCGTACCCCTGTCCGGGCCCCGCTTCCAGAGCGACCCCGTCCAGCTCTACCGGGACCTGCGGCGCGACCACGGGGCGATCGCCCCGGTCGTCCTCGACGGCGACGTACCCGCCTGGCTCGTCCTCGGCTACCGCGAACTGCACCAGGTCACCGGCGACCCGGCCCTCTTCAGCCGGGACTCCGAGCTGTGGAACCAGTGGGACCGCATCCCCGACGACTGGCCGCTGCTGCCGATGATCGGCCGCAGGCAGCCCTCGATCCTCTACACGGTCGGCGAACGCCACAGCGTCCGCGCGATGATGATCAGCAACGCGCTGGAGGGCGTCGACCCGTTCTCGCTGAAGCGGTACGCGGAGGAGTTCGCCGACGAGCTGATCGACCGGTTCTGCACCAAGGGCTCGGTCGACATCATCGCGGAGTACGCCAAGCTGCTCCCCGCCCTGGTCCTGGCCAGGATCTACGGCTTCTCCGACGAGGAGGCGCACCCGCTGGTCGGCGCGATCAACGACATGATCGACGGCCGCGAGCGGGCGCTGGCCGGACAGCAGCACCTGGGCGCGTCGATGTTCCAGCTCCTGGCGGACAAGCACGCCGAGCCCGGCGACGACGTGGCGACCCGGATGCTCGCCGACCCCGGCGGCTTCACCGACGAGGAGGTCGCCCAGGACCTCATGGTGATGATGGCGGCCGGTCACCAGCCGACCGCCGACTGGATGGGCAACTCGCTGCGCCTGATGCTCACCGACGACCGGTTCGCCGCCTCGCTCTCGGGCGGCCGGCACAGCGTCGCGGAAGCGATGAACGAAGTCCTCTGGGAGGACACTCCCACGCAGAACGTGGCGGGCCGCTGGGCCGCCCGCGACACCCACCTCGGCGGCCGCCACATCCGCGCCGGCGACCTGCTGCTCCTCGGCCTCGCCGCCGCCAACGGCGATCCGCAGGTACGCACCGACGGCTCGGCGCTGACCGGCGGCAACAACGCCTTCCTCTCCTTCGGCCACGGCGAGCACCGCTGCCCGTTCCCGGCCCAGGAGACAGCCGAGGTCATCGCCCGTACCGGTATCGAGGTCCTGCTCGACCGGCTGCCGGACGTGGACCTCGCCGTCCCCGCCGAGCAGCTCACCCGCCGCCCGTCACCGTGGCTGCGCGGACTGACGGACCTGCCGGTGCTCTTCACTCCCACCCCCGCCCTAGGGGGTGTCTGAACAATTCCGCGCGGGCGGGCGACGCCCGCTGATCCGCGCCGAATTGTCAGACACCCCCTAGCCAGACCCGGAAGCCACGGAGGCCCCGCATGACCCGTATCGCGCTCGACCCCTTCGTCAGAGACCTCGACGGCGAGAGCGCCGCGCTGCGGGCCGCAGGGCCGCTGGCCGAGGTGGAGCTGCCGGGCGGGGTACACGTCTACGCGGTCACCCGCCACGCGGAGGCCCGTGCGCTGCTCACCGACAGCCGGGTGGTCAAGGACATCAACGTCTGGAACGCCTGGCAGCGCGGCGAGATACCCATGGACTGGCCGCTGATCGGCCTGGCCAACCCGGGCCGCTCGATGCTGACGGTCGACGGGGCCGACCACCGCCGTCTCCGTACGCTGGTGGCGCAGGCGCTCACGGTGCGCCGGGTGGAACGCCTGCGTGCGGGCATCGAGGCCCTCACCAACGCGAGCCTGGAGAAGCTGGCCGCGCTGCCCGCCGGGCAACCGGTGGACCTGAAGGCCGAGTTCGCCTACCCCCTCCCCATGAACGTGATCAGCGAGCTGATGGGCGTGGACGCGGCGGACCACCCGCGGCTGAAGGAGCTGTTCGAGAAGTTCTTCTCGACGCAGACGCCGCCGGAGGAGGTCCCGCAGATGATGGCGGACCTCGGGACGCTCTTCACGAAGATCGTCGACGCCAAGCGGACCAACCCCGGCGACGACCTGACGAGCGCCCTGATCGCGGCCTCCGAGAACGGTGACCACCTCACCGACGAGGAGATCGTCAACACGCTGCAACTGATCATCGCCGCCGGGCACGAGACCACGATCAGCCTGATCGTCAACGTGGTGGAGGCGCTCCAGACCCACCCGGAACAGCGCAAGAAGGTCCTGAACGGCGAGATCCCGTGGGACGGCGTGATCGAGGAGACCCTGCGCTGGAACACCCCGACCTCGCACGTCCTGATCCGCTTCGCGACGGAGGACATCGAGGTCGGCGACAAGATCCTCCCGAAGGGCGAGGGCCTGATCGTCTCGTTCGGCGCGCTGGGCCGGGACGAGGAGAGTTACGGCCCGACTGCTGGCGACTTCGACGCGACCCGCACCCCGAACCGCCACATCGCCTTCGGCCACGGCCCGCACGTCTGCCCCGGCGCTGCCCTCTCCCGCCTGGAGGCGGGCATCGCGCTCCCGGCCCTCTACGAGCGCTTCCCGGAACTGGACCTGGCGGTCCCGGCGTCCGAACTGCGCAACAAGCCGATCGTGACGCAGAACGACCTGCACGAACTGCCGGTGAAGCTGGGCTGCCCGTTCGGCGGCGACAAGAAGTAGGCCCCTCCGCTCGGGGTCCACGAGTCGGAGCACACGTCTCTGCGAGGAGTCAACGGGTCGGAGCGCACGTCTCATCGGACGGACACGGTTACGAGGCCGTGCCACCGAGGGACTACGCTCCGTCCCGTGGCCGACATCCAGATTCCCGCTGACATCAAGCCCGCAGACGGACGCTTCGGCGCCGGTCCTTCCAAGGTGCGGACGGAGGCGCTCGACGCGCTGGCCGCCACCGGCACCTCTCTCCTCGGTACGTCCCACCGCCAGGCCCCGGTCAAGAACCTGGTCGGCGAGGTACGGGACGGCGTGCGCGCACTCTTCTCCCTGCCCGAGGGTTACGAGATCGTCCTCGGCAACGGCGGCTCCACCGCCTTCTGGGACGTGGCGACGCACGGTCTGATCGAGTCGAAGTCCCAGCACCTGAACTTCGGCGAGTTCTCGTCCAAGTTCGCCAAGGCCGCGAAGCTCGCGCCCTGGCTGTCCGACCCCACCGTCATCGCGTCCGACCCGGGCACCCACCCGGACCCGCGGGCCGAGGCGGGGGTGGACGTCTACGCCTTCACCCACAACGAGACCTCGACGGGTGTCGCGGCGCCGGTCAAGCGCGTCGCGGGCGCCGACGAGGGCGCGCTCGTCCTGGTGGACGCCACCTCGGGCGCGGGCGGCCTGCCGGTCGACATCACCGAGTCCGACGTCTACTACTTCGCCCCGCAGAAGTCCTTCGCCTCGGACGGCGGCCTGTGGATCGGCGTGTTCTCCCCGGCGGCGCTGGAGCGCGCGGCCCGGATCCACGCCTCGGGCCGGCACGTGCCGGAGTTCTTCTCGCTCCCCACGGCGATCGACAACTCCCTCAAGAACCAGACGTACAACACCCCGGCGCTGTCCACGCTCTTCCTGCTGAACGAGCAGCTGAAGTGGATGAACACCCAGGGCGGCCTGGACTTCACGACGGGCCGCACGGCGGCGTCCTCGGGCCACCTCTACGGCTGGGCCGACGAGTCGAAGTACGCGACCCCGTTCGTCACGGACCCGGCGAAGCGCTCGCAGGTCATCGGCACGATCGACTTCGCGGACGAGATCGACGCGGCGGCCGTCGCCAAGGTGCTGCGCGCCAACGGCATCGTGGACACCGAGCCGTACCGCAAGCTGGGCCGCAACCAGCTGCGCGTGGCGATGTTCCCGGCGATCGACCCGGCGGACGTGCAGGCGCTGACGGCGTGCATCGACTACGTGATCGAGAAGCTGTAACCCTTCGGTTCTCCGTTGCACGGAGACGGCCCGAAACGCTGAGGACGCGGGCGGGGGCCCGCCGCTAAGGTCCCGCACATGAGTTCCCCTGCGCCTCACGTGCCCCGTGTCCCCCATGTTCCGTACACCGGAGGCGAGAAGGAGAGCCTCCACATCAGCCTCGACCGCCACCGCGACGTCGTGCTGTGGAAGCTGGAGGGGCTGGACGACGAACAGCTGCGCCGCCCCGCGACCCCGACCGGGACCAATCTGCTCGGCCTGGTCAAGCATCTGGCGACCGTCGAATACGGCTGGTTCTGCGCGGCGTTCGGCCGGCCGACCGAGTCATTCTGGTTCGACACGGCGACCGAGGACATGACGGTCGGCCCGGACGAGACGACCGCCGACATCCTGGCGTTCTACGCCCGCGCCCGGGCGGCCGCCGACGCCGCGATCGGGGCGACGGACCTGGAGACGACGGGCACCGCCTGGGACGGGCGGGTCGTGTCGATGCGGTGGGTGCTCATCCACATGCTGGAGGACCTGCTGCGGCACGCCGGTCACATGGACATCGTCCGCGAACTGATCGACGGCGCGACCGGCAGCTACCCGGCCACCGCCTGAAGCCCTCTACTCCCCCGGCGCGCCCGCCAGCACCGCCCGCAGCGCCGCTATCCCCGCCAGCCACTCCTGGTCCGCCCCGGCGTCCGCCCACAGGTCCAGCGGCTCCGCGTTCTCAGCGGTGAGGCGGTCCAAGGCGCGGACAGCCAGCGGGCGCAGGTCGGCGGGGAGGGGCGGCAGGGGCTTCTTCGGGCCGTACGGCGTGGTGACGGGCTCGCCGCCGGGGCACTGGGCGGCGATCAGCGCGGCGGCGGCCACGGCCGGCTCCCCGCCGTCCGCATAGTCCTCGGGCCCGGTGTCCGCGGCGGCCGCCAGGACCGCCCGGAGCACGCGAGTTCGGCGAAGGCGGTCAGCAGGCCCCGCTCCAGCGGCTTGGCCGCCAGCTCGTCGCGGGTCCAGCTCGCGTACCCCTCGGCGATGGCGTCGTACGAGGTACGAGTGGTGTGCAGGAAGCCGGGGGACGGGGCAGGTGTGGTCATGGCGCACGACTTTAGGGGCCGCCTCCCGGCCCCGGGGGTCAGACCATCGGGTTGCCGCTGACGGTCGCCCCGGGCGGGACGAGGTCCTGGACGACGTCCCAGTGCTCGACGATGCGGCCGTCCTCCAGCCGGAAGACGTCGACGATCACGACGGGTTCCGGCGCCCAGCCGTGGACGACGCTGTGGGTGAAGACGAGGTCGCCCTGCGCCGCGATCCGCTGCGGCTCCCACGAGAAGCCCTCCAGCTCCGGGACCGTGGCACGGAGCGTGTCCAGGCCGCTCGACATCCGGGGGCTGTGCTGCACATAGGGCTCGGCCCAGTACCGGTCGAGGGCCGCGAGGTCCTTCTCGACGAAGAGCTCCCGCATGGCGGTGAGCACGATCTCCGTGTTGCGCCGGGCCTCGTCCGCTGCGGGACGTTCACTCATGATCATGTCTCCTCGGTGGTTGCGCGGGCGGCTCCCCGCCATCCACGCGTTCGTACTGAAGCGCACCCGAGGGGCAGCGCCGCACCACGTCGACCAGGCGCTCGGCGTCGGCGGCGTCGGGCGTGATCCACGGGCGCCTGCCGGTGTCGAAAACCTCCGGCAGGCCCCGGACGCACTCGGCGGCGTGCCGGCAGCGCCCGGCCTCGAAGGTCACGGTGATCGACCGGCCCTCGTAGGATTTCTTCCCGGTACTCCTGTTCATCCCTGCCACCGCCCGATCAGTCGCTGACCTTGCTGCGGGACTGGTACAGCAGGTCCTGGTACTCCGGGTGCCGGGCGATCCACCCGGCGAAGAACGGGCAGGTGGGCAGCACCCGCAGGTTCGCGGCGCGCGCCTCGTCCAGGGCGGTGCGGGCCAGCGCCGCCCCGACCCCCTTGCCCTCGTACGCCGGCGAGACCTCGGTGTGGAGGAACGCGATGAGTTCCGTCGTACGGAGGTAGTCGGCGACGCCCGCGACCTCGGACTCGCCCGCCACCCGGGCCTCGTACCGCTTGGCTTCCGGAACGTCCTTCACTTCGACTGCCATGTGCCTGCCCTCTGTTCGCCCTGTCGCACTGTCGTCCTGCGTCGCACTTTCGTCCTGCGCCCTGCGTCGCACTGTCGTCCTGCGTCCGCACCCGCCCGGTCGGCTTGGCGCACCGTCGTCGCCTCCGCCGCCCCGGCCTCAGCCGTCGCTCCGGGCGTGCGCGAGGAGCTGCGTCTCCCAGGCGAAGGCGACACCCGTGGCGCCGCCGTGCTGGGCCTGCACCTCGGCGGCCGCTGGAATGGTCTCCTCGCGGGCCCAGTCGCGCTGCCACTCGCCCATCACGGCCAGCCAGGTGATGGGCACGACGCCCGCCTGGATCATGCGCCGCACCGCCATGTCGTGGGCCTCGGCCGACACGCCTCCCGACGCGTCGGTGACGGCGTAGACCTCGAACCCCTCGCCCACCGCCTGGATGGCCGGCATCGCCAGGCATATCTCCGTCCAGAGCCCGGCGAGGATCAGCTTCTTGCGGCCGGTCGCCTTGACGGCGTCGACGACGCGTTCGTCCTGCCAGGTGTTGATGAAAGTCCGGTCGATCGGCTTCTGCTCCGGGAACACGTCCTGGACGCCCTGGATCAGCAGCCCGCCGCGCTCCTCCAGAACAGTGGTCAGGATGGTCGGAACGCCGTACGCCCTGGCGGCCTTGGCGAGCCCGACGACGTTGTTCACGACCATCGTCGGCTCATGGCTGTTCAGGTTGGCGAACTGGAACGGCTGGTGGTCGATCAGCACCACGACGCTCTCCTCGGGCGTCAGCAGCGCGTCGAGTCCGGCCTTGTTCTGGGTGGTCATGGGTTCCCCTCCACCAAGTGGTTGATGTGTCATCCACATTAGGCACGAGTGGTTGACACGTCAACCATTACCTCGGGCAGGGGACGTGTCTCGAACACCGAGGCTCCGGCGGAGGCGCCCGGGACGCCTCGCTACGCTCCTCGCATGAACGCGACGCCTCGCTGGCTGACCCCCGAGCAGCAGGCCGCCTGGGACGGCTTCATCCGCATGCAGGAGAAGCTCATCGGACGGCTCTCCCGCCGGGTCCAGGCAGACTCCCGCATGTCCCCCGCCGACTACATCGTGCTGGCCAAACTCACCGAGGCCGGCGGGCGCATGCGCTTCATGGACCTGACCAAGCTGGTCGAGTGGGAGAAGAGCCGCATGTCCCACCAGGTGGCGCGGATGGCCAAGCGCGGCCTGGTGGACAAGGAGGACTGCCCCGACGACGGACGCGGGGCGTTCATCATCGCCACGCCCGCCGGGCGCGAGGCGATCGAGGAGGCCGCGCCCGTGCACGTCGAGCACGTCCGACGGCTGTTCATCGACGCGCTCACCCAGGAGGAGCTGGACACCCTGGCCCGGATCTCGAACCGCGTCCTCGCCCACCTGGAGAAGCAGCCCGACTGACAGAACTCCCGGCTGGCAGAACTCCGGCTTACGGCGTCGGGGGCAGCGGCACGTACGCGGCCCACCGCTGCTCGCCGTCCTGCCACTCCCCGGTCGGCCGGAGGCCCGCCGCCGTGGCCACCGCGCCGGACGCGGCGTGGTCGGGGTGGATGTGGGCGACGAACTCCCGGACGCCCCCGGCCACGACCAGGTGCGCCGCGAGACCTTTCGCGGCCTCGCTCGCGTAGCCCCGGCCCTGCCACGGCGTCCCGATCACCCAGGCGATCTCCGCGCGGGGCCCTCGTACCGTCGCCTGGACGTACCCGGCAAGGCTCCCGTCCTCACGGACCCGGAGCACCCAGTTCCACCAGCGCTCCCCCGCATCCGGCGAACCGGCGCACTGCCGCTCGTACCGGGCCCGCAGCGCGGCCGGGTCCGGCGGCTCGCCGCCGGTGAACACGTACAGTGCGGGGTCCGCGAGGACGGCCGCCATCTCCTCGGCGTACGCCGGTTCGAGGGGGAGCGCGTCGAGGCGGGCGGTGGCGAAGGGCGGGGGCG
>NZ_JAFEUF010000099.1 GCF_016901035.1 Streptomyces durocortorensis
GTCCCCGGTCGCCGAAGGCGGCTCCGCCGACCATGACGGGAGTTCCGGTGGCCTGTACGGCGGTGATGGCGGCGTGTGCGGTGGGCAGGTGGGTCGCGATGGAGCTGGAGAGGGCCACGGCCTCCGGGCCGGTGCGGTGGATGTGGGAGATCAGGTGGTGGGTGGGGACTTGGGCGCCGAGGTAGTCCACGTGCCAGCCGCGCAGTCGGAACACCTCGGCGACCAGGCGGGCGGGCAGGGCGTGCCATTCGCCGTCCACGCAGGCCACGGCCAGCCGTCTGGGCTGCCCGGCGGGCCGGGTGCGGGTGCGGTGCGACAGGGCGGCGATGGCGCGGTCGTTGATCGCGGTGGCCGCGTGTTCCTGGGCCACGGTGAAGCGGTTGGCGGCCCATTCCTCGCCGACTCTGCCCTGGACCGGGGCGATCAGGTCGAGCAGGATGCTCTCCGGCTCCCAGCCCTCGTCGAGTGCGCGCAGGACGAGCGCGGTGGCGGCGTACTCGTCGCCCTCCGTCACGGACTGCCACAGCCGTTCGATCCAGGGTGCGGGGGTGAGCGGGGGAGCGAGCGTCATGCGGTGAACCTGCCCCGGGTGTGGCCGTCCACCGCGCTGAGGTGGTGCGTACGGGGTGCCGCGATGGCCATGACGGCCATGTCGTCGTGGGCCCGGTCGCCGGTCCACTGGGAGGCGAGCATCTGGACGTGTTCCACGACGGCCTCCGCAGGCATGCCCGCGCAGTGGGAGAGCGCCTCGGTCAGCCGGGTCTCGCCGAACATCTCGTCGCCGAGCGGGCCGCCCCTGGCCTCGGTGATGCCGTCCGTGTAGAGGAGGCAGAACTCGCCCGGCGCCAGGGCCGTACGGGTCGTGGTCGCGGCGGCGTTCGGGAGGACGCCGACGACCGTGCCCCGGGAGGGGACCGGTTCCACGGTGCCGTCGTTGCGTACGACGAGGGGTGCGGGGTGGCCGGCGCTGGTCACCGCCAGGTGTACGGATCCGGCCTTGCGCAGGGTGGAGACCAGGACGAGGGAGGCGAAGCGGGTGTGGTGCGAGCTGAGCAGCGCGCCGTTCAGCAGGCTGATCATCCGCTGGTGGTCGTCGGCCAGGGGCAGCAGGGCGTGCAGCGTGTTGCGGATCTTCCCGGTCAGCACGGCGGCTTCCAGTCCCTTGCCGCACACGTCGCCCAGCACGGCGAGGGAGGCTTCCGCTTCGTCGGCGGCCGGGTGCACGTCGTAGAAGTCCCCGCCGACGCGCTCGTTGTTCTTCGACGGCCGGTAGCCGCCCGCGAATTCCACCCCGGCCAGTCGGCGCAGGACCGGCGGCATCAGGTCCTGCATCAGGGTGTGGGCCAGGGAGGACTGTTCCGCGTAGAGGCGGGCGGCCGACATGGCGGCGCCGGCCCGGGCGGCGAAGATCCGGGCGAAGACCTCCTCCTCGCTGCTGAAGGCGGCCGAGGCGTCCCGGCGCAGCAGGACGAGGGCCCCGGCGGGGACGCCGTGGCCGGGCAGCGGTGTCACGACGATGGAGCCGATCGGGCCGAATCCCTCGGGCTCCAGCCAGGCGGGGGCGGAGGCGGGGTCGATCCAGCGCGACGGGACCGGGGGGAAGCCCTGGAGCGCCTCGGCGAGCCCGGGCACCTCCTCCGGGTCTTCCAGCCGTATGGCGGAGTGGGGCTGCCCGTCGCGCAGGCAGGTCACCACCGGGTACCTCTTGCCGGTGCGCGGGGTGATGACGAGGGCCGCGTCGGCGAGGTGCTGGGCCGCCAGTTCCGCGGTGACGTCCATGCACCGTTCGAGGTTCAGCGACGAGAGCAGCGCGTTGGACGCCTCGCCGAGGAACGCGCTGCGCTGCCGCTCCGTCCGCAGCGCCTGGCGGGCCAGGCGGTGGTCGGTGTCGTCGACGAGCCACCAGACGACGGTCCCGTCGGTGTGGTCGCTCGGGTGTGCTTCGAAGTCGCGGTCGCCGATGGTGCCGGTCAGAGGTGCGTCGTCCACCGGTCCGGCGGCGCGTCGACGGTGCCCCTGGTCCAGCCACTCGATCCCGGCTTCGGACAGGGGGCGGCCCCGGCGCAGCCGAGGTATCAGGGCCTTCGCGGCGTCGTTGTAGAGGCGGACCGTGCCCAGATCGTCCACCATCAGCGCGGGATACGGAGCCGTATTCCACGCCGAGGCTTCGAGGGGCTCGGCCGTGCGGGCCGTGGGGACCTGCGGAATTGACGTCACATCGGGAGAGCCCGCTGGGCGAACTCCTCACCTCATCCGGTCGGGAATGTTGCCGTTCGGCAACCATCCACCCTCGCGGTCCCTGTTGGCAAACCTTCCTGGTCGGTGCGGGGCAGGTTGCGCCGAGTTGGCGCGCCGGGTGCGCCATCCGGTGCCGGAATGGTGCCATCGCTGACCCGTGTGAAGGTTCCAGTGGTGCCGCCCCCTGCTTTATCGCTGTGTTCTTGCAGGTCAGGCCGGTATGGTCGACCGCGGTGCCGGAGTGGCTCGACGTGGTGCCATTCGTGTGCCATGATGGCGTCATGGACCTCACCCCTTACGTCGACCATCTCCGGCGGGAACTCGCCGTCGCCGCGGATGCCGGCGGTGACGAAGCCCGCGCCCTCGCCGAGCGGCTCAGTGCTCCCCTGGAGTCCGCCGCCCGGCTGACCCTGCTCAACGCGCTCTCCGCGGCCATGAGCGACGTCACCCGGGAGCTGGCGCCGGGTTCGGTCGACGTAAGGCTGCGCGGGCTCGATCCCGAGTTCGTGGTGACACCGCCGCCGGCGCCCGAGCCGGTGCGGGAGGAGCGGGAAGCGGTCGCGGCGCCCGTCGTGGCCGCGCCGCCCGCCGCGGAGGCCGACGACGGCACCATGGTGCGGATCAACCTCCGCCTCCCCGCCCACCTCAAGGCCCGCGCCGAGGGTGCGGCGGCTGCGGAGGGCCTGTCGGTCAACGCCTGGCTCGTACGGGCCGTGTCCGTCGCCCTCGACGGCGGCGGGCGCGCGAGCGTGCCGGGCCGGGGCAAGGACTCGGGCGGCCGCGGCTTCACCGGCTGGGTCCGTTAGCGACCGGGCCTGCCGGCGCCACACGGCGTCACTTCACCGGCGGATCGCCGATCCGGCCGACGTAACCGATCGCTCATCACTGATCGCTCATCAACTCACCGAGCCAAGAGGACGGGACAGCCATGCCTTCTTTCGACACCCCTGAGCCGATCTCCGCCGTCGTCGAGCTGGACGCCGGCACCGCCCGTATCACCGCCGGCAAGCGCACCGACACGGTCGTCGAGGTGCTGCCGGGCAACGGAGCCGACCAGGACGACGTACGTGCCGTGCAGCAGACCCAGGTCTCGTGCTCGGGTGGTCGCCTCACCGTCAAGACCCCGAAGAAGCGGACCCTTTTCGGCAAGCCGGGCTCCGTCGTGGTGAGCATTGAACTGCCCGCCGGGTCCGACGTGCGGGGCACCTCCGCCCTGGGCGGCTTCTTCTGCGAGGGCCCCCTCGGCGAGGTACGGCTGAAGACCTCGCTCGGCGACCTCCACGTGGACGAGGCGGCCCGCGTCGAACTCACCACCGACCACGGCGACATCCGGCTGGCGCGCTCCACCGGGAACGCTGAGGCCGTCGGCTCGGGCCGGGTCGAGATCGGCTCGGTCGCCGGGGCGGCGGTCGTCAAGAACGGCAACGGTACGACCGAGATCGAGGAGGTCGGCGGGGAGCTGAAGGTCAACGCGGCCAACGGCGACGTCTCCGTGGGGGTCGCGCACGGCGATGTCGTCGCCAAGTCCGCCAACGGCCGGATCGAGATCGGCGTCGCCCACGCCGGGGTGGAGGCGACCTCCTCCAACGGCCGCATCCGGGTCGGCGACGTGATCCGTGGGCGGATCGCCCTGCGGACGTCGGTCGGCGACCTCGAAGTGGGCATCCACGAGGGCACCGCCGCCTGGCTCGACCTGAACCCCAAGTTCGGCACCGTACGCAACGCGCTCGGCGCCGCCGCCGGTCCCGAGGACTCCGACGAGACCGTCGAGGTGCATGCCCGGAGCGGGGCCGGCGACATCATCGTCCGCCGCGCCTGACCCCGCGCCGGGGCCTTCGGCCCGGTACGGCTCCGCGCCTGACCCGCCCCGGGGCCTTCGGCCCCTACCGCTCCGCGCCCGCCCGACTCACCGCTTGCGAAAGGGAACCAGCATGACTGTCACCCGGGCCTCCGCGCCGCGTGCCGCCCAGGCCGCGACGCAGGCGATCACCGCCACCGGACTGCGCAAGTCCTACGGCGACAAGGCCGTCCTCGACGGCATCGACCTGTCGGTGCCGCAGGGCACCGTCTTCTCCCTGCTCGGCCCGAACGGCGCGGGCAAGACCACCGCCGTCAAGATCCTCTCCACCCTCATCACCGCAGACGCCGGTCAACTGAGCGTCGGCGGACACGATCTGGCCGCCGATCCGCAGGCCGTGCGTGCGGCGATCGGTGTCACGGGGCAGTTCTCCGCCGTCGACGGACTGATCACCGGCGAGGAGAACATGCTCCTGATGGCCGACCTGCACCATCTGTCCAAGCGTGAGGGGCGGCGGGTGGCCGCCGAGCTTCTGGAGCGCTTCGACCTGGTGGAGGCGGCGAAGAAGCCCGCCGCGGGCTACTCCGGCGGTATGAAGCGCCGCCTCGACATCGCCATGACCCTGGTCGGCGGGCCCCGCATCATCTTCCTCGACGAGCCGACCACCGGCCTGGATCCCCGCTCCCGTCACACCATGTGGGGCATCATCCGCGAGCTGGTCGCCGACGGTGTCACGGTCTTCCTCACCACCCAGTACCTGGAAGAGGCCGACGAACTCGCCGACCGCATCGCCGTCCTCAACGGCGGGAAGATCGCCGCCGAGGGCACCGCCGAAGAGCTCAAGCGGATCGTCCCCGGCGGACACGTCAAGCTCCGCTTCACCGACCCGGACGCCTACCGCGCCGCCGCCTCCGCCCTGCGCGAGGCCGCCCGCGACGACGAGGCGCTGGCGCTGCAGATCCCCAGCGACGGCAGCCAGCGCGAACTGCGCTCCATCCTCGACTGGCTGGACTCGGCCGGCATCGAGGCCGACGAACTCACCGTCCACACCCCCGACCTCGACGACGTCTTCTTCGCCCTCACCGCCTCCACCGTCCCGGCCCAGAACAACCAGCCCAAGGAGAACGCCCGATGAGCTCGCTCGCCCTCGCCGCCCGCGACACCACCACCATGCTGCGCCGCAACCTCCTGCACGCCCGGCGCTACCCCTCCCTCACCCTCAACCTGCTCCTCACGCCTGTCATGCTCCTGCTGCTTTTCGTCTACATCTTCGGCGATGTGATGAGCGCGGGCATCGGCGGCGCGGGGGCCGACCGCTCCGCGTACATCGCCTACATCGTCCCGGGCCTGCTCCTGCTGACCATCGGCTCCACGGTGGTAGGGACCGCGGTGTCCGTCTCCAACGACATGACCGAGGGGATCATCGCCCGCTTCCGCACCATGGCGATCCACCGCAGCTCGGTGCTCGTCGGGCATGTCGTCGGCAGCGTGCTGCAGAGCGTGCTGAGCGTGGTCGTGGTCGGCGCGGTCGGTGTGGCCATCGGCTTCCGGTCCACGGACGCCACGGTCCTGGAGTGGCTGGCCGCGTTCGGGCTGCTCGTGCTCTTCTCCGCCGCCCTCACCTGGGTCGCCGTCGGGATGGGTCTGATCAGCCCGAACGCTGAGGCGGCCAGCAACAACGCCCTGCCGATGGTGCTGCTCCCGATGCTGTCCAGCGCTTTCATCCCGGTGGAGACGATGCCGGGCTGGTTCCGGCCGGTCGCGGAGTACCAGCCCTTCACCCCGGCCATCGAGACCCTGCGCGGCCTGCTGCTGGGCACCGAGATCGGCCACAACGGCTGGCTGGCCCTCGGCTGGAGCGTCGGGCTCGTGGTGCTCGGCTACTTCTGGGCGACCGCCAAGTTCGGTCAGGATCCTCGGTAGTTGGCGCAAAAAGACCTTGGCGGGGTGAGGAGATGTGGTGAGGTCCCGGGCCGATTTCTACCGAGGGGTAGGCGGCCCGGGATCCTTGTTATACCTTGCGTCTAACAAGCGGGTGGGCGCCCGGCCGGTGTCAGGTCCGGCGCGGCCGCCCCGTACGGCAGGGACGTCGTCGTCCGCAGCTCACCACGACCAAGGATCACCGCACTCGACCCAAGGAGCCGCAGCATGGCCGGCAGCACCGTTCCGTCGAAGGTCCAGGAGAGCCCCGAGGGCGACGACGTCGCGCGGCGGCTGCTCGACTCGGCCGCGCAGCTGGCGTACGACCCGGCCACCGAGGTGGACTGGGAGACGCCGCTGGACAAGGAGTTCCACGGCGCTAGCCCGGAGTGGAGCAGCCTCTACGGGACCGCCTACTGGGGTGAGTTGACCGAGGCGCAGCGCAAGGAGCTGACCCGGCAGGAGGCGGCCTCGGTCGCCAGCACGGGGATCTGGTTCGAGATGATCCTCCAGCAGATGGTGCTGCGGGACATCTACATGAAGAACCCGGCCGGTGCGGAGTTCCAGTGGGCGCTGACCGAGATAGCCGAGGAGTGCCGCCACTCGATCATGTTCGCGCGCGGGGCGCAGAAGCTGGGCGCGCCCCACTACCGCCCGCGCCGCGCGGTGATGGAGCTGGGCCGGGCGTTCAAGACGCTGGCGTTCGGTGAGGCGGCGTACGCGGCGATCCTCGTCGCCGAGGAGGTCCTCGACGTGATGCAGCGGGACTGGATGCGCGACGAGCGGGTCGTGCCGTTCGTCCGCACCATCAACAACATCCATGTGGTGGAGGAGTCCCGGCACATGAAGTTCGCCCGGGACGAGACGCTCAAGCGGCTGGAGGGCGCGGGGTGGGCGCGGCGGCAGATCAACGCGTTCGTCGTCGCCGTCGCCTCGTACTTCATCGTGACCAGCATGGTGAATCCGGAGGTCTACCGGAAGGCCGGGCTCGACAAGCGGCGTGCGCTGGCCGCCGCCAAGGCCAACGAGCACCACAAGTCGATGATGCGGTCCAGCTGTTCGGGGCTGATGGACTTCCTGGCCTCCGCCCGTCTCCTCACCAAGCCCGCCCTCGCGTTCTACAAGCGCGCGAACCTGATCTGAGCCGGGGCCATGACCTACGCCATCACCCAGACCTGCTGCAACGACGCCACCTGCGTGGCCGTGTGCCCGGTCAACTGCATCCACCCGACGCCGGAGGAACGCGCCTTCGGCTCCACGGAGATGCTGCACATCGACCCGCGCGCGTGCATCGACTGCGGGGCCTGCGCGGACGCCTGCCCGGTGGACGCGATCTTCCCGGTGGACTCGCTGTCCGCCGGGCAGCGGGAGTACGCGGACATCAACGCCGCCTATTACGAGGGCGGGGAGCCGGCCCCCGAGGCGGAGGGGCCGAACTTCCACGTCTGGGGCGAGCCGGTCTTCGAGCGCAGCCTGCCGTCCGACTTCGGGCCGCTGCGGGTGGCGGTGGTCGGGACCGGGCCCGCCGGGATGTACGCGGCGCAGGACCTGTTGCTGCACACCGCCGCCGAGGTGACCCTGATCGACCGGCTGCCGGTGGCGGGCGGGCTCGTCCGGTACGGGGTGGCCCCCGACCACCCCGCGACGAAGAAGGTCGGCGACACCTTCTCCCGCTTCCACTCCCACCCCCGGGTGCGGATGCAGCTGGGGATCGAGGTGGGCCGGGACGTCACCGCCGAGGAGCTGTCGGCCCACCATGACGCGGTGATCTACGCGGTCGGCGCTTCCACGGACAAGCGGCTCGGGGTGCCGGGGGAGGACAGCCCGGGGTGTGTCTCCGCGACCGCGTTCGTGGCCTGGTACAACGCCCATCCGGAGGCCGTCGCGCAGGGCGTCGACCTGTCCGCCGCCGAGCGGGTGGTCGTGGTGGGCAACGGCAACGTCGCCCTCGACGTCGCCCGGATCCTGGTCGCCGACCCGGAGGCGCTCGCGGGCACCGACATCGCCGCCCACGCGCTGGACGCCCTGCGGGCGAGCCGGGTGGGGGAGGTGGTGGTGCTGGGGCGGCGGGGGCCCGAGGACGCCGCGTACACCCGTTCCGAACTGCTCGCGCTGAAGCATCTGCCGGGCGTGGAGCTGGTGGTGGACGACCACGACCCGCGTACGGCCGCGGCGATCGACGCGGCCGGGGCGGGCGACCGGGCCGGGGTGCTCAAGGGGCTCGCGCGGGTACGGACGGACGCCGCGTCCCCCGCGGGCGGTGAGCGGCGCATCGTGCTGCGCTTCCACTCCGAGGCGGTGGAGGTCCTGGGCGACGGCGGGGCAGTCCGCTCCGTACGCGTGACGGACGGCGGCGGGCAGCGCGACGGGGGTGGGGAGCGCGACGGGGACGGCGCGGCCGACCTGAGCGCCGGGCTGTTGCTGCGGGCCATCGGGTACCGCGGACTCCCGGTCCCCGGGCTGCCGTTCGACGAGGCGTCGGGCACCGTTCCGCACGAGGGCGGCCGGGTGGCGGGGCTGCCCGGCAGCTATGTGGTCGGCTGGATCAAACGGGGCCCCTCCGGCGGGATCGGCGCCAACCGCACCTGCGCGGCCGAGACGGTCGGCACGCTCCTGGCCGACGCGGTCGCCGGGACGCTGCCCGCCGCGACGGGTGACGCCAAGGCGTTCCGGCGCCTCGCCCGGCAGCGCAACCGCCGGGTCGTGGACGCCCGGGGCCTGGCCGCGATCGACCGTGCCGAACGGGACCGGGGGCGGCGCGACGGCCGGCCCCGGGTGAAGCTCGCCACGGTCGAGGAGCTGGTGGCCACGGCGAGGTCGGGGCGGCTGCTTCGGCTGGGCCGCTGACGTACGCCCGTATCACCACCGTACGAAATGCGGCCCCGGGTCCGGGGCCGGCGGTTCACCCCGCCGGACCCCCGGACCCCGGGCCGCAGCCTTCGTCCGTGCCCGTACCCGTACCGCTCAGGCCTTGGTCTGCGAAGCCTTCGGTGCTTCCGAGGCTTCGCGCGTCCCCGCAGGGCCGGTCGCGGCGGCAGGCGGGAGCAGTGCGGTCGCCGGGCGTACGGGGATGAGCGCGGCGACGACCGCCGCCGCGAGGCCGACTCCGCAGCCGATCAGCATCGCGGCCCGGAAGCCGTCCTGCGAGGGCAGCGGGAAGCCGCCGAAGTCCGTGGTCATCCGGGCCAGGACCACACCGATCACGGCCGCCGCGAACGACGTGCCGATCGAGCGCATCAGGGCGTTGAAGCTGTTCGCCGACGCGGTCTCGGACTGCGGCACCGCGCCCATGATGAGCGCGGGCATCGCCCCGTACGCGAAGCCGACGCCCGAGTTGCAGACGAGGGTGACGATCAGCAGGCTCCACGGGGAGTCCGAGCCGATCAGCGGTACGGACAGGCCGTAGCCGGCGGCGATGAGCAGGCTGCCCACGGCCAGGGTGACCTTGGGGCCCTTGGCGGCGGAGAGCTTCGCGCCGACCGGGGACATCGCCATCATCATCAGGCCCGCCGGGGCCATCCACAGGCCCATCGCGAGCATCGACTGCCCCAGGCCGTACCCGGTGGCCCCGGGCAGCTGGAGCAGTTGGGGCACGACGAGGGACTGGGCGTACATCGCGAACCCGACCAGGATCGAGGCGGTGTTCGTCATCAGGACCTGGGGGCGGGCCGTGACGCGCAGGTCGACCAGCGGATCGGTCAGCCGCAGCTCCCACCAGCCCCAGGCGGGCAGCAGCACCAGGACGGCGGCGAACAGGGTGAGCGTGGTGGCGCTGCCCCAGCCCCAGTCGGCGCCCTTGGAGACGGCGAGCAGCAGGCAGATCAGGGCGGCGCCGAGGCCGACGGCCCCGGGCAGGTCGAAGCTCCCGGAGCGGGTGGCCGGGCGGTCGCCGGGGACCAGGGCCAGGATCAGCGCGCCGACCGCGACGGCCAGCACGGCGACCACCCAGAACAGCACCCGCCAGCTGGTGTTCTCCGCGATGGCGGCGGCGAACGGCAGGCCCAGCGCGCCGCCCACGCCCATCGAGGCGCTCATGATCGCGATGGACGGGCCGAGCTTCTCGGCCGGGACCACGTCGCGCAGCAGGCTGATGCCGAGCGGCACCACGCCCATGCCGAGCCCTTGGAGGCCGCGCCCGGCGATCATCGGGACCACCGAGGAGGACAGGGCGCAGACCACCGAGCCGAGGACCAGCGGGACGAGCGAGAGCAGCAGCATGCTCCGCTTGCCGTACATGTCGCCGAGCCGGCCGGCGACGGGCGTGGCCACGGCGGCGGCGAGCAGGGTGGCGGTGATGACCCAGGAGGCGTTCGACGCGGAGGTGTCGAACAGCTTCGGCAGCTCCGCGATCAGCGGCACCACCAGGGTCTGGGTGAGTGCCGCCACGATGCCGGCGAAGGCCAGGATGCCGACCACGCCTCCCGGGCGGGGTGCGGGGGGTGAACTCTCCACGGGTACTGCTCCCTCTCGCCCTTCCGGGCGGGTCGACGCGCCTTCGGTGTCCAGCTATGCAAGATACATGGAATGTGCATCATGCATAGCATGTGCATCATGCACATCTATCGTGATAGGCCTGGTGAACGCAGGAAGAAACGAACGCAGGAAGAGACGAAGGAGAGCGGAAGCGCGCGTGGACAAGCCCATCGACCGGATCGAACGCGAGACGATGCTGCTCGGCCGGTACATGCACCTGCTCACCCCGCGCGTGGAGTGGCGGCTCGACCGCTCCGCCTACATCCTGCTGAGCCGGATCCGGGCGGAGGGCCCGATGTCCATCGGCCAGCTCGGTGACGCCTTCGGCCTGGACGCCTCCACGCTCAACCGGCAGACCGCCGCGATGCTGCGGGCCGGGGTCGTCGAGCGCATCGCGGACCCCGACGGCGGGATCGCCCGCAAGTTCGCCATCACCGAGGAGGGCGCGCGCCGCCTCGACAGCGACCGGTCGCGGAACGTGGCGGGCCTGGCGAAGGTCCTCGCCGACTGGACGCCGGAGGAGGCGGAGCAGCTCGCCGCCTCCCTCAGCAGGCTGAACCTCTCCATCGAACGCCTCGACGGGCGTCCCTGGCCCCGCGACTGATCCCCGGGCGCTCCCGGCGGGGTCCTGGTCTACTGGAGGTGCGGGCCCCGATCCGGGATGGGGATGCTCATGCGCCGCCGTCGACTCCGTACACGTACGTTCCTCCCGGCTGCGGCCTGTGCCGGCGCCGCCGTCCTGCTGACGACCGCCTTCGCCCCGGCCGTCCCGGGCGACCGCACCGATCCCCGGACCACGACCGCCGTCCTCGCCCTTCCCGCCATCGGCGTCGAGGACCTGGACGTCGTGCCGTACGAGGGGACGACCGACGACCGCCCCGGCAGCCGGATCCAGGACCGGGGCGTCGCGGCCAGCCCGTACGGGGAGGACGGCGGGGTCGGGCCGGGCGATGTCGGCAACTACCTCGTCACCGCGCACCGGTTGAGCGCCGGAGGGGTGCTGCGTGACCTGCCGGAGCTGGAGCAGGGCGATTCCGTGTACGTGACGGAGGACGGCACCCGCTACACCTACGAGATCACCGCGACCCGGCAGACCTCCTTCCGCAGCGAGCGTTCGCTCGCCGAGCAGCGGGCCGAGGTGCCGGGCCGGCCCGGTGCGGAGCCGACCCGGGCGATGATCACGGTCTCCACCTGCGCGACGCCCGAGGACGACGCGGCCGGGAACTTCTGGCGGGACCGGTTCGGCAACCCCGAGCACCGCATCGACAAGGTGGGGGTGCTGGTCGCGGAGCGCCCCGCGTCCTAGCCCGGCCTCATCGGCGGCCCGCGATGCGGTCCGCCGCCTTCGCGATGGGGTCCGTTCCGGGGCGCGGCGAGGTGGTCTCGCGGCGGTCGGCGGCGCGGTAGGCCGCGTACATGCCGTGCACGCCGAGCCAGCGGAAGGGCTCCGGCTCCCAGCGGCGGACCTTGTGGTTCACCCACGGCAGGGTGGTCAGGTCGGTGGGGCCCGCCTGGCCGGAGTCCTGCTGGATCAGGTCGCGCAGGGTGCGGGCGGCGAGGTTGGCGGTGGCGACGCCCGAGCCGACGTAACCGCCCGCGTATCCCAGGCCCGTGGAGCGGTCGAGCGTGACGGTGGCGCACCAGTCGCGCGGCACACCGAGGACGCCCGACCAGGCGTGGTCGACGTGGGCGCCCGCGGTGACGGGGAAGAGCCGGACCATCAGGTCGCGCAGGGCCGTGACGGTGGCGGGCTGCGTGCGGCCGTCGTTGTCGGTGGCCGAGCCGAAGCGGTACGGGTGGCCGCGGCCGCCGAGGGCGATGCGGTCGTCGGCGGTGCGCTGGGCGTAGAAGTAGGCGTGGGCCATGTCGCCTAGGGTCTCGCGGCCCTCCCAGCCGATCGCGTCCCAGATCCGGGCGGGCAGCGGCTCGGTGACGATCATGGAGGAGTTCATCGGGAGCCAGGTGCGCTTCTGGCCCTTGAGGCTCGCGGTGAAGCCCTCGGTGCAGCGCAGGACGTACGGGGCGCGGACCGTGCCGTACGGGGTGACGGCGTGCTTGGGCTTGATCTCGGTGACCGGGGTCGACTCGTGGATGGTGACGCCGAGCGCCTCCACCGCGTCCGCGAGGCCCTTGACCAGCTTCGCCGGGTGCAGCCGGGCGCCGTGCGGGGTCCAGGTGGAGCCGACGCCCCCGGTGACGTGGATGCGCTCGGCGGTCTCACGGGCTCCGCGCAGGATGCGGTCGGTCTCCCCGAAGGCGATCTCGACGCTGTGGAAGTCCTTGAGGCGGGCGAGCTGGGCCGGGGTGTGGGCCACCTCCAGGACGCCGCCCTGGTGGATGTCGGCGTCGATCTTCTCCTCGGCGGCGGCCCTGACGACCTCGCCCACGGTCTCGTTCATCGCTTTCTGGAGCCGTACGGCGGCCTCGTGGCCGTGCAGTTTGGCGTACCGGTCGCGGCCGGCGATGCCGTTGTACAGCCAGCCGCCGTTACGGCCGGAGGCCCCGTAACCGCAGAACTTGGCCTCCAGGACGGTGATGTTGAGGAAGGGGACGGCCTTCTTGAGGTAGTACGCCGTCCAGAGGCCGGTGTAGCCGCCGCCGACGATGCAGACGTCGACGTTCGTGTCGCCGGGGAGCGGTTCGCGCGGGGCGGGGGTGCCCTCCTGCGCGTACCAGAACGATATGCCGCCGACGACGGTACTGACGGTGCTCATGATGCCCCTGGTGTCCCTGCCCGGTCCGGTGAGATGCCGAGCGTACGTGTGGCGGGACGTTACTGCGCGCGGAGCCGTTTCGTCTTCTGCGTCCGCCTCCCTCGCGGCCCCCTCCTTCCTAGGATCGGGTGCGTGATCGACATTCCCGAGGAACTCGCCGCGACCCAGTCCCGCTTCAACGGAGCCGCCGGGCGGGTCTTCGTCGCCGGACTGCCGGACCTCGCCGCGCGGCTGCTGGAGCGGTGGGGGCTGCGGCCGGACGGCCCGTCGATGTACGGGATGTGCGCGCTGGTCCTGCCGGTGGTGCGGGAGGCGGACGGGCGGCCCGCCGCGTTGAAGCTCCAGGCGGTGGACGAGGAGACGGCGGACGAACCGGTCGCGCTGCGGGCCTGGTCGGCGGCGGGCGCGGGGGCGGTGGAGCTGCTCGACCACGACCCGGAGAGCGGTGCGCTGCTGCTGGAACGGCTCGACGAGCGGCGGCCGTTGTCCGGTGAGGCCGATGTGCGGGAGGCGGTGAAGGTCCTGGGCGCGGTGCTGGCCCGGCTGGTGGCGGTGCCCGCGCCGGACGGGCTGCGCACGCTGGGCGGGGTGGCGGAGCGGATGCTCGCGGCGGTGCCGGAGCGGGTGGGCCTGCTGCCCGACGCGGCGGACCGGAGGCTGCTCGCGGACTGCGCGGCGGCGGTACGGGAGGTCGCGGGGGAGCCGGGGGACCGGCTGCTGCACTGGGACCTGCACTACGACAACATCCTGGCCGGGCGCGCGGACGCGGGGCGGGCGGGGGAGTGGGTGGCGCTCGACACGAAGCCGCTGGCGGGGGATCCGGGCTTCGAGCTGTTCCCGGCGCTGGACAACCTCTTCGACGCGGAGGAGGTGGTGTGGCGGTTCGACGCGCTGACGGAGGCGCTGGGCCTGGAGCGGGACCGGGAGCGGGCGCGGGCCTGGACGCTGGGCCGGGTGCTCCAGAACGGGCTGTGGGCGGCCGGGAGCGGGGAGGGGCGTGTCTCCCCGGACCATGCTGAGATCGCGCGGCGGTTGCTGGGGCGGTGAGGGGGCTGTGGTGGGCGGCTGGGCGGCCCGGGCGGCTGAAGCCTTGTGGAGGCCGGGGCCCGGGGCGGACAACAGGTCGGCCGGGGCCTGCGGAAACGCGATGCCGGGCCGCCCGCGCGCTGTCTAGGCTGCGCTCATGATTCGTACCGCCACCCCTGACGACATCCCCGTCCTGCACTCCCTCGTGCGGGAACTCGCCGCGTACGAGAAGGCCCTCGACGAGGTCGTCGCCTCCGAGGAGCAGCTGAGGGAAGCGCTGTTCGGTGACCGGCCCGCCGCGTACGCGCACGTCGCGACGGCCGATGACGACGGCGGCGGCGAGGTGATCGGCTTCGCCCTGTGGTTCCTCAACTTCTCCACCTGGCGCGGAGTGCACGGCATCTACCTGGAGGACCTGTACGTCCGCCCGGACCGGCGCGGCGGCGGCCACGGCAGGGCGCTGCTGACGGAGCTGGCGCGGATCTGCGTGGAGCGCGGCTACGGGCGGCTGGAGTGGTCGGTGCTGAACTGGAACGCCCCGTCCATCGCGTTCTACGAGTCACTGGGTGCGCGCCCGCAGGACCAGTGGACGGTGTACCGGCTGACGGACGGGGCGTTGGCGCGCCTCGGGGCCGGCGGCGCGGAGGCCTGACTCACGGCTCCAGGATCACCTTGCCCATCGTGCCCCGGGTCTCCAGCGCGCGGTGCGCGGCGGCGGCTTCGGCGAGCGGGAAGCGCTGAACGGCGGGTCGCAGCCGGCCGGCGGCCGCCTCGGCGAGGGCGCGGGTCTCCAGGGCGCGCAGGCCGCCGCCCCGCTCGATCATCTCCGGCCCGAGGGCGGACCCGGACGTGATGGAGCGTTCGGCCAGCTCCTCGGCGGTGAAGGTGAGCGGGCCCCCGGCGCCGAGGCCCTCGCCGGACCAGCCGTAGACGACGTGCTGCCCGCCGGGGCCGAGGAGGTCGACGGCGGCGCGGGCGGTGGTCCCGCCGACGGAGTCGTAGAGGACGGTGGCCCGCAGGCCCTTCGCGTCGAGATACGCGCGGGCCTCCCGCGGCCAGTCGGGGCGGGTGTAGTCGAGGGCGAGGTCGGCCCCGTTGTCCGTCGCCCGCGCCACCTTCGCGGGCCCTCCGGCCAGCGCGATCACTGTGGCCCCGGCGCTCTTCGCGTACTGGACGAGGAGGGTGCCGATCCCGCCCGCCGCCGCGGTGACGACGACCACGGAGGCCGGGCCCAGCGGGGTGAACCCGAGGACACCGAGGGCGGTGCGGCCGGTGCCGATCATCGCGACGGCCCCGGTGGCGTCGAGCCCTTCGGGGATTTCGTGGAGCCGGTCGGCCTCGGTGACGGTGAGTTCGGCGTACCCGCCCGGCGCCATGCCGATGTGGGCGACGACCCGCTTGCCGAGCCACTCGCCGTCGACGCCCTCGCCCACCGACTCGACGGTCCCGGCGACCTCGCGGCCCGGAACGGTCGGGAGGCCGACGGGCGCCGGGTAGGGGCCGCTCTCCCCTTCCCGTAGGACCGTGTCCAGAAGATGCACGCCGGCCGCCGCGACGGCGATACGGACCTGGCCGGGGCCGGGGGCGGGGTCCTCGGCCTTCTCGTACACGAGGTTCTCGGCAGGGCCGAAGGCGTGCAGGCGTACGGCGTACATGGCGGGCTCCCAGGATTGGCTGGTCCGGCGTTCCCCACCGCTGCGGCGGGACTGCGCCCCACCCTCGTACGTCAAGTCCGGTTGAGGTCAACCCCGGTCCCGGGCCTCTGTCCGGGAGCGCTGCCCGGCGGCCCTCAGGGCGAGCATCGCGGCTTCGAGGCCGCTGGTGAAGGAGACCTCGCTCAGGAGCCCGGGGGCGGCCACCTGGTCGCCCGCCAGGAAGATCCCGTCGCCCCGGACGACGGAGGGCCGGTCCCGCCAGGTGGTGCCGGGGCGGTCGACGGCCCCGGTGCGGCCGTCGGCGAGCGCCTCGGAGCGCCAGGCGGTGCGCTCCCGCCAGCCGGGGAAGCCGAGGTCGAGGAGGGCCTCGGCGCGGGCGGCCCCCTCGGCCTTGCGCGCGTCGGGGCCGACCGGGAACTGGCCCTGGAGCAGCTGCTCACCGGCCGGGGCGAGGCCGGGGTCCTGGGCGGTGAACCGTTCGAGCCAGCCGGGCGCGTCCAGGTCCGACACGACGAACGCGTCGCCGCGCCGGGTACGCAGCGCCAGGTCCACGAGGACGGTGCGGCCGCTCTCCCAGGTGAGGGACGCGTCGTCGAGGAGGACGCGCGCGGAGTCGAGGGAGGTGGCGACGACGACCGGTCCGGTACGGGCCAGCTCGCCGAGCGTACGGGTGTCGACGCGGGCGCCCGTCTCGGCCACGACCCCGAGGCCCCGGGCGTGCGCGGCCATCCGCTCGACGAGCGACGCCCAGCCGCCGACCGGGTAGCGGGCCTCGGGCGGGAACGAGGCGAGACGCCGGAACCGCTCCTGGACGAACCGGGCGGAGAGCGCGCCGGGGTCGTGGTGGAAGAGCGCGGTGGCGGCGAAGTTCGCGGCGGCCCGGGCCCCGTCCTCGCCGACCTGGCCGGTGGCCCACTCCCGGAAGGTGCCGTCCACCGGGGCCGTGTGGGGATCCCGGCGGGCGAGCCGCAGCAGGGCCACGGGCGGGGTCCGGCGGGCGGCCCCCGCGCGGCGGAAGCGGAAACGGAGGCCTTCGAGGGGCGGTACGGGGACGACGGGCCCGACGAGACCCCGCCGGGCCAGCCAGGTCCAGTGCGGCCCGCGCCGGTACAGGGCGTGCGGGCCCTCGTTGGCGCGGTACGGCCCGTCCGCGGTCCTGGCCCGGCCGCCGAGGGTCCGGTGGCCCTCGTGCAGGGTGACGCGCGCACCGGATTCGGCGGCGGTGATCGCGGCGGTGAGCCCGGCGAGCCCGCCGCCGACGACGTGGATGTGTCCCGGGTTTCCCATGAGTCCCATGGCTGGATCTCCTTCGCTTCTTTGAAGATGCGACGGATCGGGGGTGGCCGCTTGTGACATCGGCTGCGGGGCGTTGTCAGTGGTGTGCGTCACGATGAGGGGCATGGCAGCGAGCAGCAGGAGCAGGAAAGCGGGCGGCGGGAAGAAGAGCACCACGGGCGTGACGGCGGCGCGGCGGCCGGAGGTGCGGCTGCCCCCGCTCGTTCCGTGGGACGGGGACGGCCTGGAGCCGGACGGGGACTACGACGGGGTGCGGTTCGACGGGACGGACCTGGCGGACGCGTCGGGCCGGGGAGCCCGGTTCATGGACTGCGCCCTGGACGGCTGCGCCCTGGACCGTGCGGAGCTGGCGCGGGCCCGCTTCATCGACGCGGTGCTCACGGGCGTACGGGGCGTGGGCACGGACCTCGCGGAGGCGTCGCTGCGGGACGTGGAGGTGGTGGACGCCCGCCTGGGCGGGGTGCAGCTGCACGGGGCGGTGCTGGAGCGGGTGGTGGTGCGGGGCGGCAAGATCGACTACCTGAATCTGCGGAAGGCCCGGCTGAAGGACGTCGTCTTCGAGGGCTGCGTGCTGTCCGAGCCGGACTTCGGGGACGCGCACCTGGTCCGGGTCGAGTTCCGGGACTGCGTGCTGAAGCGGGCGGACTTCAGCAGCGCCCGGATGGAGTCGGTCGACCTGCGCGCGGTCGCCGAGCTGGACATCGCCCGGGGCGTGGACCGGCTGGCGGGCGCGGTGATCAGCCCGGCGCAGCTGATGGAGCTGGCGCCGGCGTTCGCGGCGCAGATCGGGGTGCGGGTGGAGGCGTGAGGGGTCCGGCCCCGGTCAGAGGCGGGGGAAGCGGGCCTGGAGGTCCCAGACCACGGGGTTGTCGGCGAGGCCGTCGTGCAGGTCGGCCAGGTCGGCGATCAGGTCGTGCAGGAAGTCGCGGGCCTCGCGGCGCAGGAGGGAGTGGCTGAAGGTGAGCGGGGGCTCCTCGCCGGGCATCCAGTCCGCCTCGACGTCGACCCAGCCGAAGCGCCGCTCGAAGATCATGACGTCCGAGGACTCGGTGAAGTCCAGCTCCGCGTACTGCCGCCGGTGCGAGCGGTTGCCGCGCGGGTCCTGGTCGATCTGCTCGACGATGTCGCACAGCGCCCACGCGAAGTCGAGCACCGGCACCCATCCCCAGGCTGTGGACAGCTCGCGGTCCGCCTTGGTGTCGGCGAGGTAGACGTCGCCGGAGAACAGATCGTGCCGCAGCGCCCGGACGTCCGCGCGGCGGTAGTCGGTCTGCGGGGGATCGGGGAAGCGGCGGGAGAGGGAGTAGCCGATGTCGAGCACGGATCGATGGTGTCATGCCTGTTCGGGGTGGGCCGCCACGAACGGGTGAAGCGCTTCGGGATTGCCGGACGCATATGTGCCCGACTTCGAGCGGGCGGTCACCGCGCCGACCGCCGGCGCGGTGCTCGACGGCGGCTGACCGCCCGCTCCACGCCGGGGATCTCGCGTCCTGTCAGGCGGCCACGGCCTCGACGAGGGCGAACGGTGCGGCCCCGGCGAGCGGGGTGACGGAGGTGAGGGTCAGGCCGGCGCGGCGGCACACCTCCTCGAAGTCCGCGCGGGTGCGCTCCCGGCCGCCCACGTTCACCAGCATGTTGAGGTCGCTCAGGTAGGTGATGCCGCCGTCGGTGACGTCGGCCGTGGTGTCGACGACCTCGGGAAGCACGGGCTCCACGATCAGTACGAGGCCTCCGGGCGGCAGCACCTCGCGGCAGTGGCGCAGGATCGTGACCGCCTGGTCGTCCGACCAGTCGTGCAGGACGCTCTTCACCAGATAGAG
Source organism: Streptomyces durocortorensis (assembly GCF_016901035.1). Lineage (GTDB taxonomy): Bacteria > Actinomycetota > Actinomycetes > Streptomycetales > Streptomycetaceae > Streptomyces > Streptomyces durocortorensis. The sequence continues at coordinate 18,941 of NZ_JAFEUF010000099.1, forward strand.
GTCCGAGCCCCCGGGGACCGTATGGAAGAAGTCTCCGGCGACCAGGGAGCATCGCCCCTCCAGCCCGTCCCGCGCCATCGTGTTCCGGGCCTCGGCCAGGCCCTCCGCCGTGTCGAGGACGACGCCCTTGAGGCCCGGATGCGCGGCCAGTACAGCGGCCAGCAGGGTTCCGTCGCCCCCGCCGACGTCCGTGACCGCGGTGAACCGGCCGAAGTCGAAGGCGTGCGGCAGCGCGGCGGCGGTCTCGGACGATGCCTGGCTCATCGCCGCGTTGAACGCCGAGGACAGCTCGGGGTCCTGGGCGAGATGGCTGAAGAAGTCGGTGCCGAAGACCGAGTCGAACGCGATCTCGCCGGTGCGGACGCTGTCGTCCAGGTGCTCCCAGGCGCGGACGATCGCGGGCTCGGTGAACATGCCGACGAACGAGGCGAGCGAGTCGGGGCGTTCGGGGTGGAGGAGCGCGCCGGCGGGGGTCGCCGAGAAGGAGTCGGGGGAGACCTCCCGCAGCAGGCCGAGCCCGGTCAGCGCGCGGAGCAGCCGCGTCATGGGCTGGGCCTCGGCTCCGGCTTCGGCGGCCACCTCGGCGGCGTGACGAGGCGTGTCGCCCACCAGCTCCAGCACGCCCAACCGGATGGCCGCACGCAGGGTTTGGGCCGCCATGCTCCCGAACGCGAGCCGGGCGATCAGATCGCGGTCGGTCGGGTCCGTCAGTGTGGCCTCGGGGTTCGTCATGGGTGATACCTCTCTCTTGTTCTGCTCGTTCGGGCGCGTTTGTGCACCGGCGCGGGCACGTGTGTGCGGGGCCGGGCGTGGTGATGGGTGTACGGGTCAGCCGGCGGACGTGGCTCTGCCGGCCAGCTCGCCCGGGGTGCATCCGGCCAGGGCCAGCACATCGCGATGGAGGTGGGACTGGTCGGCGTATCCGCCGGCCAGGGCGACATCACCGGCGTTCCCGCCCGCGCAGAGCGCCCGGGCCGCGTGGTCGAAGCGGACCAGCATGGCGGCCCGCTTCGGGGTGACGCCGATCTGGTCGGTGAACCTGGACCACAGCCGCTTACGGCTCCAGCCGAAGGACGCGGCGAGGTCGGCGACCCGCACCCGGCCCCGGCGGGCCACGATGGTGTCCCAGGCGGCGGCGACCTCGGGCCACATGGGCGGTGCCTCCGCAGCCCGCCCCGCGAGGAACGCGTCCGTCAGGGCGAGGCGTTCCTGCCACGTCGTCGCGTCCGTCACCTGCTCGCCGAGGCGTCGTGCGTGCCGCCCCCACAGGTCTTCGAGCCCGTTGACTGAGCCTTCCAGCTCGCGCGGGGCGACCCCCAGCAGCGCGTGGGCGGCCCGGGGCGACAGGTTCACCTCGACACACTCGACGCCCTCGCCCCGGATACGGGCGGGGCCGGGCGACAGCGAGGCGACGAAGCTCCTCAGGGGCCGGGGCCCGTCGGCGCTCTCCACCGTCATCCGGGCCTCCCCGACAGCGAGGACGACGACCACGGCGGGCTGGGGGAGCACCTGCATGTCCAGTCCGGCCCCCGCGCCGTCACGGAATCCGGCCATCCGGACGCCGTCCAGCGATGTGCCGCCGAGGAGGCCGGTGACCTCCCAGCCGTTCTCGGCATCGCGATCCAAGGGGGCGGCGCCCACGTGATGTCTGCGCATGCCCCTACGGTCGCCGAATTCGAGGCTCCTGTCTTGGACGAATGTTCCGGGACATCACCCGTGCCCGTACCGCCCCCGTGCCCGTACCCGGGCCCGTGCTCTACGGCAGCAGCCGCTGCTCCTTCGCCACCGACACCGCGCCCGCGCGGGTGTCGACGCCGAGCTTGTCGTAGATCCGGCCCAGGTGGGTCTTGACCGTGGCCTCGCTGATGAACAGCGCCCGGGCGATGTCCCGGTTGCCGAGGCCCTGGGAGAGCTGGGCCAGGATGTCGCGTTCGCGGTCGGTGAGGCTGGGGCGGGGGCTGCGCATCCGGGCCATCACCCGGCTGGCGACGGGGGCGGAGAGCGTGGTGCGGCCCTGGGCGGCGGACCGGATCGCGGCGAACAGCTCCTCCGGGCGCTCCGCCTTCAGCAGATAGCCGGTCGCCCCCGCCTCGATGGCGCGGGTGATGTCGGCGTCGGTGTCGTACGTGGTCAGCACCAGGACGTGGACCGTGCCGTCGGCCGCGATGCGGCGGGTCGCCTCGACGCCGTCGATGCCCTCGCCGAGCTGGAGGTCCATGAGGACGACGTCCGGCGTGAGGCGGGCGGCCAGCACCACGGCCTCCTCGCCGCTGCCCGCCTCGCCGACGACCTCGATGTCCGGTTCGCTGCCGAGGAGCGCGAGCAGCCCGGCCCGGACGACCACGTGGTCGTCGCAGAGCAGGATGCGGACGCGGGCGGGGGACGGGGATGCCTCGGTCATGTGGGGTCCTCCGTGGTGGTGAGCGGAACCTCGGCGGAGAGCACGGTGCCCTCGCCCGGCGCCGACTCGATGGTGAGCGTTCCGCCGAGCTGCCGCACCCGGGCCCGCATCGCCGGAAGCCCGTGCCCGCGTACGGTGCCGGCGCGACGTACACCCTCGGGCTCCGCGGTGAAACCCCGGCCGTTGTCGCCGATGTCCAGGACCACCCGGTCGTCGAGGTGGGTCAGGGTCAGCCCGGCGGCGGTCGCCCCGGAGTGCTCCCGCACGTTGGCCAGGGCCCCCTGGGCGATGCGCAGGAGTGCGGACTGCACCCGGTCCGGCAGCGGGGCGTGCGGGGTGCCCTCCACATGGCAGTGGACGGTGAGCGCGCCCTCCGCCTGGGCGCTCTCGCGGGCCGCCAGCGCGTGCAGGGCCGCCTCCAGGCCGCCGCCCTCCGCCAGGTCGGCGGGGGCCAGGTCGTGGACGAAGCGGCGGGCCTCGGCGAGGTTGCGTTCCGCGATGCCGGTGGCCGTACGGACATGGCGGCGGGCCGCGTCAGGGTCGGCGCTCCAGGTGCGGTCGGCGGCCTGGAGCAGCATCTGCTGGCTGGACAGGCCCTGCGCCAGGGTGTCGTGGATCTCCATGGAGAGCCGCTGGCGCTCGGCGAGGGTGCCCTCGCGCCGTTCGGTGGCGGCCAGTTCGCGGCGGGTCCGCAGCAGGTCGTCGATCAGCTCGCGCTGTCGGGCCGCCAGTTCCCGCTGGCGTACCGCCTGGCGCTGCATATGGACGAAGACCGCCGTCGCCACGGCGGCGCCGGCGGGCGGGGCGAGGACCAGGTTCGGGTCGAACCCGTCGGCCAGGCGCAGTTGCGCGGCCACGACGAACACGGTGAGCAGGGCGACCAGCGCGAGTGCCGCGCGCGGCGGCAGGATCCGCAGCCCCGTGTAGAACAACGGCACCGCGCACCACGCGAAGCTCGGCGCCAGGACGACCAGCACCATCCAGACGACGACGAGCACCCCGAGCCAGGTGAGCCGGCGCGGGGTGGGGCGCGAGCCGAGGACGGGGCCGAGGAGGTACAGCACCGCCAGGGTGATCGACAGGGCGATGATCCACGGGGTGCGGTCCTCGCCGGGGTGCCGCATCAGGAACCGGGTCAGCGAGGCGCCGAGAAGCAGGAAGAACGCGGCGTGCATGAGGAGCGCGAGCCAGCGGGCGTCGGGGTCGGATCCGGCGGTCCCGGGGCTCTCGGCCCCCTCCGGATCCGGGACGACGCCGGGGCTCCCGGCCTCGGAACCGGCGACCCCGGTGCCGTCGGCCGCGGCCCCGGAGATCCCGGAGCCCTCGGCCGCGGCCTCCGCGTCCGGGACGACACCGGGGCCGTGGTCCGGCGAACCGCTGCGGTGCTCCACCCCGTACCTCATTCCGTCGCTGACCTGCGTAAACCCCTCCATGGTGACCCGATCCGGCCACCCCCGCATCAACCGATCGGCTGACGGGGGCGTCGACCGTCCCGCGCGCCGCTTCCAGCCGGTACGTCGACCGTACGGGGCGGGTTCCGCCGGGAGGATCGATACCAGAGCGAAACGGCCCGGACCACTCCGGTCCGCCTCGCACCCCACGCCACCGGGCCGACCCGGATCACCAAGGAGCCACCATGAAGAAGCTGTCGCTGCGCACCCGTGTCGTCACCGGCGCCGTCGTCGTCGCCGCCCTCGGGGCCGGCACGTTCGGCGCGATGTCCGCGAGCGCCTTCTCCCCGGCGGCCGCCCCCGCCGCCGCGGTCAAGGCGGACACCAGCAACCGCAACCTCCAGCAGACGACGCACCTCACCGTCGCCGCCGCCACCAAGGCCGCGCAGGCCACGCTGGACGCGGCGAAGAAGGAGAACCAGCGGGTCTCCGTCGCGGTCGTCGACCGCAACGGCAACACCATCGTCTCCCTGCGCGGCGACGGCGCGGGCCCGCAGTCGCCCGAGTCCGCGGTGAAGAAGGCGTACACCGCCGTCTCCTGGAACGCCCCGACCTCCGAGCTGGTCAAGCGCCTGGAGCAGACCCCGAACCTGAAGGACATCCCTGGCACCCTGTTCCTCGGCGGCGGCGCTCCGGTGCAGGTCAAGGGCGCCCCGGTGGCGGGCATCGGCGTGGCCGGCGCACCCAGCGGCGACCTCGACGAGAAGTTCGCCCAGGCGGGCGTCGCCTCGCTCGCTCGGTAGCCACCCCGCACGACCGACGAACGGAGTACCCATGAACGCCCTCGATCACGACCTGCTCACCGCCGCACGCACCGGCGACACCGACCGTGTGCGCACCGCGATCGAGGGCGGCGCCCGGGTCGACGTCCGCGACGAGGAATTGCGTACGCCGCTGCTCCTCGCCGTCCTCGGCGACCACGTCGAGGCGGGCCGGCTGCTCGTGGCAGCCGGGGCCGACCCGAACGCCCAGGACCGGCGCGAGGACTCCCCGTGGCTGGCCACCGGAGTCACCGGCAGCGTCCCGATGCTGCACGTGCTGCTGCCGGCCGGGCCGGACCTGACCCTGCGCAACCGGTTCGGCGGCGTCTCCCTCATCCCGGCGAGCGAGCGCGGCCATGTCGCGTACGTACGGGAGGTGCTGCGGGTCACCGACATCGACGTCGACCACGTCAACCGGCTCGGCTGGACCGCCCTGCTGGAGGCGGTGATCCTCGGCGAGGGCGGGCTCGCGCACCGGCAGGTCGTGGAGCTGCTGCTCGCGGCCGGGGCGAGCCCGGACCTGCCCGACGGCGACGGGGTGACCCCGCTCGCCCACGCCGAACGACGCGGCTTCGCCGAGCTGGCCGCCCAGCTGCGAGCCGCCGCATGACCGGCACCGGCGGCCCGCGCGCCGCTTTCCGTAAGGCGTCCGCCCCGCGCGCCGCCTCCACCGTTCCCGGCCCCCGCGTCGCCTTCCGTGAGGCGTCCGGCCCGCGCGCCCGCCGCCTCACCCTCGACCTCGTCGCCGCCGCCGTCCTCGCCGGATGCGCCACGGGCACCACGGAAGCGGACCCGGGCACCCCGGACGCCCCGCCCGCCTCGACCGGTACCGTGG
>NZ_JAFEUF010000100.1:0-10943 GCF_016901035.1 Streptomyces durocortorensis
GCCTCGTACCGACCCCCACCGCTCCCCGTAAGCCGCGCCTGCCGCTGCCCGTCCCGCAGCAGCCCACCGAGGCCCTGTACGCGGCGGCGGCCGATCTGCTCGCCGGGCTCCCACGGGCCGCGCCCGTGTTTCTCCTCTCCGAGGAGGACGTACGCGGGCTCGTTCCCGGGGTCGCCGCCTGGCTGGAGCGCGGGGCGCGGGCGGATGCCGTACGGGCGGCGATCACCGATGATCCGCCCGTTCCCCTCCGGCACCCGGCCAAACTGCTGCGCCACCGGCTCGCCGCACTGCTCCCGCCGCCCCTTCCCGCCGCCGTGCCCGTCGTCCCGCTCCAGAACTGCGACGACTGCGACCGGGCCTTCCGGTCGTCCGTGCCGGGGTGCTGCGGGGGGTGCCGCGATGCGCGTGCGTACGTCGACCAGCCTGTCCTGATCGGCGCGTGAGGCGGCCGGTCAGTCGTCCGGGCCGGCCGTCTGCTCCTGGTCCTTGCAGAGCTGCGCCGTCAAGGCCGTGCAGGCCCATGCCTCCCAGGCGTCCGGGGACCAGCCCCGGTCGCGGGTGAAGATCAGGTACAGCTCGGGGCTGAGCAGCCCGTACAGCAGGTCGGCGGCGCGGGCGGTGTCGACGTCGGAGCGTGCGTCGGGCTTGGAGGTCAGTGCCTCCGCCGCGGCGTGCTGAACGGTGTAGCGAGGGTCGGGGCCGGCGGGCCACTGCGCGGCGATCTCCGGGTCCGTGGCCGCCGCGGCCGCGATCAGCGGGATGACCGGGGCGACCCGGCCGAGGATGTCGCGCACGCCCCGTACGTGGGCGCGCAGTTGTCCGGCCGCGGTCGGCTCGGCGCACGCCGCGAGGAACCACTCGCGGTCCATCGTGGCGACCGGTTCGACGTCGCCCGCGATGGACGTGTCGACGACGTCCTTGAACAGCGTGCGCTTGTTCCGGAACACGAAGTACACGGTCTGGACGGCCACGCCCGCGCGATCCGCGACCTCCTGAAGGCTGGTCGCCCCGTACCCCTGCGCGACGAACAGCTCCAGCGCCGCCGCGACGATCTTCTCGCGGGTACGCCGCGAGCGCTCGTCCCTCTTGCCGGGGCGTCTGGCGTTCTGCCCGTCGGAACCCTTGACCGCATCCATGGCCGGAGCTTATCTCTAGAGTTGAACACTAGAGTTGAACTCTAATCTTTTGGAGAGCCACGATGAGTGAGTACGGGACTGCTGCCGAGATCGAGCAAGAGGCCTTCGTCCGCGGCGTGTTGGAGGGCTTCTACCGGGACGGCGAGCCGCCGTGGGACAGCGGCGTCACACCGCCCGAGCTGGTGGCCCTGGTGGAGGGGCCCGGCTCGCTGACACCGGGGCGGGCGCTCGAACTCGGCTGCGGCACCGGGACCAACGCGGTGTACCTGGCCCGGCACGGCTGGCGGGTGACGGCCGTCGACCTGGTCGAGCTCGCGGTCCGGCAGGCCCGGGGGAAGGCCGACGCGGCCGGAGCGGACGTCACGGTGCTGTGCGGGGACGTCACCCGACTCGACGAGGTGGGCGTGCCCGGCCCGTACGACCTGTTCTTCGACCTGAGCTGCTACTCCGGGATCCCGCCGCACCGCCGTGACGCCTACGCGGCCGGCCTCACCCGCCGTGCCGCGCCCGGTGCGCGCCTGCTGATGTTCGGGTACGGGCCCGGGGCGTTCGACGACTCGTGGTCCGGCGTGACGGCGGACGAACTCCGGACCAGGTTCACCGGGTGGGAACTGGCCGACGTGACACCCGGGACGAACCCGGTCCCGACTTTCTGGTTCACGCTGCGGCGCGGCTCCGCCCCTGCGTGAGCCCGGCTCGCCGGGCGGTCACGCCGGGGCGGCGAGCAGCTCGTCGAGCGGGCGAAAAAAGATGACGGTGGCGTGTCGATCGCGGCCGGTCCCGTTCGTCGTCATGGTGTAAGCAGCCCCGAGGGCTGTGACCACAGGGGACCGGACAAGAGTCCCGACAGGCGACAGGAGCCGATCATGAAGTACATGCTGCTGATCCACAGCGGGGCCGTCGACGAGCAGGGCGGCGCGCCCCAGTGCACCGTCGAGGACTGGATGGCGTACGACAAGGCCGTACGCGACGCGGGGATCCATGTCTCCGGGGAGTCGCTGGCCGACCTGGTCACCGCGACCACCGTGCGGGTCTCGCCCACGGGGGAGCGGACCGTGACGGACGGGCCGTTCGCCGAGACGCGGGAGCTGCTGGGCGGGTTCCTCGTGATCGACGTGCCCGACCTCGACGCCGCCCTCGACTGGGCCGCGCGCTGTCCCGGTTCGCGCGACGGCGGCGCGGTCGTCGTCCGGCCGGTCGCGGACTTCGGGGCCTGAGAGCGGTGGCGGACGAGGACGTCCCGGCAGGGGAGGGCCTCCCCCGCCCGGACGAGGACGCCCCGGCGGGGGAGGGCCTCCCGGCGGATCGTGAGGGCGTTGCGGCGGGGGAGGCCGGGAGCGCCGTCGAGGCGGTGTTCCGGGAGGAGCGCGGGCTGCTGCTCGCCTCCCTCGTCCGCCGGTTCGGGGACCTCGACCTGGCAGAGGAGGTGACGTCCGAGGCGATCGAGGCGGCCCTGCGCCACTGGCCCGCCGAGGGCGTCCCCGCCCGTCCCGGGGCCTGGCTGCTGACGACCGCGCGGCGCAAGGCCGTGGACCGGCTGCGGCGCGACCGGGCGTACGCGGCCCGGCTCGCCGTCCTCCGGGCCGACGCGGAACGGGCGGAGCCCGTCGCACCCGCGGCGGACGCGGGATCCGTCCCGGGCGCGGGATCCGCCTCGGGCGCCGGGGTCGGTGAACTGGCCGACGAACGGCTTCAGTTGTTCTTCACCTGTACCCACCCCGCCCTCGCCGCCGAGGACCGTACCGCCCTCACCCTGCGCTGCCTCGCCGGCCTCACCACACCGGAGGTGGCCCGCGCCTTCCTCGTGCCGACGGCGACCATGGCCCAGCGCATCGTGCGGGCGAAGAAGAAGATCCGCGAGGCCCGGATCCCGTTCCGGGTGCCCGGCCCCGGCGAACTGCCCGAGCGGCTCCCCGGGGTGCTCCAGGTCGTCTACTCGGTGTTCACGGAGGGGTACGCGGCCAGCTCCGGCCCCCGTCTCCAGCGGCTCGACCTGGCGGCAGAGGCGATCCGCCTGGCCCGGATACTGCGCCGCCTGCTGCCCGCCGAGCGGGAGACCGCCGGACTCCTCGCGCTGCTGCTCCTCGTCCACGCCCGGCGCGACGCGCGGACGGGCCCGGAGGGCGAGCCGGTGCTCCTGGAGGAGCAGGACCGGGGGCGCTGGGACCGGGCGATGATCGAGGAGGGCCGTGACCTGGTGGTCCAGGCGCTGACCGGCGGACCCGCCGGGCCCTATGGGGTGCAGGCGGCCATCGCCGCCCTGCACGACGAGGCGGCGGACGTGGAGTCCACGGACTGGGCGCAGATCGTGGCCCTGTACGACGTCCTGCTCACCCTCACCCCGTCCCCCGTGGTGGCGGTGAACCGCGCCGTGGCCGTGGCGATGCGGGACGGGCCGGGGGCCGGGCTCGCGTTGCTGGACGCGCTGGCGGGGGAGCCGAGGCTGCGCGCGTACGCGCCGTACGCGGTGGCCCGGGGGGACCTGCTGACCCGGCTGGGAAGGGGCAGGGAGGCGGCGGTGGCGTACCGGGAGGCGCTGGAGTCGGCGGGCACCGAGCCGGAGCGGGCGGCGCTGCGGCGGAAGCTGGGGGAGTAGGTGCTGTGGATCAGTCGATCCGGGCGCAGAGACTGTCCGTCCTGACCGCCGGACCGGCCACCGTCTTGCTGCCGGTGGGGCTGATGTCGATCGTGTACGCGCCGTCGACGACGTACAGGCCCCGGGCGAGGTTTCCCACGCCCACGCCGAGCAGCACCGGGCCGAGCACCCGCCAGAACTGGGCCCCGGAGGCGTACACGTCGACCAGCGCCGTGCCGCTCACGTCGGCGTCGTAGTGGGCTCCGGTCTCCTTGTTCGTCACTCGGATCACGAGGTCGCCCTTGTAGGCGGCCCTGGTCACGCCCTCGGCGGGCGGGGGCAGTTCGCGGCGGACCACGTCGTCCACGATCGGTTCACCGTGGACCGGGAACGCGCACCGCTCGCCCGCCGGGACGTCCCAGGGGGCGGAAGGGGCCGGTTCCCAGCCGGAACCTTGGGAGGCGGCGGGCGGGGCCGCTGTCGCGGGGGCCGTGCCGAGACCGAGTGCCAGCACGGTCACGCACGCCGTGCCGAAAGCCGTGCCAGCCGTGCCGAAAGCCGTACCAGCCGTGCCGAGAACGCTTTTACGCATGAGAACTCCCCGATCGTCCGTGCGGCAGGCCGGGGTTGCGGCCCGCCGGACGATGATCTGCCGAGGCGCTCACCAAACGCTCACCACGGGGGCCTCTGGCGGTGTCAGCCCTGACACTCACCACGGGGGCCTTCGGCGGGGTCAGCCCTGCTCGCCGCGGTGATGGTCCACGAGGCGGGTGAGCAGGTCGGTCAGGGTCCGCCGGTCGGCCTGGCCCAGCGGGGCGAGGAACGCGTCCTGGGCGGCGGCCAGCAGCCGGTCGAGGCGGGTGAGTTCCTGGCGGCCCGCCGCGGTGATGCTGACGGTGTTGCGCCGGCGGTCCTCCGGGTCGGGCGCGCGCTCGACGAGCCGCCTCTCGGCCAGGTCGTTGACGGTCGCCACCATGTCGCTGCGGTCGATGCCCGTGCGGCGGCCGAGGGCGGCCTGACTGGCGGGGCCGTACTCCTCCGAGGCGGCGAGCAGGGCGTAGTGGTAGCGCCGGACGCCGGCCTCGGCGAGCGCCTGGTCCACGATCCGGTTGGCCGCCAGGGCCGCCTGGTTGGTCAGCCGGCTCGGCAGTGCGCGCAGCCGCTGCGGCGGCGTCCCCTCTTCGATGTCCACGGACGCAATCTAACAAATCGTTGGCCAGACCCACGATCGCCACGTATGGTTGGTCTCACCAACGTTGGCTAGACCAACGATATGAGGAGCTGTGGCCATGATCAAGCCGTTCCGCATCGACATCCCCCAGGCCGACCTCGACGACCTGAACGACCGTCTCTCCCGTACCCGCTGGCCCAACGAGATCACCGACGCCGGGTGGGACTACGGCTTCCCGATGGCGCGGCTCAAGGAGCTGGCCGACCGCTGGCGCACCGGCTACGACTGGCGCGAGCACGAGGCCGCGCTCAATGAGTTGCCGCACTTCACCACCCGGATCGACGGCCAGAACGTGCACTTCGTCCACGTCCGGTCGCCGCGACCCGACGCGCTCGCGCTGATCCTCACCCACGGCTGGCCCGGCTCCTTCCTGGAGTTCCTCGACGTGATCGAGCCGCTGGCGCGCGACTTCCATCTCGTCATCCCGTCCATCCCGGGCTACGGCTTCTCCGGGCCGACCCACGAGCGCGGCTGGGACATCGCCCGTGTCGCCCGGGCCTGGGCCGAGCTGATGCGCCGCCTCGGGTACGAGCGGTACGGCGCGCAGGGCGGCGACTTCGGCTCGGGCATCTCGACGGCGCTCGGCGCGGTGGCCCCCGAGCGGGTGGTCGGCGTGCACGTCAACTACCTGCCGACCCGGCCGGACCCGGACGCCGGGGTCGAACTCTCCGCGGCGGACGAGGCCCGGCTGGACCAGGTCAGGCGGATGATGGCCAACCGGCCGCCGTACCAGGCGTTGCAGGCCGCCACCCCGCAGACCATCGGCTACGCGCTGACCGACTCGCCGGTCGGCCAACTGGCCTGGATCGCCGAGCGGTTCGCCCAGTGGACGGACCCGCGTACGCCGGTCAGCGACGAGCGGCTGCTCACCGACGTATCGCTGTACTGGCTGACCGCCACCGCGGCCTCCTCCGCGCGGCTGCACCGCGAGGCGGCGCGGCGGAGCGAGCCGTGCCCGGTGCCGCTCGGCGTGGCGGTCTTCGCGCACGACATCACGCGGTCGGTGCGACCGCTGGCCGAGCGGCTGTACGACATCAGACACTGGTCGGAGTTCGACCGCGGCGGCCACTTCGCCGCGATGGAGGTGCCGGAACTGTTCGCCGCGGACGTCCGGGAGTTCTTCCTCGGGCTCTCTGCCGGGCGCCCTCTGGTGCCGGGGCCGCTCAGCGAGCCGCGCTGAGGACTCTCTCCGCCAGTTCCAGCGCATGGTCGACATCCCCGGCGAGGTACATCAGGTCGACGAAGACGTGGTCGATGTCGGTCTCCTTCCCTGCCCGGGCGATCGTGGTGACGATGTCGTCCAGCGAAGCCGTCGCTGTCGGGTTGATGCGCAACACGGCGTCGACGGCTGCGGGATCGCGTCCGTACTCCTCCGCGAGACCGCGGATCCGCGCCAGTGGACCGTTGACGGCCGCGGCATCGAACGCACCGGCACCGGGCACGGTGGCGGGCAGCCACCCGTCGGCCCGGCGGGCGACCCTTCTCAGCGCGGCGGGCGCCCATCCGCCCAGATAGACCGGCGGTCGCGGACGGCGGGCCGGCCGGAGGCCGGTACGGGTGGCCGGAACGGTCCAGTAACGCCCTTGGTACTCGGCGGGATCAGCGGGATCGGCGGTCCACAGGGATTCCATGGCGTCGAGGCACTCGTCCAGCCGGACGCCCCGCTGGTCCATGGGGACACCGGCCGCCTGGTACTCCTCGGGCGACCAGCCGACGCCGAGGCCCACGAGCAGCCGCCCGTTGCTGAGCAGGTCGATGGTGGTGAGGGACCGCTCCAGCAGGGCCGGGGGATACCAGGGGGCGTTCAGTACGTTGCTGCCGATGAGCGGCCGTTCGGTCACGGTGGCGGCGATGGTCATCAGCGCGAACGGGTCGAGGCGGCTGTCGAATTCCGGCGGGATGGTGTCCGTTCCCGCGTAACCGACGGTCGGCCGGACGGGGGCGAGCAGCCGGTCGCCGATCCAGAGGCTGTCCGCTCCGAGAGCCTCCGCCTGCCGCGCGAATCCGGGCACGTGCTCGACCTGGCGTGCCATCGCCCCGAACTGCGGAAGTGTGAAACCGATACGCATGAGCCGTCTCCTCCTGCCGATCGTGCCGGGAAAGCTCGACGTCCAACTCGGCTCCACCGAGCGTAATTCCGGTCCCCCGCGCGACGACCACCGTGATTCGGCCACAGCCGCGTGACCACCTGACCACCTGACCGCCGCTCACGGTGAAGCCGACGCGAAAGTCTGCGGAGCGCCTTCAAGGTCCGGACGCCCTCAGGTCCGGACGCCCTCAGGTCCGGACGTCCTCAGGGGTGGTCCTGCGGGCAGGGGCGGCCGGATGCTTTCCCGATGGAACTCCAGTTGCTCGGACCGTTCGCCGCCCTCCACCACGGGCGGCCGGTGCTCGCCGGTCTGCGCCGTCAGGAACGCTGTCTGCTGGCGCTCCTCGCCCTGGAGGCGGGCCGGGCCGTTCCGACCGGCCGGCTCATCGACCTGCTCTGGAACGGCGAGGCCCCGGCCGGGGCGCGGTCCACCGTCCACACGTACATCGGCCGGCTCCGCGCCTCCCTCGGGCCCGACGGCGTACGCCTGGAGACGCGGAACGACGGCTACCTCCTCCGCCCCGACGACCACCTGATCGACGCCCGGGCCTTCGAGGACGGCGTACGGGAGGCCGCGGGTGCCGTGGACGACGAGGAGCGGGTGCGCCACTACGACCGGGCGCTGGCCCTGTGGCGGGGCGAACTGCTCGCGGACGTCGCGGACGAGGCCCTGCGCGACCGGATCGGCCGACGCCTCGCCGAGCTGCGGCTGTCGGCGGCGGAGGAACGCGCCGGGCTCCTGCTCTCGATGGGGCAACACGAGCGCGTCGCCGCCGAACTGCCGCCGCTCGCCGAGGAGCACCCAGAACGCGAACGCCTCGTCGCGGACGCCATGCTCGCCCTGCACCGCAGCGGGCGTTCGGCGGACGCGCTCCGGCTCTACCGGGCCGCGCGCGGCACCCTGCGGTCCGCCTTCGACGCCGAACCGGGGCGGGACCTGCGCACGCTGTACGACCGGGTACGCCGGGACGACCCGGACCTGCGGCGGACCGCGACGCCCACGTACGCCGTCCGGGTGCGGGGGGAGTGGCTGCCGTGGAACACCAGCGGGGATCCGGCCCTGGAGTTCTGCAACACCTACGCGGGCTGGGGCGGCGAGCGGCGGCCCGGCTCGGAGTGGCTGCGCGGCTACCGCACCCTCGCCGTCTGGGCGGGGCACCTGGACCTCGTCGACGACCGTACGGTCACCCGGCTGCTGCGGGGGGCCCAGGAGCGGCCCGAGGAGGCGAGCGCAGCCCTGGAGAGGGCGCGGGAGTTCCGGAGCGCGCTGTACGGCTGTCTCGTCGAGGAGCCGGGCGGGGGCGGGCGGAACGGTGCCTTCGGCCGGGTCGCCGAGGTGGTCCAGGAGGCCATGCGCCAGGCCGTCTTCGTGCGGGGCGAGGACGGCCTCGGGCGCTGGACCCCGCACCCGGACGCCGGGCCCCGGCTCCCGCTGCACGCCGTGGCCCAGCGCGCCGCGGACCTGCTCGCCGACCCGCGCCGCCTCACCGTCCGGGCCTGCCCGGGCGAGGGCTGCGGGTGGCTCTTCCTCGACGCGGGCGGGCGACGCCGTTGGTGCAGCCTGGGGGTGTGCGGGCGGGCGGAGGCGGGTGCGGGCGGCCCGTCGTGAAAAGGGTTCGGGAGCACCGGGACGGATCACGGTCCGGTCGTCGCCGGGGCCCCCGGGGCGGAGAGGGCGGGCCGGTGTACGTGGCCAGTTCGCCCCGGCCGGTGAGTCATGGGGGCCACCCTCCGGGCTCAAGTCCGGTTGAGGTCAAGCCCTGACGGGCCCCCGTGCGCCCACTGTCGTTCACCCGGGCCGGGTGAATCATGGCCGGAAGCCCTATCTTGACCCGCTCATGACATGGCTCCATTCTGTGCCCGTCGCACAGCTCCACCCCCCACCCCGACGGACTCAGGAGACTGCCGCATGCGACCCGACACCGAACGGACCTCCCGGCCGAGAACCCGGCCGGCGAAGACCCGACGCAACGCCGTACTCGCCGTCCTGCTCGGCCTCGGCCTCGCGGCCCCCGCGACCGCCGTGGCCACCGCCGAGCCCTCCGCCCCGAACGCGGCCGTCGCCGCCGACGAGCGGGTGCTCCAGTACGAGATCGCCGGGCGCACCACCCCCGCCGCCCGCACGGAGATCGCCCGCGCGGGCGTGACGATCGACGAGATCCACGACCACGGCATCGTGATCACCGCGGACGCCGCCCAGGCCAAGAAGCTGCGGGTGCGCGGGCACACCCTGGAGGCCCTGCCCGCGCCCGAGGCGCACGCCCACGCGGCGGACGGCGTCGGCGTTCAGGACTTCCCGCCCGCCGACTCCCGCTACCACAACTACGCCGAGATGACGGCGGCGATCGACGCCCGCATCGCCGCCAACCCCTCGATCATGAGCAAGCGGGTCATCGGCAAGACGTACCAGGGCCGGGACATCATCGCGGTCAAGGTCAGCGACAACGTGGGCACCGACGAGGCCGAGCCCGAGGTGCTGTTCACCGCCCACCAGCACGCCCGTGAGCACCTGACCGTCGAGATGTCGCTCTACCTGCTCCGCGAGTTCGCCGCCGGCTACGGCTCCGACTCCCGGATCACGCAGGCGGTCAACGGCCGCGAGCTGTGGATCGTGCCGGACATGAACCCGGACGGCGGCGAGTACGACATCGCCTCCGGCTCGTACCGCAGCTGGCGCAAGAACCGGCAGCCCAACTCCGGCTCCAGCGCGATCGGCACCGACCTCAACCGCAACTGGGCCTACAAGTGGGGCTGCTGCGGCGGCTCCTCCTCCAGCCCGTCATCGGACACCTACCGGGGCCGGGCCGCCGAGTCCGCGCCCGAGACGAAGGTCGTGGCGGACTTCGTGCGCAGCCGGGTGGTCGGCGGCAAGCAGCAGATCACGGCGGCCATCGACTTCCACACGTACAGCGAACTGGTGCTGTGGCCCTTCGGCTACACGTACAACGACACCGCCCCCGGCATGACCGCCGACGACCGCAACGCGTTCGCGGCCGTCGGCCAGAAGATGGCGGCGAGCAACGGCTACACCGCCGAGCAGTCCAGTGACCTGTACATCACCGACGGGTCGATCGACGACTGGCTGTGGGGCGCGCAGAAGATCTTCGGCTACACCTTCGAGATGTACCCGCGCTCGGCCTCCGGCGGCGGCTTCTACCCGCCCGACGAGGTCATCGAGCGCGAGACCTCCCGCAACCGGGACGCGGTGCTGCAGCTGATCGAGAACGCGGACTGCATGTACCGGTCGATCGGCAAGGAGGCGCAGTACTGCTAACTGCTGTCGGCGATCCGGTGGCAGCACGCCGGTACTCTCCCCCTCGCCCGGGGGTGGGTGTCGGCGTCCTGCCGTCCGGTCGGCGGGTCACCGGTCGTCCTTCTCCGCCCGGTGTCGCCGCTCGGCGTCCTCGACAGCGCCCCAGTTGCGCGCGCGCTCGAAGTGGCGGTCTGTCCGGGGCGGGGGCTCCTGCTGTTCCGCGTGATCGTCCCACTGCGCCGACATACTCGGGTTCCTCCTGCCGTAGGTGAGTCATGCACAGGAATGGTGTGTCGTCAGCATTCCTCCCACAAGCCGCCTCCGGCCTTATGGTGCCGCTATGTGCGGAATCGTGGGTTATGTCGGTATGCAGTCGGCGCAGGACGTCGTCGTCGCGGGACTCAAGCGCCTCGAATACCGGGGCTACGACTCGGCGGGCATCGCCGTTCTCGCGGACGGCGGGCTCGCCGCCACGAAGAAGGCGGGCAAGCTCGTCAATCTGGAGAAGGAGCTGGGCGCCCGGCCGATGCCCGCCGGGCGGGCCGGCCACGGGCCCCCCCCCAGGCCGCCCCCCCGCGCGCCCCCCCCCCCCCACCCCCCCCCCCCCCCCCCCCCCCCGGGCCGGGGCGCCGTCGGGCACAACGGGGTCAACGAGAACA
>NZ_JAFEUF010000100.1:10953-24188 GCF_016901035.1 Streptomyces durocortorensis
TTGTCGGGCTGGGGGGGCCCCCCCACAGCATTATGGGGGGCTGTGGGGCCATGTGGTATATGGGCGGGGGCGCCCGGCCGTGGCGGGCGGGGCGGACCGGCATCGGGCACACCCGCTGGGCGACCCACGGAGCGCCCACCGACGTCAACGCCCACCCGCACCTGGACAACGCGGGCCGGGTCGCCGTCGTGCACAACGGGATCATCGAGAACTTCGCGGCCCTGCGCCGCGAGCTGACCGGGCGCGGGCACGCCCTGGAGTCGGAGACGGACACCGAGGTCGTCGGGCATCTGCTGGCCGAGGCGTTCTCGGCGGGCGGGGACCTGGCGGACGCGATGCGGCAGGTGTGCCGGCGGCTGGAAGGGGCCTTCACCCTCGTCGCCGTCCACGCGGACCAGCCGGACGTCGTCGTCGGCGCGCGGCGCAACTCCCCGCTCGTGGTGGGCGTAGGCCAGGACGAGTGGTTCCTCGCCTCCGACGTCGCCGCCTTCATCGCCCACACCCGCTCCGCGATCGAGCTGGGCCAGGACCAGGTCGTCGAGCTGAGCCCCGAGGGCGTCACCGTCACCGGGTTCGACGGGGAGCCGGCGGACGTACGGGAGTACCACGTCGACTGGGACGCCTCCGCCGCCGAGAAGGGCGGCTACGCCTCCTTCATGCTCAAGGAGATCGCCGACCAGCCCCAGGCCGTCGCCGACACCCTCCTCGGCCGGGTCGACGGCGAGGGCGCGCTCCACCTCGACGAGGTCCGCATCCCCGACGCCGAACTCCGCGAGGTCGACAAGGTCGTCATCGTCGCCTGCGGGACCGCGTTCCACGCCGGGATGATCGCCAAGTACGCCATCGAGCACTGGACCCGGCTGCCCTGCGAGACCGAGCTGGCCAGCGAGTTCCGCTACCGCGACCCGATCCTCGACCAGCGCACTCTCGTCGTCGCCATCTCCCAGTCCGGCGAGACCATGGACACCCTGATGGCCCTGCGGCACGCCCGCGAACAGGGCGCGAAGGTGCTCGCCATCTGCAACACCAACGGCTCGACGATCCCGCGCGAATCCGACGCCGTGCTCTACACCCACGCCGGGCCCGAGGTCGCCGTCGCCTCCACCAAGGCCTTCCTCACCCAGCTCGTCGCCTGCTATCTCGTCGCCCTCTACCTCGGCCAGGTGCGCGGCACCAAGTGGGGCGACGAGATCCGTACGGTGGTGCGCCAGCTCTCCGCGATCTCCGCCGAGGTGGAGAGCGTCCTGTCGACCATGGAGCCCGTACGCGAGCTGGCTCGGTCCCTCGCCCACCACGACACGGTCCTGTTCGTCGGTCGGCACGTGGGCTATCCGGTCGCCCTCGAAGGAGCGCTCAAGCTCAAGGAACTCGCCTACATGCACGCCGAGGGGTTCGCGGCCGGCGAGCTGAAGCACGGGCCCATCGCGCTCATCGAGGAGGGCCTCCCGGTCGTCGTCGTCGTCCCCTCACCGCGCGGGCGTTCCGTCCTCCACGACAAGATCGTCTCCAACATCCAGGAGATGCGGGCCCGGGGCGCGCTCACGATCGTCGTCGCCGAGGAGGGCGACGAGGCCGTCGTCCCGTACACCGACCACCTCATCACCGTCCCCGCAACGCCTACGCTGCTTCAGCCGCTGGTCGCCACCGTGCCGCTCCAGGTCTTCGCCTGCGAGCTGGCGACGGCCCGCGGCAACGAAGTGGACCAGCCGCGCAACCTGGCGAAGTCCGTGACCGTGGAGTGAGCAAGTGAGCGAACGAGGGTGGGGGCCGTGATCATTGGGGTCGGGATCGACGTGGCCGAGATCGAGCGGTTCGGCGCCGCGCTGGAGCGTACGCCGCAGCTGGCCGACCGGCTCTTCGTCGGCGACGAGCTGACGCTGCCGAGCGGCGAGCGGCGCGGGGTCGCCTCGCTCGCCGCCCGGTTCGCCGCGAAGGAGGCCCTGGCCAAGGCGCTCGGCGCACCGGGCGGGCTGCTCTGGAGCGACGCGGAGGTCTGGGTCGAGGAGAGCGGGCAGCCCCGGCTGCGGGTGCGCGGCACGGTCGCCGCCCGCGCGGCCGAACTGGGCGTGCGCGGCTGGCACGTCTCGCTCAGCCATGACGCGGGGGTGGCGTCGGCGGTGGTGATCGCGGAGGGGTGAGCCCCCCCGCAGCGATGAACCCCGCCGCGCCCCACGACGCCGGCCGACGGACCCGCCGCGCCCCACGACGTCGGCCGATGAACCCGCCACGCCCCACGACGCTGGCGTCCGGCCCCCTGATCGCGGAGGGTTGGGCCCATGCGACGTGCCTACAGCGTGGAGACCGTACGGGCCGCCGAGGCCGCCCTCATGCAACGCCTGCCCGAGGGCGCCCTGATGCAGCGCGCCGCCGCCGGGCTCGCCGTGGCCTGCGGCGATCTGCTGCGGCGCAACGGGCGGGTGTACGGGGCCCGGGTCCTGCTCCTGGTCGGCAGCGGCGACAACGGCGGCGACGCGCTGTACGCCGGCGCCCGCCTCGCCCGCCGGGGCGCGGGCGTGCGGGCCCTGCTGCTCGCCCCCGACCGGGCCCACCCCGGCGGCCTCGCCGCGTTCCGCGCCGCCGGTGGACAGGTCGTCGACGGGCCGGACGGGCTCGGCGTGCTCGACCTCGTCGTGGACGGCATCACCGGCATCGGCGGGCGCGGCGGGCTGCGCGAGGACGCCACCGAGCTGCTGCACACGGTGACCCGGGACCGTACCCCCGTGATCGCCGTCGACCTGCCGAGCGGGGTGGAGGCCGACACCGGGGAGGTGCACGGCGAGGCCGTCCGGGCGGACGCCACCGTCACCTTCGGGACGTACAAGCCGGGCCTGCTGATCGACCCGGCCGCCGAACACGCGGGCGCCCTGCGGCTGGTGGACATCGGGCTCGGCCCGGATCTGCCCGAGCCGCCGGACCTGGAGGCACTCCAGTACGCGGACGTGGCCGCGCTGCTGCCGGTGCCGGGCGCGGAGAGCGACAAGTACCGGCGCGGCGTCGTCGGCGTCGTCGCCGGGTCCGAGCGCTACCCGGGCGCCGCCGTCCTCGCCGTCGCGGGCGCGCTGCGCGGCGGGGCCGGGGCCGTGCGGTACGTCGGACCGGGCGCGGACGCGGTGATCGCCCGGTTCCCCGAGGCGCTGGTGCACGCCGGGCCGCCCTCGAAGGCCGGGCGGGTGCAGGCCTGGGTGGTCGGGCCGGGGCTGGGGGACGGGCGGCAGGCCGAGGCGGCCGTCGCCGATGTGCTCGCCGCCGACGTGCCCGTGCTCGTGGACGCGGACGGGCTGCGGCTGCTGGACGCCGAGACCGTACGGCCCAGGACCGCCCCGACCGTCCTGACCCCGCACGCCGGGGAGGCCGCCGCGCTGCTCGGCACGGCCCGCGAGGAGGTCGAGAGCGGGCGGCTCACCGCCGTGCGCGAACTGGCCGCCCGCTACCGCGCGACCGTGCTGCTCAAGGGCTCCACCACCCTGATCGCGGAGGCCCGCGACACCCCCGTCCGGGTCAACCCGACGGGGACGTCCTGGCTCGCCACTGCGGGCAGCGGCGACGTCCTCTCCGGTCTCACCGGCTCCCTGCTCGCGGCCGGGCTCGCCCCGCGCGACGCCGCGTCCGTCGGCGCGTACCTGCACGGGCTCGCCGCCCGGCACGGCTCGGACGGGGCCCCGGTCTCCGCGCAGGACGTCGCGGACGGCATCCCGGCGGCCTGGCGCGACGTGCGGGCGGGGTGAGCCCGGGCGATGGTGGGAGCGTGAGTGAACCCGTACGCGTACGCAGGGCCTACGACCCGGTCGAGGACGGCGACGGCACCCGGGTGCTGGTCGACCGGCTCTGGCCCCGGGGCGTCTCCAAGGAGCGGGCCGCCGTCGACGTATGGCTCAAGGACCTCACGCCCTCGGACGAGCTGCGCTCCTGGTACCACCACGACCGCACCGGCCGGCACGAGGAGTTCGTCGAGCGCTACCGCGCCGAACTGGACGACGCCGCGCACACGGAGGCAGTCGAGCGGCTGGCCGGGCTGGTGCGGGAGGGCGGGCCCGTCACCCTGATCACCGCCGCCAAAGACGTCGCCGACAGCCACGTGCCCGTGCTGGTCGACCACCTCAAGCATGTAATGAAACGTACATAAGTCCGGATACCGGCGTGCGTTGCCGGGGAGGCGGCGGACGCCTCTGAGAGACTGGGCGCGATGAACGAGACAGCGTCCCTGAGAGCCCGTGCCGAGATCGACCTCGCCGCGCTGCGCGCCAATGTGCGCGTCCTGCGCGAGCGGGCGGCCGGTGCGCAGCTCATGGCCGTGGTGAAGTCCGACGGGTACGGGCACGGGGCGGTGCCCTGTGCCAGGGCCGCGCGGGAGGCCGGGGCGACCTGGCTCGGCACCGCCACCCCGCACGAGGCGCTCGCCCTGCGGGCGGCCGGGCTCGACGGCCGGATCATGTGCTGGCTGTGGACGCCCGGCGGGCCCTGGCGCGAGGCGATCGAGGCCGACGTCGACGTATCGGCCGGCGGCATGTGGGCGCTGCGCGAGATCGTCGCCGCCGCCGAGGCCGCCGGCCGACCGGCCCGTGTCCAGCTCAAGGCCGACACCGGCCTCGGCCGGGGCGGCTGCCAGCCCGCCGACTGGCCCGAACTGGTCGGCGCGGCCCGCGACGCCGAACGGGCCGGGCACCTCCGGATCACCGGACTCTGGTCCCACTTCGCCTGCGCCGACGAGCCCGGCCACCCCTCGATCGCCGCCCAGCTCGCCGTCTACCGCGACCTGGTGGCGTACGCCGAGAAGGAAGGCGTGGAGCCCGAGGTGCGGCACCTGGCCAACTCCCCGGCCACGCTCACGATCCCCGAGGCGCACTTCGACCTCGTCCGGACCGGCATCGCGATGTACGGCATCTCGCCCGCCCCCGAGCTGGGCACATCCGCCGAGCTCGGGCTGCGCCCCGTGATGACGCTCGCCGCGGCCGTCGCCCTGGTCAAGGACGCCCCGGCCGGACACGGCGTCAGTTACGGCCACCACTACACGACGTCCGCCGACACGACCCTCGGCCTGATTCCGGTCGGTTACGCGGACGGGATCCCGCGCCACGCGTCGGGCAGCGGACCCGTCCTGGTCGGCGGCAAGGTGCGCAGGGTCGCGGGCCGGGTCGCCATGGACCAGTTCGTCGTCGACCTCGACGGCGACCGGCCCGAGGCGGGCGCGGAAGCGGTGCTGTTCGGGCCGGGCGACCGGGGCGAGCCGACCGCCCAGGACTGGGCGGAGGCCGCCGACACCATCGCGTACGAGATCGTCACCCGCATCGGCGCGCGCGTGCCCCGGGTGTACGTGAACGAGACGGCCGACGAGCTGACCGGGGGCAGGGCGCAGTGAGCGAGAGCAGCGCGGAGGCCGTGGTGGCCGCGACCGCGAACGTGGCGGGCGCGGCCGGTGCGGCGAACTGGCGGCGCGCCGGGATCGCCGGGGCCGCGATAGGGGTGCTCGCCGCGGGCGCGGCGGCCGGGGTCGCCGTCGAGCGGCTCACCGTCGGGCGCGGCATGCGCAAGAAGGCCCGCCTCGCGCTGGACGCGACCGGGCCCTACGGCTCGCTGCGCGGCACCCCGGGCCGGGCCGTCGCCGACGACGGCACCGAGCTGTACTACGAGATCGACGAGGTGGAGGCAGCGCCGACGACGGCCGACGAGAACACCTCCTCCGGCACCCGTCGCCGCCGGCTCTTCGGCCGCAAGGCCCCCGCCCCGGTCACCGTCGTCTTCAGCCATGGCTACTGCCTCGGCCAGGACTCCTGGCACTTCCAGCGGGCCGCCCTGCGCGGCCTCGTCCGGGCCGTCTACTGGGACCAGCGCAGCCACGGCCGCTCCGAGCGCGGGCGGTCCCAGGCGGACGGGGTGCCGGTCGGCATCGACCAGCTAGGCCGCGATCTGAAGGCGGTCATCGACGCGGCGGCCCCCGATGGCCCGGTGGTGCTGGCCGGGCACTCCATGGGCGGCATGACGATGATGGCGCTGGCCGACCAGTACCCGGCGCTGATCCGCGACCGGGTCGCCGCCGTCGCCCTGATCGGCACCTCCAGCGGCAAGCTCGGCGAGGTCAACTTCGGGCTGCCGGTGGCGGGCGTGAACGCGGTGCGCCGGGTGCTGCCGGGCGTGCTGAAGGCGCTGGGCTCGCAGGCGGAGCTGGTGGAGAAGGGGCGGCGGGCCACCGCGGACCTCTTCGCCGGGCTGATCAAGCGGTATTCGTTCGGCTCGAAGGACGTGGATCCGGCGGTCGCCCGGTTCGCGGAGCGGCTGATCGAGGCCACCCCGATCGATGTGGTCGCCGAGTTCTACCCGGCGTTCACCGAGCACGACAAGAGCGGCGCGCTGCCCGGGTTCCGTGACGTGCCCGTGCTGATCCTGGCCGGGGACAAGGACCTGGTGACGCCCAGCTCGCACAGCGAGGCCATCGCGGACGTCCTGCCCGAAGCCGAGCTGGTGATCGTGCCGGACGCCGGGCACCTGGTGATGCTGGAGCACCCGGAGACCGTCACGGACCGGCTGGCCGACCTGCTCGTCCGCAGCGGCGCGGTGCCGGCCGCTAACGTTGGCGGACATGGAAGCACCGCACAACAGCCCGGCCGCTGAGACCGCACCGGAGACCGCCGGGGAGCCCTTCCCCGGGCCCGCCGGGGCCGTGCCCGAGGCCGTCACCGTGACGCTCACCGTCACGTCCCCCGAACAGATGCAGGACCTGGGCCGCCGCCTCGCCCGCGTGCTGGCCCCCGGCGACCTCGTGATGCTCACGGGAGAGCTGGGCGCCGGGAAGACGACGCTGACCCGTGGCCTCGGCGAGGGCCTCGGCGTACGCGGCGCGGTCACCTCGCCCACCTTCGTCATCGCCCGCGTCCACCCCTCGCTGGTCCAGGGCCCGGCCCTGGTCCACGTCGACGCGTACCGCCTGGGCGGCGGGCTCGACGAGATGGAGGACCTGGACCTGGACGTGTCGCTGCCGGAGTCGGTGGTGGTCGTGGAGTGGGGCGACGGCAAGGTCGAGGAGCTGTCGGAGGACCGGCTGCGGGTCCTCATCGACCGGGCGACCGGCGACACCGACGACGAGCGGCGCGAGGTGACCCTGGTGGGCATCGGGGCGCGCTGGGCGGGGCTGCGGGAGGAGCTGGCGTAACGCCCCCGGGAGAACAGCCTGCGGGAAGGCCCCCGGGGGTGGCCTTCCCGACAGCACGTCGGTAAATTGTTGCGCGGGAGACCGTGGTCATGGTCACATGGGTACGAGGTGTGGTTAGGCTTACCTAACCGCGCCCTCCACCGGAGCCCCCAGGAGGCATCCATGCCGACGCCCGAGCGCGCAGCGCGACCGCAGCCGCGAACGACTCCGTCCGCCCTGTCAGCCCCGTCCGCCCTGTCGATGAAAGACCTGCTGGCCTCGTGCGCCGCGGCCACCGCGGTCTCCACCCCGCCGAGCGACACCACGGACGGCTGTGAAGCGTCCGACGCGGCGGACCGGGACGGGGGCGGCGGCCACACAGACGCCGTCCGGCGCCACGCGGCCTAGGTGTATTGACCCGCAGGGTTGTTGACGCGGGTGATGGGGGGCTGGCCTGCGAGTGCGGTGTGGCTGCGGTGGTGGTTGTAGGTGTGGAGGAAGTCTGCCAGGGCTGCTGTGCGCTCGTTGTTGGAGGTGTAGGGCCGTTGGTAGGCCCATTCGTCGAGGAGGGTGCGGTTGAAGCGTTCGACCTTGCCGTTGGTCTGGGGCCGGTAGGCGCGGGTGAGTTTGCCGGTGGCGCCGAGGTCGGCCAGGGCGGCTTTCCAGGCCAGGCCCTTGCGGTAGGCCCAGGCGTTGTCCGTGAGGACGCGTTCGATGCGGGTGATGCCGTGCGCGCGGAAGAAGGCGGCCGCGCGGGTAAGGAAGCCTGCGCAGGTCGTGACCTTCTCGTCGGGGTGGATCTCGCTGTAGGCGAGGCGTGAGTGGTCATCGACTGCGGAGTGGATGTAATCGAAGCCCATGTTGCTGCGGGTGGCCCGGCCGGCCTGGCGGCCCAGTACCTTGTGGCCGCCGCCGTCGGGAATCCGGCCGAGCTTCTTCACGTCGATGTGGATCAGCTCGCCGGGGCGGTCGCGTTCGTAGCGGCGGATCACGGCCCCGGTCGGGCGGTCGAGCCAGGAGAGCCGGTTCAGCCGGTGACGGGTCAGAACGCGGTGCACGGTCGAGGCGGGCAGGCCAAGGATCGGGCCGATCCGGGCCGGTCCGAGCTTGCGGTCGGTGCGCAGCTTGCAGATACGTGCCTCGATGTCCGTCGGGGTCCGGTGCGGTGTCCGCAGGGGCCTGCTGGAGCGGTCGGCCAGGCCTGCCTCGCCCTCGATCCGCCAGCGGCGCAGCCACTTGTGGGCCGTTGCTCGTGAGATCCCCATCTCGGCCGCGACATGCGCGACCGGGCGGCCCGAGCAGACACGTTCGACCAGCAGGCGCCTCCCGAAAACGGTCAGCCGGGCATTACGGTGGGACATGAAGGCCTCCGTGCGGTGAAGATTCGACACCTCCACCACACACGGGGGCCTTCACCATGATCAAGCCCGGCCCGTGTCAACAACGCTCGTGATCAATACACCTAGGGCCTGTCGGTTACGGGACGACGACGACCTTCGCGCCGACCGTCGCGAAGGTCCACATCGCGTTGCCGTCCGAGCGCTTCATCCGCACGCCGCCGGTCTTCGACGTCGGGTCCGGGCTGGCCATCGAGCCGTCCTGCGCGGCGCTGAAGCCGATCGCCACCTCGTCCACGTTCGCGAAGCGGACCACGTGCTCGATCGGGACGCCGTCCGAGCCCTGGACCGTGCCGGAGCGCGAGGTGACCTTGTGGACCCCGGGCGGCGGGCTGATGGGGCTCGGCATGACGGTGAAGGTCCGGATCGACTTCCCGTCCTCGTTGACCAGCCACACCCGGCGGTCCTTCAGCGCGTACACCACGCGCTCGCCCTTGCCGGACGCCGCCGGGATCGCCAGCGGGTCGGCCGGCTTCGGCTTGGCGGAGGGCTTGGCCGGAGCCGTGGCGGAGGTCTTCGGGCCGGGCGTGGAGGCCACCGAACCGGGGGCGTTCGCCGAGGCCTGGTAGGCGAGGAAGGCGACCGCGGCGACCGCCGCCGCGGTGAGCCCGGCCACGATTCCCGAGCTGCTCCTTGCCACCTGAACTCCCCTTTCGGCGGCCGTCTGCCGCATGTCCTACAAGCGTTTACGTCGTACCCGCCGGATACCCGGTGACGGTAGCAGCAGCACGGGTACGGGCCGGGACGCCGTACGGACGCCGTAACGCCGTCGGCGGAGCCGTAGGCTATTTGCTGTGCTCTTGCTCGCCATGGATACCGCCACGCCCGCCGTCACCGTCGCCCTGCACGACGGTACGTCCGTCATCGCCTCCTCCGGGCAGGTCGACGCCCGCCGGCACGGGGAGCTGCTGCTCCCCGCCGTCGACCGGGTCCTCGCCGAGGCCGGGACGAAGATCGACGCCGTGACGGGCGTGGTCGTGGGCGTCGGCCCCGGCCCGTACACCGGCCTGCGCGTCGGCCTGGTCACCGCCGCCACCTTCGGCTCCGCCCTCTCCGTACCGGTCCACGGCCTCTGCACCCTGGACGGGATCGCGTACGCCGCGGGGCAGGACGGCCTGGAGGGCCCCTTCGTCGTGGCGACGGACGCCCGCCGCAAGGAGGTGTACTGGGCGCGGTACGAGGACGCCCGCACCCGTACGGGCGAACCCGCCGTCGACCGGCCCGCCGACATCGCCCAAGCCGTCGCCGGGCTCCCCGTGGTCGGCGCGGGCGCGGTGCTCTACCCGGAGTCCTTCCCGGACGCGCGCGGCCCCGAGCACGTGGCCGCCGGGGCGCTCGCCGTGCTCGCCGCCGAGCGCCTCGCCGCCGGGCAGGAACTGCTGGAGCCCCAGCCGCTCTATCTGCGCCGGCCCGACGCCCAGGTCCCGAAGAACTACAAGGTGGTCACCCCCAAGTGAGCGCCGCCGCCACCGCCGTCCTGCGCGAGATGCGCTGGTGGGACATCGAACCGGTGCTGGAGCTCGAACACGCGCTGTTCCCGGACGACGCCTGGTCGCCCGGCATGTTCTGGTCCGAGCTGGCCCACGCCCGCGGCCCCGGCGCCACCCGCCACTACGTCGTCGCCGAGGAGCCCGCCAGCGGCCGGATCGTCGGGTACGCGGGGCTCGCCGCCCTCGGCGACCTCTCCGACGTCCAGACCATCGCGGTCAGCCGCGAGGCCTGGGGCACCGGCCTCGGCTCCGAACTCCTCACCGATCTGCTGAAGGCCGCGACCGCCTTCGAGTGCGCCACCGTGCTGCTGGAGGTCCGGGTCGACAACACCCGGGCGCAGAAGCTGTACGAGCGCTTCGGCTTCGAGCCGATCGGCTTCCGGCGCGGCTACTACCAGCCGGGGAACATCGACGCCCTGGTCATGCGCCTCACCCTGCACGAAGACACCCCGCACGAAGACGCAACGGACAACGCACCAGAGACCGGGACTGAATGATGGCTGCCGACGAACCCCTCGTGCTCGGCATCGAGACCTCCTGCGACGAGACCGGCGTCGGCATCGTGCGCGGCACGACCCTGCTCGCCGACGCCGTCGCCTCCAGCGTCGACACCCACGCCCGCTTCGGCGGCGTCGTCCCGGAGATCGCATCGCGCGCCCACCTGGAGGCGATGGTCCCCACCATCGAGCGCGCCCTGAAGGAAGCGGGCGTCAGCGCCCGCGACCTCGACGGGATCGCCGTCACCTCAGGACCCGGACTCGCGGGCGCGCTGCTGGTCGGAGTCTCGGCCGCGAAGGCGTACGCGTACGCCCTCGGCAAGCCGCTCTACGGGGTCAACCACCTCGCCTCGCACATCTGCGTCGACCAGCTGGAGCACGGGCCGCTGCCCGAGCCGACGATGGCCCTGCTCGTCAGCGGGGGCCACTCCTCCCTGCTCCTGGCTCCCGACATCACCAGTGACGTCCGGCCGCTCGGCGCGACGATCGACGACGCGGCCGGCGAGGCCTTCGACAAGATCGCCCGGGTGCTGAATCTGGGCTTCCCCGGCGGTCCCGTCATCGACCGGCTCGCGAAGGAGGGCGACCCGAAGTCGATCGCCTTCCCGCGCGGTCTGACCGGCCCGCGCGACGCCCCGTACGACTTCTCCTTCTCCGGGCTGAAGACCTCGGTGGCCCGCTGGATCGAGGCGAAGCGCGCGGCGGGCGAGGAGGTGCCCGTACGGGATGTGGCGGCGTCCTTCCAGGAGGCCGTGGTGGACGTGCTCACGCGAAAGGCGGTGCGCGCCTGCAAGGACGAGGGCGTCGACCACCTGATGATCGGCGGCGGCGTCGCGGCCAACTCCCGGCTGCGCGCGCTGGCGCAGGAGCGGTGCGAGCGGGCCGGGATCCGGCTGCGGGTGCCGCGCCCGAAGCTCTGCACCGACAACGGCGCGATGGTCGCGGCGCTCGGCGCGGAGATGGTCGCCCGCAACCGGCTCCCCTCCGACCTGGAGCTGTCGGCCGACTCCTCGCTGCCGGTCACGGAGCCGCACGTGCCGGGGGCCCACCACGAGCACACCCACTCGCACTCCCACGACCACGATCACGTGCACGAGGTCAGCAAGGACAACCTGTACTCATGAGCGGCGCGACCATCGTCCTGATGTGGGAGGCCCGGGCCGTGGAGGGCCGGGGCGGCGAGCTTCTGGAGTGGGCCCGCGCCCGCTCCGCCGAGCTGTCCCGCGAGCCCGCCCGCCGCGAACTGCTGCGCGCCCCGCAGGACCGGGTGCTCGTGATGACCTGGTGGCCGGACGCCTCGTACGGTGACGACCTCCCCGAACTCCCCGAGCCCGACGCCGCCCTGATCACCCGGGCCGTGCACCGGTGGCGGTTCGAAGCAGTGGGGTGAGGCGCGGCGGCCCGTCGCGTGTCCGATGAGTTCCGGCGGCGGGTCCGGTCTACCTTCCACGTCGTCCGGACCGCCCGGCCCGGACGTGTGGACGGCCCGAAGAGGTGAAGGTCATGCAGAAGATCACCCCCTGTCTCTGGTACGACGGCCAGGCCAAGGAGGCGGCCGAGCACTACGTCGCGATCTTCGGCGGTGACTCGCGGATCCTGGACGTCACCTATTACGGCGACGAGGCGCCCGGCCGGACGGGCTCGGTCCTCACCGTCGGCTTCCGGCTCGCCGGGCAGGACTACATGGGGCTCAACGGCGGCCCGCAGTTCCCGTTCACCGAGGCGATCTCGCTCTCCGTCGACTGCGCCGACCAGGCCGAGGTGGACCGCTTCTGGGACGCGCTCTCCGAGGGCGGCGAGGAGGGGCAGTGCGGCTGGCTCAAGGACAGGTTCGGGGTCTCCTGGCAGATCGTGCCGAACGAGCTGCCGCGCCTGCTGGCCGATCCGGACCCTGCGAAGGCGGACCGGGCCATGAAGGCGATGCTGGGCATGGGGAAGCTGGACATCCAGGCCCTGCGCGACGCCTGACCGGCAGTCCGGCCCCCGGGGCCGCATCGGTGGTGTCCTGAACGCTGACCCCTCGGGCCGCGTCGGTAGTGTTCTGCGCATGCCACGCCGTGCTCCGCTCCCGCCTCCTCCTCCGCCCGTCGAGATCCGCTCCTGGCCCGACCGCGAGGCGATGCTCGCCGACCGGGCGGTGGTCCTGGGCGAGTTGGTCAAGATGCACGTGGGTCCTGGGCGGCTCGGGCTGCTGGGGATGTGGGCCGCGCTCGCCGTGATCGGCTGGAGCCTGGTGGGCTCGGCCCTCGTCATGTTCGAGCAGGCGTCCGACTTCTTCAGCGGCATCGCCGGAATCATCTGCCTGGTCATCGGCGCGGCGGTCCTGATCCCGGCCGTCGCCTTCGTCTGCCTGGGCATCTCCCGGGACCGCGAGGTTCGTTCGCTGCTCGACGCCTGGGGCGCGCTGGACCGCGACCCGGAGTGTGACCGGCGGCTGCGGCTGCCCGGGGTGAGCCTCACCTGGCTGCTGCTGGCCTTCGTCCTGGGCGCGGCGGGGCTGGCCCTCTGCGTCATCGGGCCCGCGAGCGCGCGCCCGGGCCGGGAGACGTACGGGCTGATCGCCCTGGTGATGGGCATCGGCATGATCGGCTGGCTGACCGCGCTGATCGGCGCCACGAAGGCGCTGGCGCACCGTCGTTGGGTGCTGCGCGTGCTGATGGGGGCCGGGGCGGAGTCCTGTCTGATTAACACAACTCCCCGCCCACGACACAAGCAGAAATGCGGGTTT
>NZ_JAFEUF010000101.1:0-6121 GCF_016901035.1 Streptomyces durocortorensis
GTAGGGCTGGGGGACCTGTTCGGTGGTGGCGGCTCGCTGGACGCCGCGGGGGCTGTAGGCGTACGTGTTGACCTTCGTGCCCGCTTCGTCGGTCAGGGCGACGACGCTGCCGAGTGCGTCGGTCAGGTAGTAGTGGTTCTTCCCCCCACGGGTCATGGAGTTCAGCGTGCCCCCGGGCTCGCGGTTGAATCCCGTGTCCACTCCGGCCGTTGAGGTGGCCGACAGGCCGAGGGGACCGTTGTGGAAGAAGGTGTCGCCGAGCTTGATGCGCTCGGACTGGTCGGTGGAGCCGTACTGACCCGCGTACGTCTTGCCGCCGGTCGTGATCGACGTCATCTGGGAGTAGTCGGTCCACTTCATCCCGGTGCGGACGGACTCGGGGGTGGAGGCGGCGGCGGTCTCGTTGCCGATCTTGTCGTAGGACCAGTTCGTGGCCGAGCCGTTCTTCGCGGTGATCTGCTGGGCGTCGTTGACCGTGTAGGTGGTGCCGCGCGGGCAGCCCTTGTCGACGCCCTGCGAGGTCAGGTTCCCGGCGAGGTCGTAGCAGTACTGCCAGGAGGAGGCGAGGGTGCTGCCCTTCTTCTCCGCCGCGTAGGCGAAGCGGCCGGACGTGTCGTACTAGTAGCTCGTCTTCGTCCCCGCGACCGCGTCCGTCGTGGTACCGATCTTGCCGCCGTCCTTACCGTCCGGGCGGGCGTAGGTGTAGGCCAGGTCGACCAGGGTGCCCTTCGGGCTGGTGGCCTTGATCTTCTCCGGGCGGCCGGACTTGTCCGGGGTGACCTCCTGGACCGTGTTACCGGGGTAGGTGGTCGTGGTGCGGACGTCGTTCTTGTTGTACGCG
This sequence comes from Streptomyces durocortorensis, assembly GCF_016901035.1. Taxonomy (GTDB): domain Bacteria; phylum Actinomycetota; class Actinomycetes; order Streptomycetales; family Streptomycetaceae; genus Streptomyces; species Streptomyces durocortorensis. The sequence continues at coordinate 842 of NZ_JAFEUF010000101.1, forward strand.
TACTTGGTGACCTTGCCCTTGGGGTCCTTCAGCTCGGCGAGCTTGTTGACCTCGTTCCAGGTGTAGTCGGTCAGGCCGGCGGGGTCCTTGTAGGTGTCGACGTTGCCCGCCGGGGTGTAGGCGAGGACCGTCTCGGAGCCGTTCTGCAGGGTGCGGACCGTCTCACGGGAGAGGGGGTCGAAGTCGTACCTGATGACTCCCGTGCCGTCGGAGCGCTGGATGAGGTTGCCGTCGCTGTCGTACTCGTAGGTGACGGCCTGATAGTTGGAGGAGTCGACCTTCTTCACCCGGTCACGATGGTCGTAGGTGTAGACGATCGTGACCCCGCGGGCGTCCTTCACCGTCTCGGGGCGGCCCAGGGCGTCATAGGTGTAGGTGGTCGTGCCCAGCGGTGCGGGGGCCTTGACCGTCTTCAGGTTGCCCTGGGCGTCGTAGGTGAACGTCGTGGAGACCGACTCCGACTCCGTCATCTTCGTGGTGACCTTGCAGACCTGGCCCTCGAAGCCGCCGCAGGTGGGGGTGGCGGGGTTGTAGTCGAAGGACTGGTTGCCGCCGCCCGTTCCCTGGACCGCGACGGACTTGGTGTTGCCCGCCGTGTCGTAGGTGTACTTCGTCTTCTCGTTGTCCGCCGTGGTCATCGTCTCGGGCAGGTCCGAACCCGCGATCGTCTGGTAGCCGCCCATCGAGGCCGTCGCGCCGGTCGGAAGCTCGGACGATGTGGGGTTGTTCCGGGAGTCCCACCCGTACTTGGTGACGTTTCCGGAGGCCCCGCCCACGCCCATCGCGTCCGCGGCTTCCTCGACGTTGCGGTTCGCGTCGTACTTCTTGGAGCGCGACCGCTCCAGGGCGTCGGTGACCTTCGTGACCTGGCCGTCGCCATCGTGGTCGTACGTGGTGGAGTGGCTCTCGGGGTCCGTGACCGTCGTCCTGCCGGCCGCAGACGGGGTGGCGGCGGAGTAGGCGTAGGTCCAGGTCGGGCCGGTGTGGCCGGAGCCGTTCAGCTCGGTGGCCCGGAGCATCGAGGTGACGCGGTTCTGGTCGTCGTAGGTGAAGACCGTCACCCGACCCTTGGGGGTGGTGATCTTCGTCAGCCGGCGTGAGGAGTCGTAGCCGAAGACCGTGGGCTTGCCCTCGGTGTCCGTCGTCTTCTCCAGGTCCCCAGCCGCGTTCAGGTCGAAGACGGCCGTGCGGCCGGTGTGATCCTTGGCCTGCCACTGGTTCGGGTACGTCTTGACCAGGTCCACCCAGCGCCCGGAGCGGGTCTCGGTCAGCTTGAAGCCCTTGTGCTCGCCGCCCTCATGGTGCTGGGCGACCGTGATGGCCCCCTTGTTCTTGTCGGTCACCTTGGTCAGCGTGCCGTTGGCGTCGTAGGTGTCCTTCGAGCCGGACTTGCGGTCGGTCAGCGTGTACGTGCCGTCCGCGTTCTTCTTCAGGTCCTTGGAATAGCCCTTCGGCGTGGTGAGCGCCCCACTCGACTCCTTCGCGAAGCGGACCGCCGCCCCGGTGGCGTCGTACAGGACGACCTCGTCCGCGTTCGCGAGGTTCAGATAGCGCTCGTACTCCTGCCACCACCGCTGCGACACTTTGCCCCAGGGGGCGTCCAGCGAGTTGTACGTCCGGGCCAGGCGCAGCTTCTGTCCCACCCCGGCGATCTCGAAGTCCGTGCCGGCCAGCATCAGGTTGCCGGTGGAGTAGTTCACCCGCGCCACCAGCGAATCGGTGATCCGGAAATCGGAGATCTGGTGCCAGGGCACCGAACCCTGACCCTCCGGAACGTACGCGGCCGCGGCCGCGCCCGTCCCCCGGGCCGCCTTCCGGCCGGCCGGTGCGGGCGGTGTACCGGTTGCCGCGCGCTCCTCCTCGGCCTCCAGCCAGGCCGCCTTCTCCGCCGAGGGCGCCGCCCCGGCCTCATTGCCGACCGGCTTGTTGGAGCCGACCTTCACCGGCGGGATCTCCGCCTTCGGCCCGCCCGGGCCCCAGGCGGATGTCGCCGCTCCGTCAGCAGCCGGGCCTGAGCCCGGCGCGGCCAGTGACGGCAGCGCCGACGCCCCGAGAGCCGCCACCACCAGGGCGGCGGTCAGAGCACTTCTGCGCTGGATACGGGCACGCCGAAATGGCGTGCCGAAAGCACGCGAAACCATGCGATCCCCCCACGGGATACGTAGACGCGGCGACCGCAGAGGCGATCGCCGGAAGCCCACACGCTGCCACGGTTCCTTCACGCGGCACGAACAAGTTCTCGACCAAAAACGCGCAAATGAGCGAGAACAAGCCGACTTTCATGCCCGCTTCGCCCCGGAAAGCACCTACGCCCAGCATGACTTTCCCTATGACAACTGTTTCAGCATCAACGAAAGTGGGGCTGAAAGTCAGCCCCGGACTCACCTATTCCGCGCGCCGAAACGCATGAACAGTCAAGGTCGGGCAAAGAAGCACACGACGAGACGGGGGAACCATGGAGCAGCAACAGTGCGGAGCGAGATCCGGCCTGCGGAGGATCGACCGCATCACCCGCAGAGTCGGCATCGCGCTGTGCTGGTCCCATGCGACGGCCATCGCCCTCACCGCTGCCGAGGCCATCCTCCGGACGGCTACCGGCTGGTGGGTCATCAGCTGGGCGCTGACCGCCGCTCTCCTCGTCGTCTGGGCACTTCTCCGGGCTGCCCAGAAGGGGCTCTTCGGAAGGGCCGCAAGCAGTGAGGGCAAGCAACCCGACCCCTGCTCGCCCGAAGAGCCCCCTCACTACGATCGCGCCGCATAGAGACCCGGATCCAGGGAGCCGGCCGACCCCGAAGGCCGCCGAAGCCGACCGGTTAGGCTCGGACGCATGGAGAGCCTGCGCATCATCGACACCTGGCCGGTCACGACGGCGGCGGCCGCCGTCGTGCGGGCGGACGGCACGGTCCTCGGCACGCACGGGCCGGCCGACCACCGCTTCCCCCTCGCCTCGGTCACCAAGCCGCTCGCGGCCTACGCGGCGCTGGTGGCGTACGAGGAGGGAGCCGTCGAGCTGGACGAGCCCGCCGGGCCCGAGGGCTCCACGGTGCGCCACCTGCTCGCCCACACCAGCGGCCTCGCCTTCGACGAGCACCGGGTGACGGCCCCGCCCGGCAACCGCCGCCTGTACTCCAACGCGGGCTTCGAGGTGCTCGGCGACCACATCGCCAAGGCATCCGGCATCCCGTTCGCGGAGTATCTGCGCCAGGCGGTCCTGGAGCCGCTGGCCATGACGTCCACGACCCTGGACGGCTCCCCCGCCCGCGACGGCGTCTCCACCCTCGCCGACCTGGTCCGCTTCGCCGCCGAGGTCCAGGCCCCCCGCCTGCTCGACCCGCGTACGGTCCTGGAGGCCCAGAGCGTCGTGCACCCGGGCCTCAAGGGCGTCCTTCCCGGCTACGGCCACCAGAGCCCGAACGACTGGGGCCTCGGCTTCGAGATCCGCGACTCCAAGTCCCCGCACTGGACGGGGAACACGTCCTCCCCCGCCACCTTCGGGCACTTCGGCCAGTCGGGCACGTTCCTGTGGATCGACCCGGTGGCGTGCGTCGCCTGCGTCGCGCTGACCGACCGCGCCTTCGGCCCGTGGGCGGCGGAGGCCTGGACGCCCTTCACGGACGCGGTCCTGGCCGAGCTGACCTGAACCGGCTGCCGCCCAGCTCGGGCGGCGTCAGGCATTCGAACCAGACGGTCTTCCCGCCGCCGTCCCACCGCTTGACGATGCCCCACTCGTCGGTGACGGCGTTGACCAGAACGAGCCCCCGGCCCCCGTCGTCCAGCGGATCGCCCGTGATGGCGAGCGGCACGGCGGGGCTGCTGTCCGCGACTTCGACGCGGACGCCCTCGCCGCGCGGCAGCCGGAAGATGAAGGTCTGGCCGCGCCGGTCGGGCACGTGCTGCACGACGTTGGCGATCAGCTCGGTGAGCGCCAGCTCGGCGGCGTCGGCGAGGAACGGCAGCTCCCAGGCCTTGAGGTAGAGCCGCAGGACGCGGCGCAGATGCTGGGCCGAGTGCTCGCCCAGGGCGAAGTCGGCGCGGTAGACGGGCTCCCCGGGATTCCTCCGGGGGACAAGTACGTGATTCATGTCACCAGGCTGCGATGCGGTGGCTACGCTCGGCTACGTACGGAAACGAACGCCGCGAGGCGTTGTCTCCCGGAGGTCCGCGCCGTGGCCGACATCCAGACCCTCTATCCCGACGCCTCCCCGCTCGCCTACTACGGCTCGGAGTTACGCCGACAGCGTGAGGCCCAAGGGCTGACGCAACCGCAGTTGGGCACGATCATCTTCTGCACGGGATCGCTGATCGGCCAGATCGAGACGACGAAGAAGATCCCCACCCGCGACTTCTCGGAGCGGTTGGACGCGGGGCTGGGCACGGACGGGGTCTTCTCCCGGCTGGTCGGCCTGGTGCTGCGGAGCCAACTGCCCACGTGGTTCCAGCCGTACGCGGACATAGAGGCGAAGGCGACCTATATCTCCACGTACCAGGCGCAGGTGGTGTACGGGCTGTTGCAGACGGAGGAGTACGCGCGGGCCCTGCTCCGCGTTGAGCACCCGCGCCGCGTGGACGAGATGGTGGCGGCCAGGCTGGAGCGCCAGCGGATCCTGAAGCGGAAGAACCCGCCCGCCCTCTGGGTCGTGCTCAGCGAGGCAGCTCTGCTCCAGGAAGTCGGCGGGCACGCCGTCATGCGAAACCAACTCGCCCGGCTGTTGGAGTTCCAGGATGACCCCTGGGTGCAGATCCAGGTGATGCCGTTCACCGCCGGTGAGCACACGGCGATGATGGGGTCGTTCACCCTCCTGCGGTTCGACGACGACCCGGATCTGTTCTATGTGGAGAGCTACGACCAGGGCCACATGACCGCCAACCCGTCCGTGATCAAGGAGCGTTCGGTCGGATACGCTCGACTGCAAGCCTCAGCCCTCTCCCCCGAGGACTCGGCGACGCTGATCACTCGTGTGATGGAGGAGCGCTATGGGAACCAGTCATGACCTCACAGGTGCGCACTGGCGGAAGTCCTCGTACAGCGGAACCAGCGGCGGCGAGTGCGTCGAGGTCGCCGCCACCCCCACCTGCGGCTCCGTCCCCGTCCGCGACAGCAAGAACCCCACCGGCCCCGCCATCGTCCTGGGGGCCCCGGCCTGGCAGGCGTTCGTGGACGGGCTGCGCTGACGCGCGCTGTCCGGTGAGGCGGGGGGGGGGGGGGGGGGGGGGGGGCGGCCGCCCCCCCCCCCCGCCCGCGCCAACGCCAAACCACCGCCGCCCGCCGCGGGGGGGGGG
>NZ_JAFEUF010000101.1:6131-9699 GCF_016901035.1 Streptomyces durocortorensis
CCGCCCTGGCGTGCGGTTGGGCGTGCGGGTCCGCCCTCCGTCGGTGGGGTGCGGGGCCTGCGGGCGGGCGCGCGCCCCCCCCCCCCCCCGCCCCTCGACGTCCGTCGATCAGCAGACCGGCCGGTCAGCCGATGGACTGATAGTCGGGGAACGCGTCCGAGACGCCGGACACGGTGGTGTGTCCGGCAGCGGTGTAGTCGGCGAAGAAGCGCAGGCGTCCGTTACCGGGAGTGGTGGCCCAGAGGTCGAACTTCCCGTTGTTGTTGGCATCGGGCGCCGCCGTGAAGCGGGGCACGGTGTTGACGCTCCAGTTACTGCCGATGGCGGTCCGGTCGGTGAGGCTGATGTCGAAGCCCTCGTCCGTCTCCCTTCCGTGGAACACGTAGAGGCCTCCGACGTCCGGACGGTCGTAGCGCACGAGCAGGTCCTCCCGCCCGTCACCGTTGTAGTCGCCAGGGGCCGCGAGGGTCGCCTCGTTCAGGGTGGTCGCGCTCTCGGCGATCGGGTCGTCGGGGCCGGCCAGAAGAACGGGTTCCCGGTCGCTGTCCAGCCGGTGATCGAGGCTGCCGTAGTAGAGCCAGAGGAACTCGCCGTCGTTGACGAGCAGGTCAGGGTGGCCCGCGACATCCTCGACGCCGTCGCCGTCCACGTCCAGGCCGCCGTCGACGTCGCCGATGGCGAGGATCTGCTTGACCCGGCCAGTGGCCCAGATCTCGCTGAAATACGGCGACGAGACCAAGCGCACCACCACCGTCCACGACGGCGACCGCACGACCGTCATCCCGCCCAAGGGCGGTACGGCCACGACGACCATCGTCGACGCACTGGGACAGACGACCGAGAGCCGCTCCTACACCGACAGCGCACGCACGGAGTTCGGCACCACGGCGTACCGCTACGACCAGCACGGCAACCTGGCCAAGGTGACCGACCCCGCGGGCACCATCTGGACCTGGACGTATGACAGCCGGGGCAGACAGACATCGGCGGACGACCCGGACAAGGGCGCCAGCACCACGACGTACGACGATGCAGACCGCCCCAGCACCGTCACCGACGCCCGAGGCATCACCCTCACCACGCTCTACGACAAGCTGGGGCGCCCTGAGAAGCTCCAGCAGGGTGCAACGGTTCGGTCCTCCTGGACTTACGACACGGTCGCCAAGGGCCAGCCCGCCTCGGACACGCGCCATGTGGACGGCAAGGCCTACACGACAAAGATCGACGGGTACGACGATCGCTACCAGCCCACCTCCTCGACGGCCGTCATTCCCCCCACCGAGCAGGGCCTGGCCGGGACGTACACCTGGACGTACGGGTACAACCAGTACACCGGCGCCCAGGAGTGGCTGAGACACCCCGCCATCGGAAACCTTCCCGCCGAGCGGGTCACCACCAATTTCAACTCCTCGGGCCTGCCGGTCTCCACCACCGCGGGCAGTGTGCCCCTCGTCGGCAACGTCGCCTACGACGCCCTGTCACGGCCCGTGCGGACGGAACTCGGCTCTCTGGGACGGAAGGTGTACGACACCCGGGTCATCGACGAGCACACCGGGAGCCTGGTCCGGCGCACCCTCGACGGCGATCAGGCCCTCAGGATCGAGGACACCCGCTACTCCTACGACGACGCCGGCAACACCCTCCGGATCTCCAGTACGTCCGGACAGGACTCGGCAGCCTCCACCGACACCCAGTGCTTCGCCCTTGACGCCCTGCGTCGGATGACGGAGGCCTGGACCACCAGGTCAGCATCGGACAACTGCGCGTCAGGCCCCTCGGCCGGCACCGTGGGCGGCCCGGACTCCTACTGGCATTCCTACACCTACGACGTGGCGGGCAACCGTGCCAAGGAGGTCCGGCACACCACGGCTTCCGGCGTCTCCGATATCACCCGCACGTACACACCGGGCAAGGCCGGCGAGGCCAACCCGCACGCACTGCGCTCGATCACCACGACGGGCGGTCCCGACGACGGCGACCGGGAGAACTTCACGTACGACGCCGTCGGCAACGCGGAGTCCCGCAGCGGAGGCGCCCGTGGCCAGGGATTCGTCTGGGACGAGGAGGGCAACCTCGCCAAGGTCACGGAGAACGGCAAGTCCACCACCTACCTCTACGACTCGTCCGGCAACCGCCTCCTGGCCCGCAACGCGGACGCCACGACCACCGCGTACCTGCCGGGCGGGAACCAACTGACCGTCACCGCGTCCGGCGCGAAGACCGCGACCCGCCACTACACCCACGGCGGCGAGGCGGTGGCCGTGCGCAACGCGAGCGGCATCACCTTCGTCTTCGCGAACCACCAGGGCACCGGCCTGACGGCCGTCGGCTTCACCGAAGGCCAGGCAGTGACCCGGCGCAAGCAACTCCCCTTCGGGGAGAGCCGCAGCGCCACCGGAACCACCTGGCCCGGCGACCGGGGCTTCGTGGGCGGCACCACCGATCCGACGGGCCTGACCCACCTGGGCGCCCGAGAGTACGACCCGACCCTGGGCCGCTTCCTCTCCGTCGATCCGCTCATCCTTCCCGGCGACTCGACTCAGCTCAATCCGTACGTCTACGGCAACAACAACGCCGCCACCTTCTCCGATCCGACCGGCGAAGCGTACGAGGAGTGCGTGAGCGGACAGTACAACTGCAGCTACGGAAAGGGAGGGACAGGTGACGTCAAGAAGGTCGAATTCGGCAAGAACTACAAGAAGGTGACCAAGTCGGTCGGCGGCACCATCTCACCGAACTACATCATCCAGCAGAACACCGGCTACAAGCACGTCTACACGAAAGGCAGCGGCGTCACCGCGCCGACGGCGGCCCAGAGGGCGGCCTCTGCCGAGATCGAGCGCCAGAGGCGAATAGAGCGGGAACGCAAGGCGGCCGAGGCGCAGCATAAGCAGAACCAGAAGGACGAGGGGTTCTGGGCCGGCCTCAAGAACTCAGCAGTCGGCCAGTGGGTCGGCGACAACTGGGATGGCATCAAGACCGGCCTGACGGTCGTCGCTTTCGGGGCCTGCATCGTCGCCTCTGCGGGAGCATGCATCATGGTGGGCGCGGCCGTTGCCACCGCGAAATTCATTGGCGACAGTGCAAAGTCCGGCAATCTGGAGCTTCGGGCATACGCCAAAGATCTCGCCTGGACAGCGGTGGGCGGCGGAGCCGCAGCGGCATTCGGGCGCACCATCGGAGGAGCCAAGAACTGGCGTGACGCATACCGGGGTTCCCCGTGGACGAGGCACACAGTCATGACGAAGGTCCGCCCGTCTTCGAGTTCGAAGCACGCAGTGGTTCGCCCGACCTCCCGGGTCGACAAGGGTGCCACCTACGGAAATCTGAGTGTGAACGCCGGGTTCAACGTCGCATTCTGCGGCGCCAACACCGCAAGTATCGGATCCGACCCCGGAAACCTCGGATTCAATTCCGGCCCCTATAGTGGAGTCTGCTAGCTGAACAGCAGGGGCGCGGCCCCCCCCCCCCCCCCCCCCCCCCCCCCCCCCCCCCCCCCCCCCCCCCCCCCACCGGAAAAAGGCCCCCCAAAAGGGGGGGAAGGAATAATGTTATAAGGGTAGAGATA
>NZ_JAFEUF010000101.1:9709-24181 GCF_016901035.1 Streptomyces durocortorensis
CCCCCACACCCCCACCTCAGCGCCCCCCCCCCTCCACCATTCCTTAACACCCCCCCCCCTTTTTGTGTTGTTCTCCCCCCCCCCCCGGGGGGGGGCGGGGGCGCCCCCCCCCCCCCCCCCTGCCCTTCGGCCGCTCCAGCCACCTCCCGCTCGGGAACAATGCCCACCAAAGGGTGAGGAATGAATAAGTCTTCTCAGGATTCGATCACCCTTCGCAGAATATCGTTCGTCATGTTGTCCTGGACCATCATGGCTGTCATGATCTTCTGCGCAGCGGCGGCGATCGGCCTGATTAAAGACCCGCTCATCGGGGTGGCCGCATGCCTGGGAACGATCGTGCTGACCCGTCGTATCGGGACGGCGAGAATCATCCTGGGGAAATCCGAACTGAAGGTCGTCAATCCGGTTTTCACCTACCGGGTTCCCTACCGTCTCGTCATGGACGTCGACACGTCAACGGGCGGCACCTTGACCGTGCACACCACTGAGGGCGAGGAAATCCACTCGACGGCATTCGGAGGATCACTCCTGGACCACTTCTTCGGGACATCGGACCGGGCCGTCGCGCGGATCAAAGAGATCGTCCGGCAGCGCAGGGGCCCACGCACGGAAGCACAGGCCCGGCGGACCCTCACCGTCTCCTGGATCGCCGACTTCTGTCTCCTGGGCACCATCGGCGTCGCCGTCGCGGCTCTCCTGACGTCCGGATGATCCGGCCTCTCGCCGCCGGTCCTCCGTGCCGGGTTCGCGCCAAATCCGGTTGCCCGCGCATCGGGCCTGACATAGCTTCTCGGCTGGCTCCGGGTCGTCTGGACCAAGCCTCGGGTGTCGAGCTGCGTCAACGGGACATCGATGACTGCCGAACATGCCCTCCAACCCCCGCCGAGCGAAACCGGCGACACCGGCGACACCCAGCCGGGCATCTTCTCCCGTCCGTACGCGGCGGCCACGCTGACCTTCGCCACAGTGATGTTCCTGACCGGCTTCGCCGCGTTGGCCGTCGTGCCGACACTGCCCACAGCCGCCGAGGATCTCGACGGGGTGCCCCTGTTCCCCCTGGTGGCGGGCAGCTTTGTGGCTGCCAGTCTGCTCGGCGGCGTACTGGGTGGGCACTGGGCCGACCGCTCCGGCGCCCGGCGGCCGCTGGCGCTCGGCATGATCCTCTCCGTGGTGACGCTGCTGGTGTCGGCGTCCAGCGTCTCGGTCTGGCAGTTGGTGGTCGGCCGGTTCGTCGACGGGTTGGCGGCCGGGATGGTGGCCGTGTCCGTGACGACCGCCATCGGGCAGTCGTACCCGGAGTATCTGCGGCCCAGGATGCTCGCGATGATGAGCGCGAGCTGGATCGTCCCGTCGCTGATCGGGCCGCCGATCGCCGGTGTGGTCGCCGAGGCGTGGTCCTGGCGTGCGGTGTTCTACGGCCTGGCCGCGCTGACGGCACTGCCCGCCATCGCCCTGGTGGCGGTCCTGCGCCGGGCTCCCGCGCAGGCTGCGACGGACGGCATGGCCCTGTCCGATGACCTCCCGGCCGCCGAGGAACGCACCTCCCGGCCACCGCTGTTGGTCGCGGCGATGCTGAGCCTGGGCGCGGCGCTCGGCCAGTACGGCGTCTCCGGGTGGGACACGCGCCATCTGCTCTTCGTCCTCGCGGGCGTCGCCCTCCTCGTGGTCTTCGCGCCCCGGCTGCTGCCTGCCGGCACCTGGCGCAGTGCCCGCGGGCTGCCCACCGCGGTGCTGCTGCGTGGGCTGACGTCGGGGACGTACTTCACGGTCGAGGCGCTGGTCCCGTTGATGCTGATCACGGAGCGGCGGGTGGCCGCGGTGACGGTCGGCGTGGCGTTCACGGCCTCGGCGGTGCTGTGGGCCGGGGCGTCGTGGGTACAGGGGAAGCTCCTCCAGGACGTGGCCCGGCACCGGCTCGTCACGGCCGGGGCGCTGATCATGGCGGCATCTGTGGCCTTCGCCGTCGTGGGCAGCTTCTCCGGGGTGTCCCCACTCCTCGCGATGGCGGCCATGCCGCTGGCGGCGATCGGGATGGGGATGCTCGACCCCTGCGTCACGGTGCTCTCGCTCTCCCACAGCTCACCGGACCGGCTGGGCCACACCACCAGCGCCATGCAGACCAACATGAACCTCGGTCAGGTCGTCGTCCTCGCGTTCGCCACCGCCGTGCTCAACACCGGTCTGGCGGCCGGGGCCGGCCGGCTCGGCGGTTACGCCATCGCCTTCTCCCTCCTGCTCGTACCGACCCTGCTGGTCGCCGTCCTGGCCGTCCGCGCACGCGAGGACGCTCCCTGGCCTCTTGCCGCGGGTGATCGGTGCGGCGGAGGATTGGGCCCATGTCCACCTCCAGAACCATGCCCGCCCGCTGCGGCGGCGGACGTCCACTTTCCGGAAAACGAAGGAGCGACGCCCCCGTTCCCGTGGTGCGTAGGGCTGCACCGCAGGAACAGGGGCGTCGCTCCGCCGGAGCGGATCCTCAGACGATCCAGCGATCGCCGAAGCCGCAGTTGGCGATTTCGAGCGCGGTGTCGTCCTTCGCGCTCGCGCCGCCGGTCGGGCGCAGGCACAGGTCGTTGCTGGCCGCGTTACGGATCCAGTTGGTCCCGTCCCCGCGAGGGTCGAGCCACCAGAGCTGGTTGTCGCCGGTCGCGTTGCAGTGGAACTGGGTGACCTTCGTTCCCGCCGACCTCGCCTTGTAGTAGCCCAGGTCCAGGCACAGCCCGCCCTTGCTGTTGCGGATCAGGAAGAGGGGCGCGTTCTGGGGCCCGCCGTCCTTGTCCACGATGTCGAGGTTCCACAGCTGGTTGTCGGAGGTCGAGGTTGTGCAGGGGTCCTGGTTGATACGGCCGTCGACCTCGCCCTTGCCCCAGCCCGGGACGTCCACGCACTGTCCGGTGTCCGCGTTCTTGATCACAGTGTTCTGGACCCCGGAGCGTCCGTTGGCCCACTGGCGGAGCTTTTCGGCGGGCGTCAGCACCTTGGCCTTGGCCTTGACCTTGACCTTGGGCTTCTTCGCGTCCTTGGACTTCTCCGGCGAGGGCGTCGGCGAGGGCGTGACCGGCTGCTGGTGGACCACGGGCTCGACCGGCTTCTTCTCCTTCTTCTCCTTCTTGCTCGGCGTGGGGGAGGGGGCCGGCGACTGGCTGGTGTAGGTCTCCGGAACCAGAGGGCGTTCGCTGTCCAGCACCGTGCCGGCCGCGTTCTCGGTCCGGGTGCGCTCGGGCTCGCGGTCGTCCTGCCCCGCCAGGAGGAAGGGCACCGCGATCAGGAGCGCGCCGACGATGCCGGCCGCCGCGAGCATCGGCTTCTTGGGCCGGCTGCCGGGCGGTTCGTCGCCCTCCTGCGAGCTCGCGCCACCGCCGCCACCGGTACCGGTCGCGGTCGCCACGGAGGAGCCCGAAGCCGGGCCGTCGGTGCTGACGGTCGCCAGCTCCGCGGTCGGAACGGAAGCCGACGACGCCGACGCGGAAGCGGCGCCGGACAGTGCCGCGGCCGGGGCGGCGGGTTCGGCGGTGCTCTCCGCTTCGCCCCGGCGCGCGTTGGCGCGCGTCCCGGTCGCCTCGCCGGTCTTGGCGGCGTCGGGGCCCGTGGCGGCGTTCGTGTTCGCGTCGGCGTTCGTCTTCGCGGAAGTTCCGGACGCCGGGCTCTCCGCTCGGGTGGCGGCCTCCGGAGCGGTTCCGGAGGCGGGCGCGGCCTTACCGCCGGGCCGCTCGCCGCCGCCCGGCGCCAGTGCGCTGCCGGGGTCCCCGGGGGTTCCGGGCATGGTCACCGATCGGCGGACCGATACCGATGAGCCGCCGGAGTTCCGGCCGTTCCCCGTGCCACCTTCGCCGGTGGACGTGCCCGACCGCGTGGATATGCGGGAGGTTGGATCATGCTCTCTTGCCACCTAAGGTCCTCGCTCTTGTCGGGGTTCGTTGTCGCGTCACGGTCCGGCCCCCACAGCGCCCGCGCAGCGCTCCGGCCAGTGGCCGGTGCCCTTGGGCGTCGCTTCGGGTCCGGCTGCGACGGCTTCCAGCCGGGCGAGCACGGCCCGATCCCCCTCGGGATCGGGCGCGAGCGCCCCGGCAGGTCCGGTGAGTTCACGCAGATGGATCTGCACGCCGGGCTGCGCGCGGCGGACGGCCAGCACCCGGAAGAGCGTCCCGGGGGCGAACACGACCTCCTCCGGCCCGCGCTGCTCGGAGAACTGCCGCACGCGGCGTCCGGCCACCGACCAGATGACATAGCTGTCACCCGGCGGCGGCGCGGTGCCGGCGTCCAGCCGCACGGTGCTCAGCAGAGCCGCGTCGCGCAGCAGTGTCCCGGGACGCGGCGGTCCGGGACGGCCGCCGTCGCCGGAGGCGGTGGTGCCGCGCAGCACCGCGCCCCGGTAGGACGGCATCCGGTTCAGCGCCGAGGCCACGCAGGCGCCGTACGGCAGCAGGTCCAGCTCGCGGTCGCGCAGACTCCAGGTCAACGCGCCGTGGCTGAACGGCCCTTCCGAAAGGTGCAGGTACATCCGCAGCGCGATGAGATCGGCGCGGGCCGCCTCCTGCTCCTTTCCGCGCAGCGCGGGCATCCGGGCGAGCGCCCGTGCGACGGCCGCGCCGTGCCGGTCCCACATGTCGCCCGCGAGGGCGCGGAAGGCGGTCCGCTCGGCCTCCGAGCTGCGGTGACCGGGGTCCAGCAGGATCGGGGGAAGCGGAGCCTGCACGATCTCCGCGCCCTCGTCCTCGTTCTCCTCTCCGTCCTCGGCTCCGGCCTCGGTCACGTGGCCGGTGTCGGCCGTGTCGGGGGCCTCGGGATCGGGAACGCCTCGGGAATCCGGCGCATCCGGTACGGGCGGTACGTCCGGAAGCCGGGCGGCACCGGAGTCCGACGAGGCGGTCGAGGTGAGCGGCGCCGTCGCGGGCACGGGGTCGGAGGATTCGGCCACCACCCGGTGCGGCGGTCCCGGCGGGGCGGGCGCGGGCTCCGGATCGCGTACGTCCGGGCCTTCGTGGCGGGGAGCGGCCGGGGCGGCCTCGGTGGCGTCCGGTCCGGTGGACGGTTTCGGGGTGGGGGCGGCTGCCGGACCGTCCGCAACCGCGGAGATCTCCGGGGCTCCGGCCTCCGCCGGGGTCTTCTCGTCGTCCGCTTCCCCGGGTTCGGGCGCGAGGGTCGACGCGCCACCCGCTTCCGGCTCCCCCGGCCCCTCCGGGGGCGCGGATCCGGCGTCCACGGAGGGGCTTCCTTCGCCGTCGGGGCCTTCGGGCGCCCCAGGTGCGGGGCCCTTCCGCTCGGCACCGGACCGGCCCTGCCCGCCTTCCGGTTCGGAGCCGTCGGCCGCCGCGGGGCCGTCGGTCGTGGCGGCGTTCCCGGTCGTCACGTCGGTGGCCGGATCCCCCTCGGCGCGTTCGTCCGGGCCGGAGGTCTCAGCTGCTCCCCCGTTGTCGTCGCTTCCGGTCTCGGCCGCCGCTCCCGCGCGGCCGCCTTCGTCGAGGCCGGGGGGCCGTACGGGGTCTCCGTCCCGACCTGCGGCGCGGACCGCCGCCTCCGGGGCGTTCGCCTCCGGCTTCCGCGCTTCGGGGCGCCCGGACGGGCCGGTGTTCCGCTCAGGGGCGTGGGGCGTAGGAGCGGCATGGGGGCCGAGTGCCGGGCCCGCGGTCGTTCCCGACGAGCGGGCCCGTCCGGCGAACCCCGTCGGAACGCGGTCGTCCGACCAGTCGAACGTGTCCGCCCGTCGCTCCCGCTCCCCGCGCGCCGCACTCCTGCCGGACGCGCCGGACTTGCCCGGGGTGGCCGGGGTGCCCGAAGTCGCCGAGGTGGTCGGCTTGCCCGAAGGTGCCGAGGTGCCCGGCACGCCCGATCCACCCGAAGGTGCCGAGGTGCCTGGCGCGCCCGAAGGTGCCCGCGTGCCCGGGGTGCCCGAGCCGCCCGAGGTTGCCGGGCCGGCCGGCGTGCCCGAGGTGGCCGCCGCGCCCGGCGCGCCCGAAGTACCCGGGGTGTTCGGCGTCGTGGGCGTACCAGGTGCCGGACGCGCACCGGACGGACCGCGTCTGCCCGCCGTACCCGACGGGGCGGAGGCGGACGGCATACCGGAGGTGCCCGCCCCCGTCGCGGCGCTCGCCCCCGTCTCCGTACCGGCGGTCATCGCCTCCCTGAGCTCCCGTGCACGCTCCGTGCGCGCCGCTCTGCCCCCGATCTTCGCGGGCGGAGCCGGGGTGGACCCGGAGGCCCGTCCCGGCTGGTGGGGCACCGCGGGTTGTCCGGACTGGGTTCGAGGGCCCGGGCCGGGGAGCTCCGCCGGTCCGGACGACGCCGGGCGCTCGGTGCCCCGTACATGAGGCGGCGATGACAACGATGCCACCGTGGTGGCTCCGGACGGAGCGACCGCCCCGGCCGCGGCGGGACGGTCCGGGGCGGTCTGCTGCCTGGCCCGGACCGGGGCCGGGGCGGCGTGGCGCAGGGTGCGCAGTCCGTACTGGGCGGCCAGCCGCCGCAGTTCGCGTCCGCCGTCGCGGGCCACACCGTGCACATGGAGGACGGTGCGGCCGCGCAGGTCCGGCGCCAGGGATTCCAGCACGTTCGACAGGACCGGCCACAGCGAGGCGTCGAGGAGTTCACCCGGCATGCCCAGCTCGATCATCGGACCGGCCGGGTCCACCCGGCGGGCGGTGGGAGACAGCGCCGGGCCGCCGCGCGGCCCCACCCACATGCCGGCCCGGGTCACCGTGAGCTGCCAGTCATCGGTCAGACCGACCACGCCCTCCTCCGGACGCGCAGGCCCCGGCAGCGGAGGGCTCCAGCGCAGCAGCCGGGGCGGCCGGGCGCGGCCCTCCGCGTCCGGCGGGGAGCACCGGACCGCGTCCACGAACGGGATCCACGCAGGGGTGCCGTCCGGCGTCGCCAGGACCGAACGCACGGAGTAGGTGCCCATCAGGCCGGCGGCCGCGACGAGCGGCAGCCCGGTCATGACCTCCACGTCGATGTCCAGCCGGTCGGAGACCGACTGGGCCAGCGGCAGCAGATCGCGCCGTCCACCGGGCACGAGCCGCACGTCGACCTGGACGTCGTCCGGGAGGGCTTCGAGCACCTCGGCGACCTCCTCGGCGGAGATGTCCTCGCCGAAGGGCACGCCGACCACCACGGTCAGGCGTCGGGGGTCGACCGGTACGGCGTGGTAGAGGTCGCCGGGCCGGGCCGGCGCGGCTCCGGACGGACGGACCAGCACCCCGGCAGGTATCTGCTCGACGACGCAGCCGCCCGCCAGGGCCGACGGCAGGTCGTCGAGCGCGGACTGCCAGGACGGCTGCGGGCTGCGCGGGCCCAGGGGTTCGGGCCGTTTCCCCGGCGCGAACCGCCACCAGGCGCCCGCCGAGGACCGCCGTCCGGCGCCTTCGACGGACGGGATGAAGAGGGAGCCGCCCGGCACGACGAGCGGCGGCCCGTCCGGCGCCTCGACCTCCATCCGCCAGGCGTCGGCGATGCGGCGCGCGGTGGCGGGCCTGCCTTCGGCGTCATGCCCCGCTCCGGGCATGACCAGCCGTACGCTGTCGGCCCCCGACTCGCTCAGTGTGTCGAGCAGTTCGCTCAGCTTCGGCCAGAAGGCGGCGGATCCCGCACCCTCGGCGCCCGCGATGACGGTCACGGTCTCCTCGTCCGCACGCATGGTGCGGGCCAGGTCGGCGACGTCGGCCGGGGTGAGGGTGTCGTCGGAGAAGGTCCGCAGCAGCAGCATGCCGTCGTGGTCCTCGACCAGGAACCCCTCCTCGGCTCCACCGTTCGATTCGGTGGAGGTGGTCGGCGCGGCAGCGGCGCGGTCGCGCCCCGCACCGGTGGAGGGTCCGGTGCCGCGTCGGCGTCCGAAGACTCCTCTGCCCTTCATGCCCGGGCCTCCGTTCCGGCCGGGGACACGGCCGTTTCTGTCCGGCCGGGCGCGTCGGCGACGAGCCGGTCGGCGTCGGTCACGTGGACCGCCAGGATGCGCGGCGCACTCGGCCCTTCCGGGCTGTCCGTGCTCACCGGCCGGGCCTCGCCGCGCTCCTGGGCCGCGATCTCCTCGGCCAACGCCTCCATCTCCATGATCATTCCGGCCGGTCCGGTCGGGTTGACGTAGAGGGAGTGCCCTTCGGGCAGCCCCGCGACCACGTCGGCCACCGGGACCAGCCGGGCGGCGAGCGATCCGAGGGCGCGGAGGTGGGCCGGGCTGGTGAAGACAGGGACCACGGGGTCGCCCTGGGCCGACCGGAGGGCCGTGGGCTCGCCGTCGGAGCCGATGAGCACCGCGACCTTCGACGCGGCCAGGGTCCGCAGGACCTCGGCGGCCGGTCCGTAACCGGTGACAGCGCGCTGGACGGCGGACTCCACCGGGTCGGTGGCTCCGGACCAGCCGAGCGCCTCGGGGGAAGGCCGATAACGCTCGTTGTCCTCCCACGCCACGATGGTTCCCGTGGCGTCCGTACGCCACCGGCCGGGGACCGCCCAGTCCGGCGGCGTGCCCTGTCCCCGCCATGCGGCGTCGGGCACGCTGAGCCAGCGGTCGGGCAGCTCCCGCGCCGCCTCGACCACCTCCGGGGGCGGCTCGGGCAGCATCCCGTCCGGTGCCATCGGGTCGGCTGCTGCGAGGGCCGGGTCCGCCGGTCCCCCGGCGGTCGCAACCGCTTCGGCCGCCGCGGGCCCCGGCTCCGGTATGGCCGGGTCGTCCTCGGCTGCGGGGAGGGGCTCGGGTCCCGGCGCGGGAGGTATCTCCGGGACGGAGCTGTCGACGTACTCACTCACCGGCGGGCACTCCAAGAACAGAAGACATGAGCCATTGTTGCGAACTCACCCTCATCAGTTGACAGTCCGGTGATACGGACGGCCGGGCCGGGCCCTCTGCCGTGGTGCGCACGGAGGGGCGTGCGGGCGGCAAGCGGAATCGCGGACCACACGAGGTTCTGCTCACGGATGAACCGTACCCGCACAAAGTGGAGTTAGAGGAGTCAGATCCGTACCGCCCTGCCCTCGTCACCGCCCGGTCCTGCCCTCCGTGGCATCCGGCCCTGCCCTGCCACCGCCGACGCGGCCGGCCGGAGGCCCGCGGGCTCAGCTCTCTCCCCGGAAGAACTCGGTCCGCTCCTCGGCGGATCCAGGGGGCCAGGGGGTGGTCTCGGAGCCGCCGCCGGCCGTCAGCCCGGGAGGCCAGGCGTCGGCCTCCTCCAGGCGGGCGAACTCCTCCAGCTCGGCCTGGGCCGCCAGCAGGGCGCTCGCCGTGACGAGTTGCCCCACGGGTGCGGAGGAGCTGAGGACCAGCACCTCCTTCCCCTCGGGAAGCCGGTCCAGGAGGTCGGGTACCAGCATCATCTCGTGCGGCGGAAGCCTGTCCTGGTCCAGGGTCGGGGAGGCCGGGAAGACCGGAACGGCCTGGGTGCCGTCCTGCGCGTCGGTGACCGCCAGGCCGCCCACCTCGTCGAGGCACACGGCGACTTCGGCGTCGGCGACCATCAGGGCGAACAGATCCTCCGAGGCGTACCCGGTGGCGACCAGCTGCACGGCGGCGTCCACGGGGCTGACCGGCGGGGCCCAGCCGTGTGCGTCGGGCGACGGGCGGTACTCGGTGTTCTCCTCCCACTCCACGATGTCGCCCTCGGTGTCGCTGCGCCAGCGCCCCAGGATCGCCCAGGGAGGCGTGGGCTCGTCCTCGTCGCCGGTCCAGTGCCGGTCGATCACGGACAGCCAGTGGTCGGGGGCCGCCTTCGCGGCCTCCACGTAGTCCTCGGGCGGCTCCCGGAACCCCGGTCGGCCCCGCAGCACGGCGGACGGGCCGCCCTGGACACCGGAAGGGCGCGGTCCGGAATCAGCGGGCCCGTCGGCCGTCTCCGCGTCGGCGGGGCCGTCGGGCTCGCGGTCCGGTGCACCGGAAGGGCTCGTCATCGGGGCAACTCCATCGGTTCGCTTCGTGCGTTGTACGGGGGCGGTCAGCTCTCGGAGCGCGCGGAGGCGTCGCGGCCGGTCTCTTCGGCGGGGTCCGGGAGGGGGGCGGCAGGGAAGGAATCCGGCCCGTCCGCCTCGGTGGCCGAGGACTCCGGGGCGTCGGCCCCGGCCTCGGTGGAGCGCCCGGGTTCTTCGGGCGTCGCCCCGGCGGCCTCCTCGACCGCCCGGCGCAGGGCGTCGGTCTCGACGGTCATACCGACCGGCCCGGAGGGGTTGACGTAGAGCAGTTGGCCCTCCGGCAGACGTTCCATCAGCTCGGTGACCGGCGCGAGTTCGTAGCCGAAGCGGCCGGACGCGTGCAGATGAACAGGTGAGGAGAAGACCGGTACCACCGCGGTCCCGTCGGGTGAGACCGCCGACAGAGGTACGCCGCCGGGCGCGAGCAGGACGGCGACCTCCGCCGTGGCCAGCGCTCTGGGGACCGCCTCCCCCGGACCGTACCCCGTGGCGGAGAGCTGCACCGCCTCGTCCACCGGGTCGGTGGGGGCGGGCCAGCCGAGCGCCTGGGGCGACGGCTGGTACGCCTCGTTCGGCTGCCACTCCTCGATGTCGCCGTCCAGACCGGACCGCCACCGGCCCACCACGGCCCATTCCGGCGGATCGCCCTCGCCCGTCCATGCCGGGTCGACCATGCCGAGCCAGTGATCGGGGGCGAGCCGGGCGGCCTCCCTGATCTCCTCGGGGACCGGCGGCGCGGCGTCGTCGCCGGTCGTGGCCGGTCCTGCGGCAGTGCTGTCGTTCATGGATTCCTCGCTGGGATCAGGCACGGACGTCGTTCAGTATGCGGCGGATCCGGTCGGCCAGGCTGCCTGGGGGTATCTGGTTCCGGTCCCGGAACCAGTCGTCGACCAGCCGCTCCAGCCGCTCGGGCGTCAGTGGGGCGGCCCCTGACGCGGTGTCGGGACCGAGCGCCGACAGGAGCCGCAGGGCGTCCTCCAGGACGATCCGGTGCTCCTGGGCCCATGCGGCCACCGCGGGGTCGGCGGGGTCAGCCGGACCGGACAACTCCTCGCCCCCGAAGGGGTGCAGAGCGTGTTCGTCGGGGAACAGTCCGTCGACCGCGACGTGCTGCCTCAGTTCCGCCTCGGTCAAGGGGGCGATCCTCCAGTAACGGCCCCAGTTGTCGATGTAGTCGAGGTCGGCCGGCTCCGGGGTACCGGCGTGCCGCAGCCGGTCGAGGACCAGTTGGCTGCCCCGCATGATCTCGTCCAGACCGTGGTGCTCCGCCTGCAGCATCTCTGCCATGAGAGCGAGCCGGACCAGCCCGAGGTCGATGTCGAGGCCCCACTCCTGGCGCATCTTCACCGCCTGCGACATCAGCCGGTGGGCCGAACCGGAGGTGGCGGCCCGGACGAGGGCGCCCCTGTCCTCAGCCTCCGCCTGCGGGACGCTGTCCATGGCGATGTCGTACCGGTGCATGCCCGGAATCCACGGGATGCCGTCGTCCGGCATCAGGGCCCGCTCGGCCTCGCTCAGAGGCGGCGAGAGGTCCTCGGCACGCGCCCGGGTCCGCAGCTCACGCTCGGCCCGCTCCATCCGCCGCTGTTCCTCGGGGTTTCTGTCCGGCTGCCCCGACAACTGCTGGTAGGCGGTGATCGTCCGGGACGGAGGCCTGGCGGCCCGGTACTCCTCGGTGATCACGTCAGGGTTGGGGTCGGGGCTGCCGAGCAGTTCGGAGATGACTCCGCCCTGGCCGTCCGGCGCCTGGGAGCCGATCCAGAGCATGCCCATGCGTTCCCGCGTGTTGCCCGACTCCACGACGGCGAGGAGCTGGTCCCGGCCGGTGCCGACCGCGCCGTCGACGGTGGGGTCGTCCGAGCCCAGCTCCGCCCAACGGCCTGCCGCGACCGCCCGGTCCCACAGCTCGCGGGTCATCACCGCGAGCTGGGCGTCGACCGCTGCGTAGCCGCCGAGATACCGGCCGAGGCGCTGCTCGAAACGCACGGCCTCGGTCATGTAGCGGATGCGGGCCATGACCCACTCCGGCGCCGGCCGGTCCGCCGCCCGGCGCAGCACGGACGCCGGGGCGAAGGACAGGGCGTGCACCAGCCGGTTCAGCCGCTCCTCCTCGTCGACGGCCGTATCGCCGGGTCCTTCCGGAAGCCCGGCCAGATGGCGGTCCCCGTCCGCGACGAGCAGGGCGAGCGGTCCGCCTTCGGTGCGCTCACCGTGGAACGTCACCTCGCCGTCGGGGCCCGCCACGGCCACCGTCACACCGAGGCTGCGTGCCGTCGCCGCTGCGAGGGTCCTCATCGGCAGTGTGGTGCCGCCCTGTTGGTACGAGGGGTCGGCGAGCAGCACCCGCAGGCGCTGCACCGGAGCCGGCTCCACCCGCGAGGCCGGGAGGCGGTCGCCGTAGAGCATGGCCTCCGTGCGCAGGGATACGCCGAGGGAGACGCCGGCCCGGTCGAGGAGGGCCAGCGGAAGGTCCTGGCCGCCGTCCAGGGGCGGGATGTCCAGGTCGGACACGTCGTCCTCGGTGACCGTGCCGCCCAGCCAGGCGCGGAAGTCCTCCGCCGTGTCGACGCCCGCGTCCCGCAGTCCGTCCGCGGCCACCTGGCGGACCGCGAGGAGCAGGACGTCCGCAGTCCGGTCCCCCTCGCCCGGGGACTCGTGCAGGGTGTAGAGGGTGCCGTCCAGTTCGGCGGCGTACGGTCCCGTGCGGCGGTAGCCGTCGCGGGGTGCGGTCGCCTCCGGCTGCCGCGTCCCCGACTCGCCGGTGGCGCGGGTGTCGTCGGTTTCGTCGGTGTCGTCGGTGTCGTCGGTGAGTTCGACGATCCGGGGCGAGGTGCCGTCCTGCGCGTTGTGGTACGCCGGGTGCGGGTAGCCGGGCATCTCCCGGAACTCGTAGTCGAGGTAGTCGCGTCCGGTCTCGGGCTCCGTCACGACCTCGCGGTTGACGATGTCCAGCGCCGCGCCCGGCGGATAGAGGGCCTCCTGCTCGTTGAGCCACGCCGAGAACGGCGCCATCGGACGGGCGGTGGAGTGCTCCACGTATCCGCGCATCGCGTGTCGGTCCCGGGCGTCGCCCATCTCCTCCAGATCGCCCCGGGTGTAACCTCCGGCGGTCTCCCAGCTCTCGGTGGTACTGCGGAACCGCGGCACGAACAGCGTGGTCGCGGTGAGGAGCGGCGAGTCCTGCGGGATCGCGTCCACGGGCCCGGGCAGCCAGCCGCCCCAGTAGACCGGGCCGTTGAGCGGCGGCAGGATCTCCAGCGCCTCGACCGCCATGTCGACGTGCATGCTCATGTCGTCGTACAGCCGGTCGGCGACGCGGTCCACCCGGCGGCGGATCTCCTGGACGTCCGGACCGGTCGCGTCCGGGTCCAGATCCCGCAGATCGGACATGGCGTCGCTGAGGTCCTCGTCGCGGTCCAGCAGTTCGGGCAGGCCCTGCCCGCTCTCCACGGCGTCCTCACGGACGTACCTCCACACCCGTTGCCCGAACATCCAGCGGCCGACCGCCTCGCCGAACCGCCCGGCGGTGACGTAGGTCTTGAAGAGCTCGTGGTCCTGGCTGGAGTAGAGGTACAGGGCGGTCAGATGGCCCGGGGTCAGGGCGCGCAGGGAGGCCCGTGCGCGGTCGCCGAAGCGTTCCAGCCACTGGGTGGCGACCTCGGTCCGCTCCGCCAGCTCCTCGCTCGCCGGGGCCCCGGTCATCGCCGCGTTCATCGCCTGGACGAGGTCTCCGGGGACGTGGGTGTCGAGGCGGGAGAAGAAGCGCGTCCTCTGGTCGTAGGCCTGGTGGTGCGGCAGGACCGGGCCCATGCCGAAGACGCGCGCGGTCACCTGGTGCAACCGGGCGCCGTCGTGGGCGAGCGCGGCGCGCTCCGGCTCCAGGCCCACACCCGCCAGGTGCGAGGCGCGCAGCACCTCGTGCAGGGACTGGGTGTCGGTCAGGACCGCCCAGGACAGCACCGCCTTGCGGAAGGCCAGCAGCTCGGGGCCGCTCGCCCCGAGCGCCCGGTACGCCTGGAGCATCCACAGGGCCGGGCCGACCATGCCGCCGACGTAGCGGAATCCGCGCGGGTCGTGCGCGAGCCGGTACGCGCCCTGCCGGTTGCCGTTCGGCCGGGGCGGCCAGGGCATCGCGAGCCAGCCGGGCAGGGTCTGCTGCAGGGTGACGGGTCCTCCGTTGCCGTACGCCGCCAGGCCGAACGCCCGGACCAGCTGGGGAACCGACGGCCCGCTCTCCAGGAAGCGCGCCACCGCGTCCGGCTGTCCGGTCCACTGCTGGGCCTCCGGGCCCTGGAAGAAGGCGCCGTCCGCCGCGAGCGGACCGTGTCGCTGGGCGAGGGCCTGTCGGAGCCGGGAGAGGGCGTGCGCGGCGGCCTGGACGGTCTCGGGTTCGGCGGCCAGCCTCTGTGCCAGCCCTGCCTCGAACCGGAAACTGAGGTTGCGCCAGTTCCGGTCCCGATAGAGCCGGGCGAACCGCACGGTCTCGGGTGCTCCGGCGACCCGCCACCCGGGCACCGACCAGGGCTGGGTGGCCGGGGCGTCCGCGGCGGGGGCCGCCCGTCTCAAGGTGTCGGCGGC
>NZ_JAFEUF010000102.1 GCF_016901035.1 Streptomyces durocortorensis
TCGGGGGGGGCGGCGGCGGGCGGGACGAGGCCCGTGGTCAGGCGGAGCGTCTCGGTCAGGCGGTCCCGGACCTCGCCGAGGCCGGACGCGCCGCCTCCGGACGCGGGGCGCGGCAGATGGCGGGCGGGGGCCAGGTCCACGTCCTCGTCGAGGAGTTCGATCACGGGCACGACGCGGCTGACCCCCTCGACGTCGGCCCGGTCGCGCCAGGCGTCGAGGACGGCGGAGCGTACGGCGGGCCAGTCGAACCGTTCGCGCCCACCGCCGGCGGTCTTGCCGCCGGCCGCTTTGCCGCCGGGCGGGCGTCCGGGGCTCGCGGACGCGTCCGGGGCCGGTCCGGAGAGGTCGGCGGTGTCGGCCAGGAGGAGGTCGGCGGCGGGCCGCACGCCGGGCTCCGGCTTGCACAGGATCCAGAGGTGGAGCGGAATGCCGTACGGAGGGGCGGCGCCGGCCGGCAGCGCGATGACGGCGCGGAGAGCTCCCCGGCGCAGCAGGCCGGCGCGGATCCGGCGGCCGGAGCGGCGGGAGGCGGCGGCGGGCGGCATGAGGAGGACGGCGGTGCCGCCGTCGCGCAGCCGGGCCAGGACGTGCTGGACCCATGCGAGTTCGGACTCGGTGCGGGCCGGGAGGCCGTACTCCCAGCGGGGGTCGTAGGCCAGTTCGTCGTGCCCCCAGTTGCGTTCGTTGAACGGCGGGTGGCAGAGCACCGTGTCGGCGGCCAGCTCCGGGAAGGCGTCGGCCCGCAGCGTGTCGCCCGTCCGCACGGCCGGCCCGGGGGCGGGGCGCTGCGTTCCGTCGGCGGCGCGGCGCGGCCCTTCGGTGGCCAGGGCGAGTCGCAGGGCGGTGAGCGCGGCAAGCGCGGGGTCGACTTCCTGGGCATATAGGGCGGCGGGCCCGCCGACCGCTCGGAGCAGGGCGCCGGTTCCGGCTGCCGGGTCGAGGACGCTGCGGACGGGCTGCTCCCGGGCCGCCCGGTCCGCGCACTTCGGCGGTTCGGCGAGGTCCACCATCAGCTCGGCGAGCTGGGGCGGGGTCAACGTGTACTGGCGGGGGTTGGCGTCCAGCTGCCGGCCGAGCAGGAACTCGAAGGCCTGACCGGCGCCGATCCCTGCGGCCAGCTCGGCGGCGGCGCGGAGGAGGGGTACGGACGGGAGCAGCTCCTGGGTGGTGGGCGTGTGAACACGTGCCGACTCCGGCGAACCCGCCCCGTGAGCACGTACCGGCTCCGGCGGACTCGCCGTGTGAACACGTGCCGACTCCGGTGAATCCGCCACGTCAGCACCTACCGGCTTGTGCGCACCCGCCGTGTGAACTCCTGCCAGCTCCGGCGCACCCGCCCCGTGTCCGCCGTTGGCCTCAGGGCCGAGCCTCGCCGTGAGTACGTGCTCCATGGCCTGCGGCAGCAGGGCGGCCATCCGCTCGTCCGGAGCCCCTGCGAGCTCCAGCCAGGCGGTGGGCCGGTCGCGGACGAGCAGCAGGGCGCAGCCGACGTGGATCAGCGCCCGGCCGGCGCCCGCGGGATGCCCGGCGACCGCTTGCCAGACGCGCTCACGGAGGGGTACCTCGGCGAGTTTCCCCTGGTCGCGCAGCCACTGCTCGACCTCGGACAGCGCGAAGGACGGGCTGGTGCCGGTCCCGCCGACCGGCTGCGGGAAATCGGCGTACCGACGGCGCCAGTTGCTGACGGCGGCGCGTCCCACGCCCGCGAGTCGGGCGATCCCGGCCGCGGTGACCTCGGTCGCGTTCTCCGGCACTGGCTCTCTCCTCGGTCGGTGCGCGCTGCGTGTCCTGCCCGTCCTGACTGCCCGCCTCGCCGAGCATAGCGACACTCCCGCGCCACACCCACAGGGCCCGTTGCCCGACACATCTCGCGCGAACCGTGTTGACTCGGTTCACAAGCTTTGCTCTTATTGACCCGTCACCACAGGGACATCCCGGCAGGGGTGTTCCTGCAGGAGGCGTTCTTCTTCCGCTGCCCGGCGCGCCTCGCGCCCCTCCTCCCGGAGCCTGACCCATGCGTCTCGTCACCCGTATCTCCGTCAACACCCTCTGCGCGCTGGCCCTGGCCGGTCTCGCCGCCTGCGGCACGGACTCCCCGAAGGAGACCGGACCGTTCGCCGGCCAGTCGGGTCCGGAAGTCGTCAACAAGGCCCTCGACAAGACGAACGGGGTGAAGTCCTTGCGCATAAGCCTCGACATGACCACCCCCGACGGCCGGATCAAGGCCGACTTCGCATCGAGCCTCGGCGGCGACTGCACCGGGACGATGAGCATGGGCGGCGAGGGCCGGATGGCCATCGTGAAGACCGGCGACACGGTCTACACGAAGTTCGACGAGGCCCTGCTGCGAGAGCAGGCGGTGGGCGAGCCGAAGGAGGACGTGGACGCGGCGGTCGAGCTGCTCGCGGGCCGCTGGACGGAGTCGAAGGCGTCCGACCCCGACACCAAGGACTCCATCGAGTTCTGCGACCTGAAGGGGCTCCTGAAGGAGTTCGAGGCGGGCGACAACGCCGCGGAGAAGAAGGGCCCCACGAAGGTCGCGGGCACGCCGGCCCTGCGGCTGACGGAAAAGGAGGGCAAGGAGACGTACACCGTCGACGTCGCCGCCGAGGGCACCCCGTACATCCTGCGCGTCACGTCCCGGGGCGGCGAGGAGCCGATGACGATGAACCTGTCCGACTTCGACGTGCCGGTCGTGGCGGAGAAGCCCGCCGCGAAGGACATCGTCGACCTGGAGCAGTAGGGCTCAGCCCGGGGAGGGGGCGCCCGGGCCGTACGAGGGGGTTCCGCGGCCGAAGTCGACCTCGGACGCGGGCAGGACGCGCACCCGGCGCCCCGGGAAGCGGAGGTTCCGGTAGATCTCGTTGTGGTGCGCGACGGACTCCTCCGGTGCGGCGTACCGGCCGGAGACGGCGGGCCGGACGGACGTGGTGTGCCCGTCCGCGACGAGCACCACGTCGTACCCCCGGCTCAGCGCCTGCCGGGCCGTGGATTCGACGCAGATCTCGGTGGCGAACCCGGTGACGACGACCTCGGTCACGCCGCGGGCGCGCAGGACGGCGTCCAGCTCGGTGCCGAGGAAGCTGTCCGGGGCGGCCTTGGGCACGAGGGTGTCCCCGGCGACGGGGGCCAGTTCGGGCACGATCCGCCACCCGTCGGTCCCCGGCTCCAGCTCCTCGTCCTGCTGCTGCGCGAACACCACCGGGGCCCCGGCCGCCCTGGCCCGCGACTGGAGGCCGGCGACGGCCGCGACGGTGGCGGAGGCGCGGTGCGCGATCGCGACGAGGGCGTTCTGCATGTCGATGACGAGGAGCGCGGGGGTGGGCGGCGCCCCGGAAGCGGGCTTCACCGTCACAGCCGGTGCCGTACCCAGACGTTGGGCTCGACGTAGACCGCGTACCCGTGGGCGAGCGCGCAGTGCACGGGTACGAGCGCTCCCGGCACCTCCACCGGACCGTCCGTGTCGAACGGCAGCCCGGTCCATTCCCGCCACTGCGCGAGCGAACCGCTCACCGTCATCGACACGGTGGCGACCGAGTCCACCGTCCCGCCCGCCCGGACGTGGACCCGCAGCCACGGGTCCTCGGGCAGCCCGTCCTCGGGGCGGGTCAGCCGGGCGTACTGCTCCATCGGCAGGCCCGACTTCAGGTGCTTGCCGCTCGGCCGCACCGGGGCGACGACCTCCCGGAAGCCGAGCCGCCGCGCGTTGTCCCGCATCGCGGCGAGCATCCGGCCCGATATCCCCTTGCCCTGATGGCCGGTGGCCACCGTGATCTCGATCGCGCCGACCGTGTCGGGCGTGCGCCCGCGCCGCAGGTCGGCGAAGGCCCACAGCAGCATCCGGTCCCAGCCGCCGACGGGCAGTTCACCGCGCCCGGGGGCGTCCAGCACGAAGGGCACGCTGTAGGCACGGGCGACCACGGCGCCCTCGGGGTCGGTGGCGACCAGCACGTACTGGGGGAACTCGACGGCGATCCGGGCGAAGTTGGCCCAGCCGACGATGTCCTCCAGCACGAACTCCGGCCAGGTGTCCGGCATTCCGTCCAGGGCGTCGGCCAGCTCCGGGCGCTCGGCGAGGGTGGTGATGATCAGCTCCATACGCGCGACCCTAAGCAGCCGGTAAGGCTCCCACCAGCGAATATCGACGCGCGGCTCCCGTACCCCCGGTGGGAGGGGCGGCCCGGGCTACCCTCTCGCCGCATGACGACGACCCCCACGACCGGACTCCCCCGCCCCCGTACGCATCCGGCCCTGCCGGGCGACGGACCTCGACGTGCTGGAGCGGCACCTGCCCTCGCCCGGCCGGACCCGGCGGCACGCGGACCGGTTCGACCGGCAGGAGCAGGGGCTCACCACCTTCCTGACCGCCTGGGCCGACGACGTACCCGTGGGAACGGCGCAGATCCTGTGGCAGGGCTGCGCGGCCCCGGAGGTACAGGCCCGCTTCCCCGGCTGCCCCGAGCTGAACGGGCTCGGGATCTGGCCGCCGGAGCTGCGCTCCCGGGGCATCGGCACGGCCCTGATCCGAGCGGTGGAGGACCAGGTCCGCGCCGCCGGCCACGCCCTGATCGGTCTGGGCGTGGACGACGACAACCCCCGGGCGGCCGCGCTCTACCTGCGGATCGGCTACCGGGAGACCGGCTGCCGCTACCTGGACCGGTACGCGTACGTCGATGGCGAAGGCATCCGGCACGAGGTCGCGGAACCGGCCCGCTTCCTGGTCAAGGAGCTGGGCGGGGCCTCGCCGGAACCGGAGTGATCCGGCCGGAACCGTGAGGTGTGCATGCCGCGTCCCCACCCGTGACTTTCCACCCCGTGCGCGATCCGAACGCAATCGGCGCGCCACCCGCGCACCACCCGTCGAGGAGCAGAACCATGAGCCAGCCCGGCAGTACACCGACCCGCCCCCGGAGAGGCGCCGGATGCCTGCAGAGCCTGCTCGTGCTCGCGGTGATCCTCGGACTGGGCTACGGAGCGTCCAAGATCTTCGGTGACGAATCCTCGGATGCGAAGTCGTCTTCGTCCTCCTCCTCGTCCTCGTCCGCCTCGGACGGCAAGGGCGGCTCGTGGGAGATCGGCGACTGCGGAGGACCGGACCCGGAGAACAAGCCGGACGGCTACCGGGCCTTCGGCTGCGACGAGTCGGGCGCGACCTTCAAGGCCCTGAAGATCGAGGACGCGAGCTTCCTGCCCAACGCGATCCAGTGCCCGGCCGGAACGGACCTGATCATCCAGGTCTCCCGGGTCTTCGGCTCCGGCGACGGCAAGAAGGGCGGCGGCATCCCGACCAACACGGTCTGCGGCCGCAACCTGACGGGGGACCACCCGGGCGACGCGGGCGCCGGCGGCGGCCAGCTCGTCGAGGGCGACTGCATCTCGGCGACGGCCAAGGAGATCGCCTGCGCCTCGGCCGGGGCGAACGACTTCAAGGTGCTCGGCCTCGTGAAGGAGAAGACCGAGTGCCCGGCGGCGACCACGGAGCCGATGCAGCTGATGATGGCGATGGGCCGCCCGTACGACGTCATCTGCGGCGGCAAGGTCTAGAACCCAGAACCCCCGACCTCTCCCCCGTGCCGCGGTGGCGGCCGCTCAGCCGCCGCACTGGGTGAGCATGGCCTTCTTGTCGGCCGTCGTGACCGGGAGTTCGTACTTCAGCGAGACCTGGGCGAACCGCACCGCGTACGAGCAGCGGATCGGCTTGTACGGCGGCAGCCAGGAGGCGGGGCCGGAGTCCCGCTTGGCGTTGTTGGCCGGGCCGTCCACCGGGATGAGGTTGAGCGGGTCGTTGGCGATCTGCTCGCGCTTGGACTCGTTCCAGCGGGCGGCGCCCATCTGCCAGTCGTAGGACAGCGGCATCACATGGTCGATCTGCACCTTCGTCGCCTGCTGCTTGCGCCAGTCGATGGTGTCGCCGGTGTAGGGGTCCTGGAGCGTCATCGCCATGACGACGCAGTCGGAACCCGCCTTGTGCTCGATGTCCTTGCCGTCGCGGGCGAGCAGGTCGTTGCGGGTATCGCAGCCGTTGCGGGCGAGCGGGATGCCGTCGACGCCGTCCTTCCAGGCGTAGCCGAACTTGTCCCGCTCGTAGCCGGTCCTGGGACCGCGCCCCTTGGTGGCCACCTTCTCGATGAGCTGCCGGGCGGCGGCCCGGTCCGCGTCGGTGGTGAGGGGGGCCAGGCCCGGCTTCGTACCGTCCGGGTTGTCCAGCGGGCTGGCGCCGAAGCCTTCGGCGGACTGTGCGCCGCCGTTGGTCCCGCCGCTCGTGCTGTCGCTCGTGCTGCCGCCGTCGGCGGAGAGGTCGTCGGGGTCGCAGCCCGCCAAGGCGAGCACGACGAGGGCGCCGATGGCGGGCAGGGCCACCGCTCGGTGCGTACGGCGGCGGTGCGTACGGGGAGCTATCACGTGAAGCCGTCCTGACGGGGAGAAAGCCGAACGCGGAGAATCCTATGGTCGTCTTCCCCGCCGAGGCCGCTTCCATGACTGCGCTTCAGCACACAGTCCGCCTGAACGCGGGTCACATCTTCCCGATACCGAGAGTGTTCTCGGACGGCAGCAGCCCCGAGCCGATGACCTCCAGCCACGGCTCCCCCAGCAGTTCCGCCAGCCGCACGCGCCCCGTCTCCCCCAGCGCCCGCCACGGCGCGGCGGCCTCCTCGTCGGTGCGCAGCTCCACTTTCGCGCGCAGCTCGCGTCCCGTGTCCGTGGCCGTGCCGTCCGCCGCGAGCAGTCCGCGCTCCTGGAGCCGCCGCCGGGCCGCGCCCCACTCCGCCGCGACCCACCCCCGGCTCGCGAACACCTCAGTGGGGGCCGCGCCGACCGCCGCGAAGGAGACCAGCGACTCGACCGGGTCGAGTCCGGCCGCGACCAGGGCGGCGAGGTGCCCGTCGCCCCGGTGCTCGCGCAGGACGGTCGCCGCCTGCCAGAGCACGAGGTGCGGGGCGTCGGGCCAGGGCAGGGCGGAGTTGGCGGCCCCGAGGCCACCGGGAACCCCCGGGCCCGCCGCCTCCGCCGCGCGGCGGGCCAGCGCGGCCGCCTCCGCGAACTCCGGACCCTCCACCCGGCCTCCGAACAGGACCCGGTAGGCCCGGTCGACGGAACGCAAGCGGGCAGCGAGGACGGCGTCCGGGGCGGCGGTCGCCCAGACGTCCGGAACGTACCCGTCAACCATCGCCGGGGCGAAGCTGTGGAACGTCCGCACCACCTCCCGCGCGCCGGCCGCCGCTCCCAGCGGGGCCGCGCGCCAGGCGAAGTAGCTCGTCCAGCGCTCGGTGGTGTCGTACCCCAGCGCGGCGGCCTCCTCGAAGGCTTCGGGGGCGTAGTACAGGACGGCGTGCAGGGGCTCCAGGAGGTGCCACATCTGCCGCACACGGGCCGGCTCTCCGGTCATGAACTCCACCCTTCCGGACGGGAATCGCCGATCTAGCCACTGACTAGATCGAGCCTCCACCATGACTCGCGTCGCTCGAACTTGTCAATGCCTAGATGTCGGGTAGGCTGCCGCCCATGAGCAGCGAGCGCGAGCGCACCTACCACCACGGCGACCTGCGGCGCGCCATCCTGGCCGCCGCCCTCGACGCCATCGCCGCCGAAGGCCCCGCCGCTCTGAGCCTGCGGGACCTGGCCCGCCGGGCCGGCGTCTCGCACGCCGCGCCCGCGCACCACTTCAAGGACCGCACGGGCCTGCTGACGGCCGTGGCCGCCGAGGGGTACGCCCTGTTCGCCGACGCGCTGGCCGGGGCGCCGGACCTGCGGGAGCGGGGCGTGGCGTACGTACGGTTCGCGGCGACGCACCCCGCGCACTTCCAGGTGATGTTCCAGCCGGACCTGCACCGCCCCGACGACCCGGACCTGCTGGCCGCCCGCGCCCGGGCGACCGAGGCGTTGCGCGCGGGCGTGGCGGACCTCCCGCCGGGCGGCCGGGGCGCGGACGACCGGCTGGCGGGGGTGGCCGCGTGGTCGCTGGCCCACGGCTTCGCGACGCTGCTGCTCAGCGGCAACCTGGCGGACGCGATGGAGGGCCGGGATCCGGAGGAGGCGTTCCGGTCGCTCACCTCGTTGGTCTTCACGTCGGAAAACACGGCGACGGGTGACGGTGGCAGCCCCTAGGCTGCCGCGCATGGGCGTTTCCTGAGCGACGAACGAGGTCCCCGCAGCGGGACCGGAAGCAGCCCGGTGTCGACCGCCGGGCCCCGTTCGCCTGCCTGCACACCCCACGCCACTCAGGAGACCCGGCCATGCCGCACGCACACCCTCGCCCTGCCCGTACGCCCCTGCCCGCCGACGCCCTGCCCCTGGACCGCCGCATCGAACGGCTGCGCACGACGGCCGAGGCAGACCCCCGCGTGGAGGGCGTCCTGCTCTACGGCTCCTGGACGCTCGGCGAGGCCGACGCCCACTCGGACCTGGACGCCTGCCTGTACGTACGGGAGGAGGACGCCGGCGCCTTCGACGGACGGGAGTTCGTGGAGCGGCTGGCCCCGCTGAAGCTGGCGTACACCAACATGTACGGCATCCTCGCCGTGGTCTTCGACGACCTGATGCGCGGCGAGTTCCACGTGGAGCCGGCCGGCCCCGGCATCGCGGAGATCGCCACCTGGCGCGGCCAGGTCCACTTCCCCCGCCCCGAGGCGGCCGTACTCCTGGACCGCACGGGCCGCCTGACCGCCGCCGCCCGCGAACTGGCCGCCTTCGACCCGCCGGAGCCGGTGGCCACCGCCCAGCAGCTCACGGACGAACTGGCCAACTGGACCCTGATGCTGGCCCACGTCCGGGCCCGGGGCGAGCACGCCCGCGCCCACAACCTGCTGCACGCGGTGATCGCCCCGCTCCAGCTCAAGCTCTGCCGCCTGCTGCGCGGCTCGACCACCCACTGGCTCACCCCGAGCCGCGCCCTGGAGACGGACCTGCCGGGCGCGGACGTCGAGCGGTACGCCACGATCACCGGGCCCCTGACCCCGGAGGCCCTCCGCACGGCGGCCGCGAACAGCTGGGAGTGGAGCCGGGAGCTGGCGGCCGGGGCGGCAGACCGGTGGGGGACGCGGCTGCCGCTGGGGCTGCACGAGGAGATCGCGGGGGCGCTGTCCCCGGCCGAGTGACCTCGGCCGGTCGAGCACGGCCCGGTCGGCAAGACCGCCCACCGGCGTTCGCGCGGCACCCGCCCCTACGACCCCAGGATCGTCGTCAGGAACTCCCCCGTCCACGCCAGCAGTTCGCGGCCGATGACCGGCTTGCCGCCGATCTTGCCCGTCGTCGGGCGCGGGACCAGGATCTGGTGGGCGGCCGGCTTGATGACCGTCTTGGGGTGCAGGCGCTTCAGGCGCAGCTCCTGGGACTCGCGCAGCTCCACCGGGGCGAAGCGGATGTTGGAGCCCTGGAGGACGATCTCGCCCACTCCGCAGGCGCGGGCCAGCATGCGCAGGCCGGCGACCAGGAGGAGGTTCTCCACCGGTTCGGGCAACGGGCCGTAGCGGTCGGTCAGTTCCTCGCGGACCGCGCGGATGTCGTCCTCCGAGGACGCCGAGGCGATCGCGCGGTACGCCTGGAGGCGCAGGCGCTCGCCGGGGGCGTAGTCGTGCGGGACGTGCGCGTCGACCGGGAGCTCGATCTTGACCTCCAGCGGGGGCTCCTCCTGCTCGCCGCCCTCCATCTGGGCCCGGTAGTCGGCGACCGCCTCGCCGACCATGCGGACGTACAGGTCGAAGCCGACGCCCGCGATGTGGCCGGACTGCTCGCCGCCGAGCAGGTTGCCCGCGCCGCGGATCTCCAGGTCCTTCATCGCCACGTACATGCCCGCGCCCATCTCCGTGTGCTGGGCGATCGTCGCCAGGCGTTCGTGAGCCGTCTCGGTGAGGGGCTTCTCCGGCGGGTAGAGGAAGTAGGCGTAGCCGCGGTCGCGGCCTCGGCCCACCCGGCCGCGCAGCTGGTGGAGCTGGGAGAGGCCGAAGTTGTCGCCGCGCTCCACGATCAGGGTGTTGGCGTTGGAGATGTCGATGCCGGACTCGACGATCGTCGTGGAGACCAGGACGTCGAACTTCTTCTCCCAGAAGTCCACCACCACCTGTTCCAAAGCCTGTTCGGACATCTGGCCGTGTGCTGTCGCGATGCGCGCCTCGGGGACGATCTCGCGCAGGCGGGCGGCCGCCCGGTCGATGGACTCGACCCGGTTGTGGATGTAGAAGACCTGGCCCTCACGCAGCAGTTCACGGCGGATCGCCGCGCCGATCTGCTTCTCCTCGTACGGGCCGACGAAGGTGAGCACCGGGTGGCGCTCCTCCGGCGGGGTGGTGATCGTGGACATCTCGCGGATGCCCGTCACCGCCATTTCGAGCGTACGAGGGATGGGGGTCGCGGACATGGTCAGGACGTCCACGTTGGCGCGGAGCTTCTTCAGCTGCTCCTTGTGCTCGACGCCGAACCGCTGCTCCTCGTCCACGATGACCAGGCCGAGGTCCTTGAACTTCGTCTCGGAGGAGAACAGGCGGTGGGTGCCGATGACCAGGTCGACCGCGCCGTCCTTCAGGCCCTCCAGGGTTGCCTTGGATTCCGATTCCGACTGGAAGCGGCTCAACGCCCGTACATTGACCGGGAATTGGGAGTAGCGCTCGGTGAACGTGCCGTAGTGCTGCTGCACGAGGAGCGTCGTGGGGACCAGGACCGCCACCTGCTTGCCGTCCTGCACCGCCTTGAACGCCGCCCGGACCGCGATCTCCGTCTTGCCGTAGCCGACGTCCCCACAGATCAGCCGGTCCATCGGGACCGTCTTCTCCATGTCCTCCTTGACCTCG
Source organism: Streptomyces durocortorensis (assembly GCF_016901035.1). Lineage (GTDB taxonomy): Bacteria > Actinomycetota > Actinomycetes > Streptomycetales > Streptomycetaceae > Streptomyces > Streptomyces durocortorensis. Next base: position 10,785 of record NZ_JAFEUF010000102.1, read on the forward strand.
GCGATCGTGGACAGCTGGTCGGGCGTCTCCGCGTACGGGAACGCGTCCTCCAGCTCCCGCTGCCACGGGGTGTCCGCGCCGAAGGCGTGGCCGGGGGCCGCCATGCGCGCGCTGTACAGCTTGATCAGATCGGCGGCGATCTCCTTGACCGCCTTCTTCGCCCGCTGCTTCGTCTTCGTCCAGTCCGCGCCGCCCAGTCGGTGCAGCGTCGGGGCCTCGCCGCCCACGTACTTGGTGACCTGCTCCAGCTGGTCGGTCGGGATGTAGAGGCGGTCGCCGGGCTGGCCGCGCTTGGCCGGGGCGTACTCGACGAGCAGATACTCCCGGGTCGCACCCTGCACCGTGCGCTGCACCATCTCCACGTACCGGCCGACACCGTGCTGCTCGTGGACGATGTAGTCGCCGACCTCCAGCGTCAGCGGGTCGATCGTCTTCCTGCGGCGGGCCGGCATCCGGCCCAGGTCCTTGGTGGCCGTGCGCTGGCCGGTCAGGTCGGTCTCGGTGAGCACCGCGAGCTTCAGCGCCGGGTCGACGAAGCCCTGTTCGATCGCCCCGCAGGAGACGTGGACGAGGGAGGGAGCGATCTCGGTGAGGTCCGCTTCCAGGCGGGCCGCGATGCCCTCGCCGCCCAGCACCTCGACCGTACGGGAGGCGAGTCCCTGGCCCTCCGTGACGTACACCGTGCGCCAGCCGTCGGCCAGCCAGCCCTTGGTGTCGGCGAGCGCGCGGGCGGTGTCGCCCCGGTACGCCTCCGGGGCGTGCATCGAGAGCTGGAGGGTGTCGTCGTCGTGGTCGGCGGCGTCGGCCGCGAACGGGGAGATCGACCACCACATCATGTTCAGCTCACGGGCCCGGTCCCGGACGTCCGCGATGCCCCACAGCGAGGCCGCGCCCACGTCGATCGGGGCCTCGCCGCCGCCCGCGCTCGCCGCCCACGACGCCTGGAGGAACTCCTGACTGGTGGCGACCAGGTCGGCCGCCCGGGTCCGCACCCGCTCCGGGTCGCAGACGATCGCCATCGCGTCCTTCGGCAGGACGTCGAGCAGCAGCTCCATGTCGTCGACCAGGACCGGGGCCAGCGACTCCATGCCCTCGACCGCGATGCCCTCCGCGATCTTGCCGAGCAGCTCGCCCAGCTCCGGGTGGGCCTCGGCGAGGGCCGCCGCCCGCTCCCGCACCTCGTCGGTCAGCAGCAGCTCGCGGCAGGGCGGGGCCCACAGCCCGTGCGCGGCGACCTCCAGGGACCGCTGGTCGGCGATCTTGAAGTAGCGGATCTCCTCGACCTCGTCGCCCCAGAACTCCACCCGAAGGGGGTGCTCCTCGGTCGGCGGGAAGACGTCCAGGATCCCGCCCCGTACGGCGAACTCACCGCGCTTCTCGACCAGTTCGACCCGTGAGTACGCGGCGGCCGCCAGCGCGTCCACCACCTCCCCCAGGTCCGCGCTCTGCCCGCCCGCCAGCGCCACCGGCTCCAGCTCGCCGAGCCCCTTGACCTGCGGCTGGAGCACGGAACGGATCGGGGCGACGACGACCGAGACCGGGCCCGTCCCCGGGTCGTCCTCGCGGGGGTGCGCCAGGCGGCGCAGCACGGCGAGGCGGCGGCCCACGGTGTCCGAGCGGGGCGAGAGGCGCTCGTGCGGCAACGTCTCCCAGGACGGGTACTCCGCGATCGTGTCCGGCGGCAGCAGCGTACGCAGGGCCGCGGCCAGGTCCTCGGCCTCCCGGCCCGTCGCGGTGACGGCCAGCACGGTCCGGCCGGTCTGCCGGGCCAGCGCGGCCACGGCGAACGGGCGCGCGCCGGGCGGGCCCACCAGGTCGACATGGGCCCGGTGCCCGTCTCCGGCGGCCTTCACCGCCTCGGCGAGCGCCGGGTCCGTAACGACGACATCCAGCAGACCGTGCAGGCTCATGAAGTTTCCGTCCGGGATCAGATCAGCGGTGGCTCAGGACGTTGCCGACAGCCGGCTGCTGCCCGGGCAACGCGAAGGGCCCGACACGTGGGACGCGCCGGGGGTTCCAGGTTACGACCCGGGGGTGACAGCCGCGCCCGCAACCGGCCGAGAGGCCCGGGCCACCCGGGGCGAGAGGCCCCGGGTGGCCCGGGGCGAGAGGCCCCGGCCCGAACGGGCCCAGAGGCCTTGGCCGCCCGTCGTGCCGGCCCCGCCGCTCGTCGACGGTCGCGCACCGTTCATCTCCGTATCGCACACAGTTGTGCCGGGGCCCCTCACAGGAGTGGGCCCAGCGTCTAGTCTTTGCCCGACCGTTACACGGACTCGGACGGCGGAGCGAGCAGCGGCCGTGCGGGCGGGCGGCGCGGGGTGATCCCCCTCGGTGCACGGCCCCGCGGCAGGAGGCATCGGGGGCGTACGTGGGCGAGAACGAGATGTCTGTCTTCGGGATCCCGGAGGCCGAGGAAGAGATCTACCGGCACTTCCTGCGCAACCCCGGAACCCGCGCCGACGACCTCCGCATCCTGCCGCACTCCCGGCCCGGCGAGGCCCGCGCCCGGATCGCCCGGCTCCAGGAGCTGGGGCTGCTGCACGCCGAGGACGCGGAGCGGCGGATCTTCCCCGTCGACCCCGAGTCGGCGCTCACCCGGCTGATGGACGTACGGCTGGCGGCGCTCCACCGGGAGCTGCGTCGCGTCACCCGATCGCGGCACGTCATTGATGGTCTACGCGCGGAGCTGGGTGATGCGGGGAGCGGTGCGGGAACGGCCGCCCCGCGCCCCTCCGGCATCGAGCGGCGGGTGCTCGTGTCGATGTGCACGGTGGGCAAGGACGAGGCGGGTGCGCGGGAGCTGGGGGTGTCGGTGCGGACCTACCGGCGGCATGTCGCCGATCTGATCCAGACGCTCGGCGCGGCCAGCCGGGCCCAGGCCGCGTTACTGGCCCGCGAGCGCGGCTGGATCTGAGACCCGGGCGAGGCAGCGGACGCGGCCGGATCCGGGGCCCGGGGCCGTCGAAAACCGTGAGCGGAGCGGAACAGGCTCGAACCGTGAGCGAGAACGGGCTCGGCCCAGGCGGGGAACGGGGAACGGGCTCGGGGCCGGGACGTTTGGAGGAACGTCCGGGGGCCTGCCGGTCATCCTACGGTGACGCCCTCGGGCTCACCCCTGCCGGGCGGGTGCGTGCTCACCCGTCCGTCGCGATGGCGTTCAGGACGTTCATCCGGCCCGCCCGGAAGGCCGGGACGAGAGCGGCGAACAGTCCGACGAGGGCGGAGCAGGCGAAGACCGTGAGGATCGTCGGCCACGGGATCTCCAGGACCTCAAGGCCCTCCAGCGCCAGCAGCTTCTGGGCCGCGGTGCCCCAGCCCATCCCGAGTCCGAGTCCGAGCAGCGCCCCGAAGAGGGCGATGACGACGGACTCCAGCCGGATCATGCGGCGCAGCTGACGGCGGGAGAGCCCGATGGCGCGCATCAGGCCGATCTCGCGGGTCCGTTCGACGACGGACAGGGCGAGGGTGTTCACCACTCCGAGGACCGCGACGATGATCGCCAGGGCGAGCAGGCCGTACACGATGTTCAGCAGCTGGCCGATCTGGTCCTTCAGCTGCTCCTTGAAGTCGGCCTGGTTCTGCACCTTGTAGACCGGGTACTCGGAGATGGCGCTCTTGAGGGCCGCGTACGCCTCCTTCTCCTTGCCCTCCTCGGCCTTGGCGAACATGACCACGTTCTGCGGCATCCGGTCGGCCGGGACGTAGGACGCCGCCGTCGTGAGGTTGGTGTACATCGCGCCGCGGTCGATGTTGGTGTCGTCGGAGGTGATGGCCGCGACCTTGAGCTTCGCACTCTCGCCGGCCTTGAAGGCGACGGTGATCGTGTCGCCGACCTTGATCCCGTGCCGCTCGGCGTACTCGTCGCCGACGGACATGGCGTTCTTGCCGTACGCCTTCGCGAGGTCACCGGAGATGACCGTACGGCGGACGTCCTGCTGGTACGTCGGGTCGGCGGCGGTGATCCCCTCGTCCTCCGTCTTGCCGTTCGGCGCGGTGATCTTCGCCTTGACGAAGGTGTAGTCGGTCATGTGCTCCAGCCCGGGGACGGCGCGCACGGCGTCGGCGGCCTGGGGCACGATCGGGCGGCCGGTGCTGCTGTCCTGGACGATGAAGTCCGCGCCGACCGACTTGTCGAGCTCCTCGGTGGCCGAGGCCACCATGGAGGACCCGACGACGGACAGGCAGGCCACCAGGGCGAGCCCGATCATCAGGGCCGCGCCGGTCGCCCCCGTACGCCGGGGGTTGCGCAGGGCGTTGCGCTCGGCCAGCCGGCCGACCGGGCCGAACAGCCGCAGGACGACGACGCTCAGTCCGCGCACCACGACACCGGCCAGGAGCGGGCCGATCACGATGAAGCCGATGAGGGTCAGCAGCACGCCGAGGGCGAGGAACATGGAGCCCTCGGTGGCCTTGTCGGCCTGGGTCGTCGCCCACAGGGCCGCACCGCCCGCGGCCGTCAGGAACAGGCCGATACCGGCCCTGACCCAGCCGGAGCGGCCGTCGGCGGGGGTGCCGGCGTCGCGCAGCGCGGCCATCGGGGAGACCTTGCCGGCCCGGCGGGCCGGGATGTACGCGGCGAGGACGGTGACGACGACACCGAGCACGAGGCCGAGCGTCGGGGTGGTCCAGGCGACGGTGAGGTCGTCGGTGGACAGCTCCATGCCCACGGCGCTCATCAGCTTCATCAGCCCGACGGCGAGGCCGACGCCGGCCGCGACACCGAGCACGGAGCCGACGATGCCGAGGAGGACGGCCTCCAGGAGCACGGACCGGTTGACCTGCTTGCGGCTGGAGCCGATGGCCCGCATCAGGCCGATCTCGCGGGTGCGCTGGGCGACCAGCATCGAGAAGGTGTTGACGATGAGGAAGATGCCGACGAGGAAGGCGATTCCGGCGAAGCCGAGCATCGCGTACTTCATGACGTCCAGGAAGGCGCCCATGTCGTCCTTGTTGGCGTCGGCGGCCTCCTGCTGGGTCTGGAGCTTGTACGCGGTCGAGCCGTCGAGTGCGGCAGCCACGTTCTTCTTGAGCTGGGCGTCGCTGACGCCGCTCTCGGCGGTCACCAGGATCTGGGTGAAGACGCCGGGGGCGCCCAGCAACTGCTTCTGGGCGGTGGCGGTGTCGAGGTAGACGATGGCCGCGCCCGGGTTGGTGACGGTGAAGGCCGCGATGCCGCTGATCTTCGCCTTGAGGTCACCGGTGGCGGCGATGGTGCGCAGCTCGTCGCCGATCTTGAGCTTGTGCTTCTTCGCGGTGTCGGCGTCGACCATCACCTCGGTGGGACCGCGGGGTGCGTGCCCGGAGGTGATCTCCATCGAACGCAGGTCGTTCCTGGTCCAGTTGCTCGCGATGGTGGGGGCGCCGGTCTCGGAGCCCATGTTCTTGTTCTCGCTGTTGACGACGGTGACCGCCATGGAGAAGGCGGCGCCCTCGGCCCGCTCCACCCCGTCGGCCTTCTCGACCTGCTGGACCACGGAGGCGGGCAGCGAGACGGGCTTGCCGTTGTCGGGCTGCTCGTCGTTCCCGTCCGCGTCCTTCGGGCTGACGGTGACGTCGGGCGAGGAGACGGTGAAGAGCTTGTCGAAGGTGGTGTTCATCGTGTCGGTGAACACGAGCGTGCCGCAGACGAACGCCACGGACAGCAGCACCGCAACGGCGGAGAGGGCCATCCGGCCCTTGTGCGCGAGGAAGTTGCGCACCGAGGTCTTCCAGACGGTCATGACGTCCGCCCGCGGGCGTCGAAGTGCTTCATGCGGTCGAGGACCTGCTCCGCGGTCGGGTTCTGCATCTCGTCGACGATGGAACCGTCGGCGAGATACAGCACCCGGTCCGCGTAGGACGCGGCGACGGGGTCGTGGGTGACCATGACGATGGTCTGGCCCAGCTCGTCGACCGACTTGCGGAGGAAGGACAGGACTTCGGCGCCGGCGCGGGAGTCCAGGTTTCCGGTGGGCTCGTCACCGAAGATGATCTCCGGCCGGGCGGCGAGCGCGCGGGCGACGGCGACGCGCTGCTGCTGACCGCCGGAGAGCTGGGTGGGGCGGTGCTTGAGACGATCGGCGAGCCCGACCGTCTCCACGACCTGCTGGAGCCAGGCGGCGTCGGGCTTGCGGCCCGCGATGTCCATCGGGAGCGTGATGTTCTCGATCGCGTTGAGCGTCGGGAGCAGGTTGAACGCCTGGAAGATGAACCCGATCCGGTCGCGCCGGAGTTGGGTGAGCTTCTTGTCCTTGAGCTTGGTGATCTCGGTCTCGTCGAGGAAGATCTCGCCCGACGTCACCGTGTCGAGCCCGGCCAGGCAGTGCATCAGGGTCGACTTGCCGGAGCCGGACGGGCCCATGATCGCCGTGAACTGCCCGCGGGCGATGTCCACGTCGACATGGTCGAGCGCGACGACCCGGGTCTCCCCGGTGCCGTACGCCTTGACGACCTGCCGCGCTCGCGCCGCGACGGCCGTACGCCCTCCAGTGCCCCCGTGCCTGGGAATGGTCACAGCCGTTGTCACGGTTTTTCTCCTATGTCAGTTGATGACTGGACGTCGCTGAGTACGTTCCGATTCTGTGTTCCGGACCGTCCCCGGCGCGATGGTGCTCAGCGCAGTCTTCGGGTGGGGTTTTCCCCACCCGCCCCCCTGCGGTGAGCCGTAGCGGCGACGTAAGAAGAGGTTAAGGAGAGGGCCCCCGCCACCACGTCCTCCGCCGGGAGGAACGGGCCCTGGCCACTATGAGGGGGCGCCCCCTAGGGGAATGCGCCCCTCGGGCGGAGACGGGTCAGGGGCTCCCCCTCGGCACCCCTGGATGAGACAGTGCCACGGGAGATACGTGCATAGGGAAGGAACCCGGTGAGCGGTACAGACGGCAGGAGCGACGCGAACACGGGCGGCGGCAAGGCCGCGGCGGCGCCGCCCGCCGTCACCACCCCCCGGGGCCGCCGCCCCGTCGTGGCGGCGCTCATGCTCGGCATGGCGCTGGCCGCCATCGACGGCACGATCGTGTCCACCGCCGTGCCCCAGATCGTCGGCGACCTCGGCGGGTTCACCGTCTTCTCCTGGCTCTTCTCCGGCTATCTGCTGGCCGTCACCGTCACCCTCCCCCTGTACGGGAAGCTCTCCGACACCTTCGGCCGCAAGCCGGTCCTGATCGCCGGGATCATCCTGTTCCTGGTCGGCTCGGTCCTCTGCGCTGCCGCCTGGAACATGGCCGCGCTCATCGCCTTCCGTATCGTCCAGGGCCTGGGCGGCGGCGCGCTCCAGGGCACGGTCCAGACCATCGCCGCCGACCTCTACCCGCTCAGGGAACGCCCGCGCATCCAGGCGAAGTTGTCGACGGTCTGGGCGACCTCGGCGGTGGCCGGGCCGGTGGTCGGCGGGCTGCTCGCCGGGTACGCGGACTGGCGGTGGATCTTCCTCATCAACCTCCCGGTCGGGGCGATCGCCCTCTGGCTGGTCGTCCGCCACCTCCACGAGCCCTCCCGCCCCCGGCCGACGACCCGGCCCAAGGTCGACTGGGCGGGCGCGCTCGCCGTCTTCGCGACCGGCACCCTGCTGCTCACGGCTCTCGTGCAGGGCGGCGTCGCCTGGCCCTGGCTCTCCGCGCCCTCGCTCGGCCTGTTCGGGGCGAGCGCGGTGCTGGCCGCGCTCACGGTCGTCATCGAGCGACGGGCGGCGGAGCCGATCATCCCGGGCTGGGTGTGGCGGCGGCGCACCATCGCCTCGGTCAACCTGGCGCTCGGCGCGATGGGGCTGCTGATGGTCGCGCCGACCGTCTTCCTGCCCACGTACGCCCAGTCGGTGCTGGGTCTCGGCCCGATAGCCGCCGGGTTCGTGCTCTCGGTGATGACGCTGAGCTGGCCGGTGTCGGCGGCCCTGTCCGACCGGGTCTACAACCGCATCGGCTTCCGGCTCACCGCGATCGTCGGCATGAGCGCCGCCCTGCTGATCCTGCTGGCCTTCCCCTTCCTCCCCTACCCCGGCGAACCCTGGCACCCCGCTCTCCTGATGCTCCTGCTCGGCGCGGCCCTCGGCCTGTTCCAGCTCCCGCTCATCGTGGGCGTGCAGTCGACGGTCGGCTGGGCGGAGCGCGGTACGACGACGGCGTCGGTCCTCTTCTGCCGCCAGGTCGGCCAGAGCGTCGGCGCGGCGCTCTTCGGGGCCGTCGCCAACGGGGTCATGGCCGCCCGCCTCCTGGACGCCCCGGTGACGGGCCTCCCTGACGACCTGGACGCGGTGGCCCGCACCCTGGAGGACCCGGGCGCGCTCTCCGCGGCGGCGACGGACTACCTGCGCCGGGCGGTCGACGCGGCGGTGGACTACGTCTACATCGGGGCGGCCGGAGCCGCGGCCCTGGCCCTGCTCGCCCTGATCACCCTCGCCCCGCGCCGCTTCCCGGTCATCGCGGAGACCCCGGCCGCCACCGCCGAGACCACAGGGCCGACAGGACCCACGGATCCCACCGAGCCCACCGAGCCCACCGAGCCCACCGAGCCCACCGAGCCCACCGAGCCCACGTACGGAACGGCCCCGGGCCGATGAGGCAACGGGTCTCGGACGGCCTTGCCGTCACGCAGACGCTTGAGCGCGTTCTCGGCCGACGGTTCCGGAAGCGCCGATCACCTGTCGGACATGAGGCACAGCCTGCGGCGCAGCTGTTTCCACCTGGGCCGGCACCAGCTACTTTTTTCCGACCTTCCATGCTCGCGCCCGCTCCCCGCCGTTCTCCGGGCGGATGCGCTCGGCCAGGCAGTGCCGGTGGGAGACGATGGTGTGGCTTCCCGGGCCATCGTGACTCCGCGAGTCCAGGACGAGGGCGTCTCCGCCTGGGCCCAACGTGATCGGATCTCCGCAGAAGTCACACCTCCAGGTCAGTGACTCCAGGTCGGCCGGCCGGATGCTGAGCCGCACCGATACCGGGGGATTCCAGCGACAAATCCGCTCGATCACCGCGTCGACCCGTGAACCCACGGGAGGGAAGAGCGCGAGCAGTTCGTCATGGGGCAGCGTGGGCCGGGAGAACTGCTGGATCATGTCGATGGAGGCCGAAAGGCCGAGGTTCTCGTAGCCGATGATCTCAACGATCACGCCCCATGGCTGATGCCTGAGGATCCTGGCCTGAACCTTCTGGCCCGGCATCAGCGCCAGGCTCTCCGTCTCGAACCGTTCCATGAACCGCTCCCCCGTCCTCTCGGCCGAACGGACCACGCCGCCCGGCAAAGCGCCATCGTAGGGAACCGGCAGACACCTCACCTTGATAGGCAAGCCGAAACTTGCCTATGGTGGAGCCATGGCGGACGATGTCTTCAAGGCCCTGGCCGACCCCACGCGACGGCTCATCCTCGACGAGCTGGTGGAACGGAACGGCCAGACGCTGTTCGAGATATGCGGACGTCTGGTGACCAAGCACGGCCTCGGGCTGTCCCGGCAGGCGGTCAGCCAGCACCTGGCCGTCCTGGAGACGGCGGGCCTGGTCATCACGCGCCGCGAGGGCCGCTACAAGTTCCACGACCTGAACACCGAACCCCTTGAGCACATCGCCGGCCGATGGCTCGGGCAGAAAGCACCGGAGAGCACCCCATGAGGATCCATGTGACCAGCGTCTTCGTCCACGACCAGGATGAGGCCCTGCGCTTCTACACGGAGGTACTGGGCTTCGAGAAGAAGCACGACGTGCCGCTCGGCGGCGAGAACCGCTGGCTGACCGTGGTCTCCCCGGAGGACCCCGACGGCACCGAGCTGCTCCTGGAGCCCGACAAGCACCCCGCCGTGAAGCCGTACACGACGGCCCTGGTGGAGGACGGCATCCCGGCCGCCTCCTTCGCCGTGGACGACGTCCACGCGGAGTTCGACCGGCTCAGCAAGCTCGGTGTCCGCTTCATCCAGGAGCCGCTGGACATGGGCCCCGTCGCCACCGCCGTCCTGGACGACACCTGCGGCAACCTGATCCAGATCATGCACACCTCCTGACCCTGACCCTGACCCCGGCGCTACCCCTGCCCCTGCCCCGGGCACCGCGCCCGGGGGCGGCAGGCGAGGCCGCCGCCACCGGCTGGACCGGGCACCTCCTCACCGGCAGGTCATCACCGCTCAGGCGCCCGGCCCCGCATCGGCGGGCGGGTCGGCCGTCACCTCCGCCCACACGGTCTTCCCGATCGGGTTCCGGGGCTCCCAACCCCTCCGTGCCGCCAGGCACTCCACCAGGAACAGGCCACGTCCCGACTCCTGGTCGTCCGGCGGCAGCACCGGGTTCTCGGGGGTCCGGCCGAGCAGTGCGGCCTAGCCTCGGAAGGTGACAGCGCCTTACCTTGCAGCCCGTAAGGAACGGAAGTGTCGCCGTGGCCAAAGCAATTGACCCGCAGGCCTCCATGGCCGCCCTCTTCGGATCGCGCCTGCGCAAGCTCCGCATCGCGGCCGGACTGACCCAGGCCGAAGTGGGCGTTCTCGCGCACGTGGTGAGCAGCCGCATCGCCCAACTGGAGCGCGCGACCGGTGCGAAGCCCACGCTGGAGCTGACCCGGGTCCTGGACAAGGCGCTGGTGGCGGACGAGTTACTGATCGACCTCTGGCCGTTCGTGCACCGGGAGGCGTTCCCGGACCGGTCGCAGGCGTTCATCGCGTACTCCGCCCGCGCGGCGGCGATCCGCGAGTACGCCTCGCATGCCGTGCCCGGCCTGCTGCAGACCGCGGAGTACGCGCGGGCGCTGCTGAGCGTGGGCCACACACTGCGGGACTCCCCGCCGCCGCCTGGAGCGCGTTCGTCGAAGCGCTCGCCGTCCGCTGACGCACTCCGCGTCGCCTCCTGCGTGAATCGGCACCCTCCGCATTTACTGGTGTCACCACGCGCTTACCGGTGCCATTCCGGATGTACCGGTGCCGCAACGCCGACCGATATGATCCGGCAAGGCTTTTCAGATTGACCGAAAAGAAATCCTCTGCGCGGCTCATTGCCGCTTCGCCGCTCCCGCGCAGAGGCTGACGGCGGGCGTAACGCATATGCCCCGACCATTCCCCGGGGGCCTGTTCCAGCCCGCCGCCCATCGGTGTGGCGCACCGCCTCGCGGATACCACAACGCCTATGGCCCGCTGGCCACTTCTCGACAAAATCACTCTGCCTACGGACTATGCCGCCGACCGGATCATCCGTCGCACAAGCATGTCTACGATGTGGTCAACCCCTGACAGGAAAGGCTGCTTCCGCTTCCTCCCGCATGCCAAGGCGATCTGCGCCTTCTCGGAGCGGCCGGCACACCTTTCGCTTACCTTCTGCTCGGTAGAACTGAGGGACCGCATCCATGCCAAAACCCGTACCAGCCAGTCCGCGGCGGAGGCCGATGAACCCGCCCAAGGCGGCGATGGCGCCGCTTGTGGCCGTGCTGTCCGTGACCGCCGTCGCCGGGGCCGCGGCCGTGGTCCTGGCACCGTCCGAGGCGCGCGGCTGGGCGGTGGCGGTGGTGCTCACCGCCTGGGTGGTCCTGGCCGTCGCGCTCGCCGTCGCCCACACCGTCACCCGGCGGACCCGGCGCGCGGCCTCGGCCCAGGCCGCGGAGGCCGAACGGCTGGGCGCCTCGCTGGCCGCGCTCGAAGCGGACACCGCCCACACCGCCGACGTGGCGCTGCCCGCGCTCCTCCAGTTGGTACGGGGCGGAGCGAAGGCCGCCGACGCCCTCGGCCAGATCCCGTTGCCGCGCAGTCCGCGCCAGCGCAAGCTGCTGCACGCCCTCGCGGTCACGGTGGAAGGGCAGGAGCAGCAGTCCGCCGCGCTGCGGACCGAGAGCACGCGGGTCCACGACGCGATGGGAACGCAGAACGCCCGGCTCCGCGAGGAACTGCACGCGCTGACCTCCGAGGTCGAACGCTTCACCCGCGAGACGCTGCCGAGCGTGGCCGCCCGGCTCCGTGAGGGCGAGTCGGGTGCTGCGGTGCAGGCCGAGGTCTACCTGCCGGAACAGCCGGTGCTGCGCGCCTCCGTCGAGGCGGTGCTCCGCGAGCTGGCGCTCAGCGAGCGCCGCGCCCTCGCCGCGCAGACCGCGTCCGCCAAGGCGCTCAGCCGCGTCCAGGCGAAGTCCGTCAGCATGCTCGCCGATCTGCGCGGCATGCAGGAACGTCACGGCGAAGAAGTGTTCGGCGACCTGCTGAAGCTGGACCACAGCACCTCGCAGCTCGGCCTGATGACGGACCGCCTCGCGCTGCTGATGGGCGGCCGGCCCAGCCGTGCCTGGAACAGGCCGATCGTCATGGAGAGCATCCTGCGGGGCGCGGTCGGCCGGATCGCCGCCTACCAGCGCGTACGGCTGCACTGCTCGTCGAACGTCGCCATCTCCGGGTTCGCCGCCGAAGGCGTCATGCACCTGCTCGCCGAACTCATGGACAACGCCGCCAACTTCTCGCCGCCCATCGACGAAGTGCACGTGTACGTCGAGGAGCGCGGCACCGGCATCGTCGTCACCATCGAGGACAGCGGCCTGAAGATGGCCGACGCGGCGATGCGCCGGGCCGCCGACTCCGTCGCCGGGCGGCTGACCGACCTCGCGGCCCTCCAGGGCACCCGCCTCGGCCTCGCCGTGGTGGGGCGGCTCGCGCTCAAGCACCGGATCAGCGTCAACTACCGGCCGTCCTCGCGCGGTGGCACCGGCGTGGTCGTCCTGCTGCCGAGGCATCTGATCGCCCAGGAGTCCCGCGAGAGCCATGCGGTCGTCCCGAGCCTCCGGGAAGCCGCCGCCGCAGCCGCGCCGCAGCCCGCGCCCGCCGCGCCTTCACTCGGGCCCGCAGCACCGTCGCCGGTGTCCCAGCCCGAGCCCGGGCCCGGGACTGCTGCGCCGTCGCCCGCACCCGCAGCACCGTCGCCCGTACACGAGCCCGCCGCACCGCCGCCGGTGTCCGCGCCCGCACCCGCAGCACCGTCGCCCGTACACGAGTGGCCCCCCCCCCCCCCCCCCCCAACAGGGGCAGTTAAAAAAAAACCGGCCCCCCCGGCCCG
>NZ_JAFEUF010000103.1:0-6561 GCF_016901035.1 Streptomyces durocortorensis
GGCCACCCACAGCCGCCGCCCCCACCGCCGTACCGGAGGAGCGCCGCCGCAGCCGTCCCCGTGACCTGCTCGCGCTGGTGCGCCCCGGCCAGTGGGTGAAGAACCTGGCCGTCGTCCCGCTCGCACTCCTCGACACCCACCCCTGGGGGGCCGCCGACCTCCTGCGCACCGGCTGGGCGATCCTCGGTTTCACCCTCGCCTCCGCCGTCGTCTACGTCGTCAACGACCTCGCCGACCGGGAGCGGGACCGCCTGCATCCGGTCAAACGCCACCGCCCGATCGCCTCCGGCCGCGTCTCCCCGGCCGCCGCCACCGTCCTGACCGGGCTCCTCGCCCTGTCGCTGACCGGCTGGGCGGTGGCCGGTCCCGCCTGGCAGTGGTGGCCCACCGCCCTCTACCTGGCGCTGAGCCTCGCGTACTCCCAGGGACTCAAGCACGTACCGCTGGTGGACGCCTTCATCGTGGCGACCGGCTTCGTCCTCCGGCTCCTCCAGGGGGCGCTGCTCATCGGAGGCCGGCTCTCCGAATGGCTGGCGCTCTGCGTCTTCTCGCTCTGCCTGATGCTGTCCCTCGGCAAACGGCGGCACGAGATGACCGCGGCGGGCCGCGCCCACCGCCCCGCCCTGCGCGGCTACACGCTCGCCTTCCTCGACCACCTGGTCGTCCTGGTCGCCGTGCTGACGGCCGTCAGTTACGTCCTCTACCTCCGCGACGACGCGGCCCTCGCCGCCGGTGCCTCCTTCGTCATCCTGCTCTCCGCCCCCTGCGCCGTCTTCGGCCTCGCCCGCTACCTCCAGCTCCTCCTGGTCGAGGAGGGCGGCGGCAACCCCGTCCACGTCCTCTTCCGGGACCGCGCGACCCTCGTCAACGCCGGCCTGTGGGCGGTCCTCGTCGCCCTCGCCCTCCTCACGCACCCCTCCGGCTGACCGTCTCCGTCCGGCCCGCCCGTCCGCCCCTCCGACCGCCCGAAGGCGTCCCATGAACCGGAAGCACCCCCTCGTCTCCGTCGTCATCCCCAACTACAACTACGGCCGCGCCCTGGAACTCTGCCTGCGCGCCGCCCTCGCCCAGACCTACGAGCCCCTGGAGGTGCTGCTCGTCGACGACTGCTCCACCGACGACTCCGTCGCCGTCGCCGAGGCCTGCGGGGTCCGGGTGATCAGCACCGGCGTCAACAGCGGGGTCGCCACCACCCGCAACACGGGGGCGGCCCACGCCCGGGGCGAGATCGTCGTGTTCGTCGACTCCGACGTGGCGATGGAACCGGACGCGATCGCCAACGCCGTCGCCCTGCTCGACTCCGACCCCCGCATCGGCGCGGTCTGCGGCACCTACGACGCCGAACCCCTCATCCGCGACAGCCTGATCGAGGAGTACCGCTGCCTGCACCAGTTCTACTGGCTGGCCGAGACCGAGGGCCGCATCGGCACCCTGCACACCGCGATCTGCGCCATGCCCGCCCGGGTCTTCGCCGAGATCGGCCCCTTCAACCCCCGGCTGCGCCACACCGAGGACGGCGACTACGCCGCCCGCATCTGCCGGAGTTACGAGGTCCACAGCTCCACCGCCGTCCGGGGCCGGCACGACCACGACGACACCTGGCGGGTCGTCCTGCGCAAGGTCTTCCACCGCACCCGGCTGCACATCCCGCTGTACGTGCGCCGGGGCGACCTCCCCGGCGGTATCGCCACCGGACCCCGGGCCGGGGCCAGCATCGCGGCCCTGCTCGCCCTGATCACCCTGCCGCTCGGCCTGATCGCCGCGCCCTGGCTGCTCGTCCCGGCCGCCCTGCTCGCCCTCACCCTGCTCGCGGACACGGCCCTGTACCGTTTCGTGCTGCGCCGCCGGGGCCCCCTGTTCGCCGCCTACTTCGCCTTCGCGCACACCGTCGTCAACGCCGTCATCGCGGCGGGCGCGGGCGTCGGCGTCCTCCAGTGGCTGGCCTCGCGCCGCTTCCGGCGCCTGTACGAGCCGGGCGCGCACCTCGCCGCGGTACGGGTCACGCCGTGACGGGGGCCTTGGCGGCGGACAGCGCCGCCCCCGCGGAGCCGGTCGCGGCCGACGCGGGCACACCGGCCGAACGGGAAGAGCGGGTCCGCCGGTGGCCCGGCCGGCTGCTGCTCGGCGTCGCCGTGCTGTGGGCCCTGTTCGTCGCCGCCCGCGCGCTCCTCAGCGGCCGGTGGTGGGTGTGGAACGGGCTCGGTCTCGCCCCGCCCCTCCTCCATCTCCTCTTCCCGCTCGTCCTGTTGATCCCGGCCGTGCTGATCCGCCACCGGCGGCGGGCGGCCGTGGGCGTCGTCCTGGTCTCGCTCCTGCTGGGCTCCTGGCAGACCGGGCTGCACCCCGGGGCGCTGCTGCGCGGACAGCCGGCCGTACCCCCGGGTGCCCTGAAGGTGGTCAACTGGAACACCTTCTTCTGGGACCAGGACAGCGACACCGACGCCTTCTACGCCTATCTGAAGTCCCACTCCGCCGACGTCTACCTCCTGCAGGAGTACCAGAACGCCCGGGGCGACGAACCCGCCCCGATCGATGATCTGGCCCGGATCCGACGGGAGTTCCCGGGCTTCCACATCGCCACCGAGGGGGAGTTCCTCACCCTGTCCCGCTTCCCGATCACCTCGGTGCGGGCGCTGCGGCCCGACGGCCTCGCCCCGCCCGACACCTCCTGGGCCGACTACTGGAACATCCGCGTCCTGCGCACCGACATCGACGTGGACGGCGAGACCCTGTCCCTCTACAACACGCACCTGCCCGATCTGCTGAACGTCGACCGCAACCCCCTGACCGCCGCCTACCACCGCTCCGTGCGGCAGCTCTCCGACCGCCGCGACCGCCACTTCCGGGCCCTGCGCGACGACCTCGACGCCAACGAGCACCCGGTGGTCCTCGCCGGGGACCTCAACGTGCTGCCGGGCACCGGGGACCTGCGCTGGTTCGACGGGCTGCGGGACGCCGCCGACGCCGGGGACACCGCGTACCCGGCGACGTTCCCGGTGAGCGGCCCGGCCCTCTGGCGGCTCGACTGGGCGTTCGTGTCGCCCCGCGTCGACCTGCACCGGCAGTCCGTCCAGGACCCGCCCGCCGCGCTCTCCACCCACCGGCTGATCGAGCTGGACCTCTCCCTGCCCGCCTCCGGGGCCACCACCGCCCCGGCCACCGAGAAGGACCGGTCATGACCCGGCGCTCCGCGCGCTCGCCCCGCTTCGACGCGACGATCGTGCTCACCTACTACCTCCCGTACACCAGCGGGCTCACCGAAGTGGCGCGCACGGTCGCCGAAGGGCTGGCCGCGCGGGGACGCCGGGTCGCCGTCGTCGCCTGCCGCCACGAACCCGGGCACCCCGCGCGGGAGACCGTGAACGGCGTGGAGGTGTTCCGCGCCCCGGTCGTCGCCCGCGTCGGACGCGGCGTGGTCAGCCCCGGGTTCGCCCCGCTCGCCGGTCGGATCGCCCGCGCCTCCCGGGTCGTCAACCTCCATCTCCCGATGCTGGAGGCCGGGATCGTCGCCCGGCTCGCCGGAGACACCCCGGTCGTCGCCACCCACCACGACGACGTCTGGCTGGCCGGCGGCGCGCTCGCCCCGCTCCAGGTCAAGGTGGTCGACGCCTCGGTGGCCGGGGCGCTGAGCCGCTCGGCCGCCGTCGTCGTCAACAACGTGGACCACGCGGAGCATTCACGCCACTGGCCCCTGATGCGCGAGCGCCGTCTGCTCTCCATCGCCCCGCCCTGCCGGGAGCGCGAGCCCGCGCCCGCCGCCTTCCGCGAGACGACGGGCCCGCACATCGGCTTCCTCGGCCGGATCGCCCCGGAGAAGGGGCTGCACCACCTGGTGGACGCCTTCCGGACCTTCCCGGACCCCGAGGCCCGGCTGCTCATCGCGGGGGACTACTCCAAGGTCGCCGGCGGCAGTGTCGTCGGGGCGCTGCGCACCCGGGCCGGGGACGACCCCCGCATCCGCTTCACCGGTTTCCTCCACGACGACCAGGTGGCGGGGTTCTACGCCTCGCTGGACGCCTTCGCCCTCCCGTCCGTCGCCGAGGAGTCCTTCGGCATCTCGCAGGCGGAGGCGATGATGCTCGGCGTCCCCTCGGTCGCGAGCGACGCCCCGGGGATGCGTGTCCCGGTGACGGAGACGGGTTTCGGCCGTCTCTTCCCGCCCGGCGACGCGCACGCCCTGGCCGCGGCCCTGCGCGAGGTGGCCGCCTACCCGCCGGAGCGCCGCGCCGAGGGCGGCCGCGACGCCCGCGCCCGGTACGGGACGGACCACTGCCTGGACGCCTACGACGCCCTGTTCCGGGAGGCCGGGGCACGGCGGGGCGTCCAGGGAGCCCCCGCGTGATGACGGCCGTCGCCCTCGGCGGGGCGCTGGGGAACGCGGCCGCGGGGGAGCCGGGCCCGCCGCTGTGGGCCGCGCTGGGCTGGGCCGGATTCCTCGCCGCCCACCTCGCCCTCAACGGCCGCTGGTGGTTCTGGCTGCTGCCCTCGCTGCTGCCGCCGCCCCTCTTCGTCGCGGTGCCCGCACTACTCCTGGTGCTCGCCGGGGTGACGGGAGACCTCGCGGCCGGAGCGGTGGCCGCCGCGGCACTGCTGCTGGGGGCCCGGCAGTCCGGTCTGGCGCCCGGCGCACTGCTGCGGGGAGCGCGCCGGCCACCGCCGGACGGGGCCGTGCGCATCGTCTCCTGGAACACCCAGCACTGGTGCCAGAGCACCGACCCCGATCCGTTCTACGCCTTCCTGCGCGAGCTCGACGCCGACGTCTACCTCCTCCAGGAGTACCACCACGACCGGTTCAACGGCACCTACCGGCTGATCGACGACGAGCGGCGGCTGCGCGCGGCCTTCCCCGATCACCAGGCCGTCATCGCCCGCGGCCTGATCACCCTGTCCCGCCTTCCGGTCGCCGCGACCGTCGAGACGGCCGCCCGCCGGACCCTGCGGGTGGATCTGGAGATGCCCGGCGACGGTCGGATTCTCGCCACGTTCAATGTCCACATCCCGGTACAGCTGCGGCTGATCAGCCCGTTGCGCGCAGACTTCTACCGCGCGGTCCGCTCCCGGGCCGCCGACCGGCGGCAGGAGTACCGGGGACTCCTCGCGGACGTCGCCGACTGCCCCCATCCGGCCCTGATCGCCGGGGACTTCAACACCACCGCCGCCATCGGGGACGCCCGCCGCATCGCCCGCCTGGGCGCCGATGCCGTCGCCCTGGCCGGGAAGGTCTGCCCCGTCTCCTGGCAGGCTCGCCCGGGCCTGCGCTGGTGGCGGCTGGACTGGGTGCTCAGCACACCGGGCGCCCGCGTCCACAGCTACCGCTTCCGCGATCCGCGCGGACTGTCCGACCACTGCGTCCAGGAGGTGTCCGTGTCGCTCGCCGAACCGGACGAACGGCCCGCGGCCGGCCTCCGTGTCCACCACCACGACGAAGGAACCCACCATGCGTTACCGCTACCTCGGCAAGACCGGCCTGCGGGTCAGTGAACTCTGCCTGGGCGCCATGACGTTCGGCCGGGAGGCCGACGAGACCACCAGCCACGCCCTGCTGGACCGCTTCACCGAGGCGGGCGGCACCTTCGTGGACACCGCCGACATCTACTCCGCCGGAGCCTCCGAGGAGATCCTCGGCCGGTGGCTGAAGAGACAGCGCCGCGACGACGTGGTGATCGCCACCAAGGTCCGGTACGGCACCGGGGAAGGCCAGAACGACCGCGGCCTGGGCCGCAACCACCTGATGGCCGGGGTCGAGTCGAGTCTGCGCCGGCTGGGTACCGACCACATCGACCTCTACCAGGTGCACGCCTGGGATCCCGGCACCCCGCTGGAGGAGACGCTCGCGACGCTGGACGCCCTGGTCACCTCCGGCAAGGTGCGCTACATCGGGGCCAGCAACTTCTCCGGCTGGCAGCTCCAGAAGGCCGTCGACCTCAGCCGCGCGAACGGCTGGGAGCCCTTCACCGCCCTCCAGCCGCTCTACAACCTGCTGGACCGCTCCGCCGAGTGGGAACTGCTGGAGGTCAGCCGCAACGAGGGCCTCGGCGTCATCCCGTGGAGCCCGCTGCGCGGCGGCTGGCTGAGCGGCGCGATCCGGCGCGGCGCGGAACGGCCGCCCACGGGCACCCGGGTGGAGACCGCCGAGCGGCTCGGCTGGGGCGAGTCCTGGAGCGCGTACGAGGGCGACGAGCGGACCTGGCGGGTGCTGGACGCCCTGCACGAGGTCGCCGGACGCACGGGCTTGGCGGTGCCAGTGCTGGCCCTCGCCTGGCTGCTCGGCCGGCCCGGCGTCACCGCCCCGATCGTGGGCGCGCGCACCCTGGAGCAGCTGGAGACCAACCTGGGCGCCGCGGACCTGGACCTGGACCCGGCCGACGCGGCCCTGCTCACCGCGGCGAGCGACCAGGCGCTCCCGTACCCGTACAGCGTGATCGAGATGGACCCCGAACTGCGCTGACGCTCCTCGCGTGACCGAAAACGGGCGGGGGGGGGGGGGGGGGGGCGCCCCCGCCCCCCCCCCCCCGCGGCCGGGGGGGGGGGGGCGGGCGCCCCGCAGCGCCGGGCGGGGGG
>NZ_JAFEUF010000103.1:6571-9199 GCF_016901035.1 Streptomyces durocortorensis
CGGGCGCCCCCGCCCGCGCGGTCGGCCTGGCTGGGCGCGGCGGTCGCCGCCGCGCGGGGGCCGGCCGGGCGGGCCGGCGGGGGGGGGGGGCGCGCGCCGCCCCCCCCCCCCCCCCCCCCGCCCTGTGTCCTTCGCGTCGGCGCCCTGCGGCCCTCAGTCCGTCGGGCGCTTGAGGCGGGCCACGAACTTGTACCGGTCGCCCCGGTACACCGAACGCACCCACTCCACCGGTTCGCCCTGGCCGTCCACCGAATGGCGGGACAGCATCAGCATCGGCAGACCCACGTCCGTGCCCAGCAGCCCGGCTTCCCGGGGCGTGGCGAGCGAGGTCTCGATGGTCTCCTCCGCCTCGGCGAGGCGGACGTCGTACACCTCGGCCAGCGCGGTGTAGAGCGAGGTGTACTTCACCAGCGAACGGCGCAGCGCCGGGAAGCGTTTGGCCGAAAGGTGCGTGGTCTCGATCGCCATCGGCTCACCGCTGGCGAGCCGCAGCCGCTCGATGCGCAGCACCCGGCCGCCCGTCGAGATGTCCAGCAGGCCGGCGAGCGTGTCGTCCGCCGTGACATAGCCGATGTCCAGCAGCTGGGACGTCGGCTCCAGTCCCTGGGCACGCATGTCCTCGGTGTACGAGGTCAGCTGGAGGGCCTGGGAGACCTTCGGCTTGGCGACGAAGGTGCCCTTGCCCTGGATGCGTTCGAGGCGGCCCTCGACGACCAGTTCCTGGAGCGCCTGGCGCACCGTGGTGCGCGAGGTGTCGAACTCGGCGGCCAGGGTGCGTTCGGGCGGCACCGGGGTGCCCGGCGGCAGGGTGTCCGTCATGTCGAGGAGATGCCGCTTGAGCCGGTAGTACTTCGGCACGCGCGCCGTGCGCGCACCGGTACCGGTCTCGCTCCCCGTACTGCCCCCGTCGGCACTCATGGCCCGCCTTCCCGACGCTTGCGTTACTGCCGTCACCGGCTCCTCCGACTGTCGCGGCTCACATGGTGGCACGGTCCGGTCACGGGTCGTCGCCCTCCCTTAGGTGTCGGTCCTATAACGGACGCGAGTGCACTTCTTATACACCCTTGACACCCCTAAAGGTCTAGGCCAAGCTCCCGGTACTGGTCTAAACCATTAAAGACCAGGTCCAGCCCCAGCAGAACTCGTCGAATGTCTTCGCGGTGGGTGGGGTTGCAGCATCCCTGAGGAGGGTTTGACGTGAAGCGCAAGCTCATCGCGGCTATCGGTGTCGCGGGCATGTTGGTTTCGGTCGCAGCGTGTGGTTCGGACGACAAGAATTCGTCCGCCGACCCCAAGGACCGCAAGGAAACCCTGACCGTCTGGCTCATGGGCGAGGCCCGGTCCACCTGGCCGGAGCTGGTCAAGGACGTCAACGCCGAGTTCAACAAGAAGTACCCGGGCGTCAAGGTCCAGGTTCAGTACCAGCAGTGGGCCGACAAGGTCAAGAAGCTGGACACCTCCCTCGCGGGTGACAAATTCCCCGATGTCGTCGAACTCGGCAACACCGAGACCATGCAGTACATCCTCAATGGTGCGCTCGGAGAAATCGACCCCAAGAAGTACGAGAACTCGGACACCTGGATCAAGGGTCTGAAGGACACGTGCTCCTTCGAGGGCAAGACCTACTGCGTTCCTTACTACGCGAGCGCCCGTCTCGCCGTGTACAACAAGGACATGCTGAAGGCCGGCACCGGCAGCGACGCCCTCCCGCAGACCGAGGACGAGTTCCTCGCCGCGATGGACAAGGTCGACGCCGAGCTGGGCAAGAAGGACAAGCGCGCCTCGTCCCTCTACTTCCCGGGCCGTTACTGGTACGCCGCGATGTCGTACGTCACCGCCTTCGGTGGCCAGATAGCGACGTACGACGAGGGCAGCAAGGAGTGGAAGTCCGCGCTCTCCACCCCGGAGGCGCAGAAGGGCCTCCAGCACTTCAACGACCTGGTCAAGAAGTACAACAAGGCCGATGTGACGAAGGACGAGCAGGACCACGCCAACGTCATGGCCAACGAGAAGGCCGCGGTCATCTACGGCCAGGCCTGGGAGGCCGGGTCCGTCACCACCGGCGAGAACGGCAACCCGAAGCTCGAGGGCAAGATCGCCACGGCCGGTATGCCCGGCCCCGAGGGCAAGCCCCTCCCGTCCTTCATCGGCGGCTCGGACCTCGCGACCATCTCCAAGTCCAAGGTCCAGGACCTCGGCGAGGAGTGGATCTCCCTCTTCACCAACGCGAAGTCCATGGAGGTCCTCGCGTCGAAGAACATCCTTCCCAACAACGAGAAGCAGCTTGAGCCGCTGAAGGCCAAGCCGGAGACCGCCGCCATCGCCAACGCGGTGCCGGACGCCTGGTTCACGCCGATCGCCCCGGGCTGGGCCTCGATCGAGAAGGAAGAGATCCTCCAGAACATGCTCCTGGAGATCGTCAAGGGCGCCTCGGTCGCCGATGCCTCCAAGAAGGCCGACGAGAAGATCAACGAGCTGATCAACAAGGAATCCTGACCTTCCGATCGCCAGGCGGGGGGGGGGGCCCCCCCCCGCCGCGCCCCCCCCCCGCCCGCCCCCACCCAACCCCCACAACAACGCCCCCCCCCCCCCCCCCCCCGGAGAAGGACACACCAACAAAAGCGACAG
>NZ_JAFEUF010000103.1:9209-23675 GCF_016901035.1 Streptomyces durocortorensis
GCCCCGGCGCGTCACTCCCCCAAAATCGCGCCCTCATATTAGACACCCCTCTTAAAAAAAACCAAATCCCCCCGGCCCCCCCCCGGGGGGGGGGCCCCCCCCGGGGGCCCCCCCCCCCGCGCCTTTCCCGCAAGAGAACGCCGTGAATTCCGGGGCCCGCCCCGGACCCGCGATGGAAGGTCAGCCACGTGTCTGCCGCTGATACCAAGGCCGTCGGGCCGCCGGTGCCCGTACCACCCGACCCGCAGGCGATCGGGAAGTCGTCCCACGACGACGATGCGCCCCGGGTACAGAAGAGGAAGCGGAAGAAGGGTGAACTCCTCCCCTACCTCCTGATCCTCCCGGCGATCGTGGCGATCGCCGCCGTCTACATCTACCCGCTCAGCAAGACCGTCATCATGTCCTTCCAGGACATGGGCCGTCGTGAGCTGTGGTCGGGGGAGCCGGCCCCCTGGGTCGGCTTCGAGCAGTTCACGAACATCCTCGGGGACTCCGAGTTCTGGTGGGTCACCTTCCGCACGATCGTCTTCATGGCGATCTGCGTGACGCTGACCATGGGCATCGGGCTGCTGGTCGCCCTGCTCATGCGCAAGCTCTCCACCTGGGTCCGGCTGGTGCTCACCGCCTGCCTCATCGCCGCCTGGTCGATGCCGCTGATGGTCGCCGCCTCGATCTTCCGCTTCATGGCCGACTCCGACTACGGCCTGATCAACACCCTGATCGCCAAGGTGGCCGGCGAGGACTGGCTCGGACACAACTGGTACCTCAACCCCATCCAGGGCTTCGGCATCATCACGCTGCTGGTCGTCTGGGGCGCCATCCCGTTCGTCGTCGTCACCCTGTACGCCGCGCTCACCCAGGTCCCACAGGAGCTGGAGGAGGCCGCCGCCCTTGACGGCGCCAGCGCCTTCGGCGTCTACAGGTTCGTCACCTGGCCGGTCATCAAGCCGGTCTTCACCATGGTCGCCACCCTCTCGGTGATCTGGGACTTCAACGTCTTCGGCCAGATCTGGCTGCTGCGCGGCAACAAGCCCGAGCCGGAGTACGAGACCCTCGGCCTCTACTCCTACTCCAAGGCGTTCGAGTCCACCTCCTTCAGTCAGGGCTCCGCCATCGCTCTGATCACGGTGCTGCTGCTGTCCGGCGTGGCCGTGTACTACCTGCGCCAGCTCATGAAGACGGGAGAGGTCGAATGAGCAGCTCGACCCAGACGACACAGGCGCTGCGGCCCGACCGGAAGAAGAGCCGGCTCCACCTGGACATCATCGGCCTCGGCATCGCCGTGGTCATGGTCTTCCCGGTCTATTGGCTGATCATCAGCGCCCTGCGGCCCAACCACGAGATCCGCAGTTACGACCAGACCCTGTGGCCCACGTCGATCACCTTCGACAACTTCGTCCGGGCCACCGAGCAGCAGAACTTCGTCACCGCCATCCAGTCCAGCCTGATCGTCGCGGTCACCGCGGTGGTCGGCGGCATGATCATCGCGACGCTGGCGGCCCTGGCGATCGGCCGGTTCCGGTTCTTCGGCCGCAAGGCCCTGGTCCTGATCATGATCCTGGTCCAGATGCTGCCGCCGACGGCGATGCTCATCCCCATCTACGCCCAGCTCAACGCGATGGGCGGCGTCGACGAGTACTGGGGCCTGATCGTCGTCTACCTCGTCTCCACGCTGCCCTTCGCCACCATCATGATCCGCGGCTTCGTCGTGAACATCCCGGTGGAGCTGGAGGAGTCCGCGATGGTGGACGGCTGCACCCGCTTCCAGGCCTTCCGCCGGGTGATCTTCCCGCTGCTCGCCCCCGGGCTCGCCGCCGCGTCGATCTTCGCCCTGGTGAACGCGTGGAACGAGTACCTCTTCGCGTACATCCTGATCAACGACAACTCCAAGTACACGCTGAACGTCTGGCTGATGACGTTCACGACCGAGCGCGGAACGGACTACGGCGCCCTCATGGCCGCATCGACCATGATCGCCCTCCCCGTCGTCGTGTTCTTCATGATCATCCAGAAGAAGATGGCCGCAGGCCTCACTTCCGGCGCCGTGAAGGGATAGTGCGGGCCCATGACCACCCTCGTCTCCACCACGGACACGGTGACGCGCGACGCGCTCGCCGTGCTCCAGCCCGGATTCACCGGCACCACCGCACCGGACTGGCTGCTGCGCCGCGTCGGTGAGGGCCTCGCCTCCGTGGGCCTGTTCGGCCGCAACATCACCTCGCCCGAGCAGCTCACCGCGCTCACCGCACGGCTGCGCGCCGAGCGGGACGACGTCCTCGTCGCCATCGACGAGGAGGGCGGGGACGTGACCCGCCTGGAGGTCACGCACGGCTCGTCGTTCCCCGGCAACTTCGCGCTCGGTTCGGTGGACGACGTCCACCTCACCCGGGCCGTCGCCCAGGAGCTCGGCCGCCGGCTCGCCGAGTGCGGCGTCAACCTCAACTGGGCGCCGTCCGCCGACGTCAACTCCAACCCGGGCAACCCGGTCATCGGCGTACGCTCCTTCGGCGCCGACACCCGGCTGGCCGCCCGGCACACCGCCGCGTACATCGAGGGGCTCCAGGCGGCCGGCGTCGCCGCCTGCACCAAGCACTTCCCCGGACACGGCGACACCGCGGTCGACTCGCACCTCGCGATGCCCCGCATCGATGTGGACCTCGACACCTTGCACGCCCGTGAGCTGGTGCCCTTCCGGGCAGCCATCGCAGCGGGTTCCAAATCGGTGATGAGCGCGCATATCCTGCTTCCCGCACTCGATCCGGACCGCCCGGCGACCCTGAGCCCGCAGATCCTCACCGGTCTGCTGCGCCAGGAGCTGGGCTACGACGGCCTGATCGTCACGGACGCCGTGGAGATGGACGCCATCGCCGGTACGTACGGCATCGAGCGCGGGTCCGTCCTCGCCCTCGCGGCGGGCGCCGACGCCATCTGTGTGGGCGGCGGCCTGGCCGACGAGGAGACGGTGCTGCGGCTGCGCGACGCCCTCGTCGCGGCCGTGCGCAGCGGGGAACTGACCGAGGAGCGGCTCGCCGACGCGGCCGCCCGTGTACGAGCCCTGGCGTCCTGGACGCAGAGGGCCCGGGGGGATGTCCCGGAGCCGGGCGCGGCAGTGCAGGAGGGGACCGCGCCCGGCACCGGAGTCAGCCCCGACATCGGCCTGATCGCCGCCCGCCGCGCGGTCCGGGTGACCGGCTCCGGCGACCGGCTGACCGAGCCGGCGTACGTCGCCTCGTTCGGCGCGGAGGCGAACATCGCGGTCGGCGACGAGACCCCGTGGGGCATCGCCGCCGAGCTGGAGCGGATCCTGCCCGGCACCGGCACGGACACCTACACCGAGGAGTCCACTGCCCCGGCGGACGCGATCCTGGCTGCGGCGGGGGAGCGGCGCGTCGTCGCCGTCGTTCGCGACGAGCACCGGCACGCCTGGATGGGCGCGGCGCTCGACGCCCTGCTGACGGCCCGCCCGGACACGGTCGTGGTCGAGATGGGCCTGCCCCAGTCGACCCCGAGGGGATCGCTGTACCTGGCCACCCACGGCGCGGCAAGGGTCTGCGGAGTGGCAGCAGCGGAAGCCCTGACGAGGGCGTAGATCAAGCCCGTCCGGCGTTTGAGGACAAGGCCTGGGCCGGCGAAATTCAAGCCCGTCCGGCGATCGAGGACAAAGCCTCCCGCCGGACGGGCTGCACCATGTCCGCACCGCACACCGCACGGCAGAGGGCCGGGACACCGCAACAGCGTCCCGGCCCTCCGCCGTAACGGGGCGAGGGGCGAAGCCCTACAGCCCCTGCCACCCCGGCTTCGCCGCATACGTGGCCCGGAAGTAGTCCGCCAGCTTCAGCTTCGACGCCGCCGCCTCGTCCACCACCACCGTCGCGTGCGGATGCAGCTGGAGCGCGGACGCCGGCACGATCGAGGCGACCGGTCCCTCCACGGTCTGGGCCACCGCCTCCGCCTTGCCCTCACCGGTGGCCAGCAGAATCGGGTGCCGGGCGTCCAGGATCGTCCCGATGCCCTGCGTGATCACGTGGTGCGGCACCTGTGCGATGTCGTCGTCGAAGAAGCGCGCGTTGTCCACCCGGGTCTGCTCGGTCAGCGTCTTGATCCGGGTACGCGAGGCGAGCGAGGAGCACGGCTCGTTGAAGCCGATGTGCCCGTCCGTGCCGATGCCCAGCAGCTGGAGGTCGACGCCGCCCGCCTCCGCCAGCGCCCGGTCGTACGCCTCGCAGGCCGCCTGGACGTCCTCGGCCGAGCCGTCGGGGCCCATGAAGGAGGCCTCGGAGAGCCCGAGCGGCTCGACGACCTCGCGCAGCACCACGGAGCGGTACGACTCCGGGTGGCCCGCGGGCAGCCCGACGTACTCGTCGAGCTGGCAGATCCGGGCACGCGAGGCGTCGACGGCCCCGGAGGCGACCTTGGCCGCCAGCGCGCGGTAGATGGGCAGCGGGGTCGAGCCGGTGGCAACGCCGAGCAGGGCGTCGGGCTTGCGGGCGAGCAGTGCGGCGATGGCCTCCGCGATCAGTTCGCCGCCTGCCGCGGCGTCCGGGACGATGACAACTTCCACGCTGTGCCTGCCGATCTGACTAGGGGAGGAGGTGGTATAGACCAATCAAACTCCAATTTAGCAGAATCGGGCAGCCGTACGGAGAAGAGTCCACGCACCCGCGGCCCCCATCCCGCCCCGGCCCGCTGGCGGCCCGTGGAATTGCCTGGTCGACTTGTCCGGTACGGCGACACCGCAGCCGACAGCGCAGGGAGGCCCCCACATGTCCGCCACCCCTCCGGCCGGCCGGAGCGGCCAGGGCGACGAGCCCGGCCGCATCATGTCCGGCGAGATGGCCGAGCAGCCCGCGATGCTGCGGCGCATCCTCGAACAGGGCGCGCCCCGCATCCAGGAGGTCGCGGCCGAGATCGCCGCCCGGAAGCCCCGGTTCGTGCTGCTCACGGCGCGGGGTACGTCGGACAACGCCGCCCTGTACGCCAAGTACCTGCTGGAGATCCGCCTCGGCCTGCCCTGCGGCCTCGCTTCGATGTCGACCACGACGGCGTACGGGGCCAAGCCCGATCTGCGGGACGTGCTGGTCGTCACCGTCAGCCAGTCGGGCGGCTCACCGGACCTGGTGGCCTCCACGCGGGCCGCCCGGGAGGCCGGGGCCGTCACCCTCGCCGTCACCAACAACCCGGACTCCGCGCTCGCCGCCGTGTCCGAGTACCACATCGACATCCTGGCCGGCCCGGAGAAGGCGCTCCCGGCCACCAAGACGTACACCGCCTCCCTGCTCTCCCTGTACCTCTTCGTGGAGGGCCTGGCCGGCAACGACGGCACGGCCGCCGCCGCGGGCCTGCCCGACCTCGCGGGCGCGGTCCTGGGCCGCCGGGCCGAGGTCAAGGCGCTGGCCGCCCGCTACCGCTTCGCCGGCCGCATGGTGATCACCTCGCGCGGCTACGGCTATCCCACGGCCAAGGAAGCGGCCCTGAAGCTCATGGAGACCAGCTACATCCCCGCCCTCTCCTACTCCGGGGCGGATCTGCTGCACGGCCCGCTGGCGATGGTCGACAACGTCTCGCCGGTGATCGCCGTGGTCACCGACGGCCGGGGCGGCGAGGCCCTCCAGCCGGTCCTGGACCGGCTGCGCGGCCGCGGCGCGGACCTCTTCGTGGTCGGCCCCAAGGCGCAGGTGGAGGCGGCGTCGGCCGGCTTCTCGCTGCCCACGGCGGGCGTTTTGGAGGAGTTGCAGCCGATCCTGGAGATCCTGCCGCTGCAGATGCTGGCGTACGAGGTGACGATCGCCCGGGGCCAGGACCCGGACGCGCCCCGCGCCCTGGCCAAGGTCACCGAGACCCGCTGAGGGCCGGAGGCGACGGCGCCCCGGAGGCCGCGGCCCCGGAAAAACCCGCGGGCCGCGGCGCCAGGACAGGACCCTCAGCCCGCCCGGCACCGCAGCCCGGAGATACCTGGCCGGCGGTGTGCGGTGCCTCCGGCCACTTGAGGCACCGGCGCGGTCAGGGCAGAGAGCGCCGGGTGCCTCGGTCCACTCTCCTGTGCGGGGAGAGCGGAGGTCTTGATGAACATTGTGGACTAGACCAATACGCGTGTCCATCCGTGTGCACCACATTCTCGGGCCGACCGCCGAGCCTGTCCATCGTTGTACCCCACTGCACGGCTGATCGGGCCGCGTGGTTCGAACACCTTCGGTAACCCCAGGTACGCTCCACCCGTGCCCTCCATGAACGACCTCGTCCGCCAGCACACCGCTCTGAGCGACACCGACCTCGAGTGGCTCCACCTGCTGGTCTCGGAGTGGCAGCTGCTCTCCGACCTGTCCTTCGCCGACCTCGTGCTGTGGGTGCCCACCCGCGACGGCACGCGGTACGTCTCCGTCGCCCAGATGCGCCCCAACACCGGGCCCACCTCCTACCAGGACGACATGGTCGGCCACCTGGTGCCGCGCGGCCGCCGCCCGCTGCTGGACGCGGCCCTGGACGAGGGCCGAATCGTGCGCGAGGGCGATCCGGAGTGGCGCGAGGAGGTGCCCGTACGGGTCGAGTCCATCCCCGTACGCCGTGAGGGCCGGGTGCTCGGCGTTATCGCCCGCAACACCAACCTGCTCACCGTGCGCACCCCTTCCCGGCTGGAGCTCACCTACCTCCAGTCCGCCTCCGACCTGGCCCAGATGATCGCCGCCGGGTCCTTTCCCTTCCCCGGCCAGCAGGTCGACATGGACGCCTCCCCGCGCGTGGGCGACGGCCTGATCCGGCTCGACGCCGACGGGATCGTGCAGTACGCCAGCCCCAACGGCCTCTCCGCCTACCACCGCCTCGGCCTCGCCTCCGACCTGGTCGGCCACCACCTCGGCACCACCACCGCCGAACTGGCCCCGTCGCGGGGGCCGGTGGACGAGGCCCTGGTCAAGGTGGCCAGCGGTTACGCGCCCCGCGAGTTCGAGGTGGAGTGCGCGGGCGGGGTGATCCAGCTGCGGGCCATCCCGCTCAAGCCCAAGGGCGTCCGCATCGGCTCCCTGGTCCTCCTGCGGGACGTCACCGAACTGCGCCGCCGCGAGCGCGAGTTGATCACCAAGGACGCGACTATCCGGGAGATCCACCACCGGGTGAAGAACAACCTTCAGACGGTGGCCGCCCTGTTGCGCCTCCAGTCCCGCCGCATGGACTCAGAGCAGGGCCGCGAGGCCCTCAACGAGGCGGTCCGGCGCGTCGGTTCGATCGCCATCGTCCATGAGACGCTCTCCCAGAATCTGGACGAGCGGGTCGAGTTCGACGAGATCGCCGACCGCGTCATCGCGATGGTGTCGGAGATCTCTCCGGGCAAGGTGACCTGCCGGCGCACCGGACGCTTCGGCATCCTGGACGCCGAGGTCGCCACCCCGCTCTCCATGGTGCTGACCGAGGTGCTGCAGAACGCCCTGGAACACGCCTTCACCCTGGCCGACCACGGCACGGTCGAGGTCTCCGCCGTGCGCGGCGGATCACCCACCGAGGGGCGGCTGCTGATCACCGTCACCGACGACGGGCGCGGCCTGCCCGAGGGATTCGACCCGAAGCAGGCCGGCAACCTCGGGCTCCAGATCGTACGGACGCTGGTGGAGGGGGAGTTGGGCGGCACGTTCGGCATGATCCCGGCCCCCGGGCGCGGCACCCAGGTGGTGCTGGACCTCCCGGTGCAGGGTCTCAAGTAAACGAACGCGCACAGCGCGAGCGAACGCAGCGCCGAGCGCACACAGCAGAGCGGGGGGGGACCGTGGTAACGGTCCGGGCCCGCTCCGTGATGCTCACGTTGCGATGCGCTTCGGGGTACTGCGCGCTGCGACTCGAAGGCGGGGCTGTGCGTACGCTCTGTACGCGCCGCCGGGCTGAGGCTTGGTGCGGTTCTCGCTCAGGCGCTTGCGTTGCGCGCCCGGTTGCGAGCGGCGCGGCGCTTCATCGCGCGGCGCTCGTCCTCGCTGAGTCCGCCCCAGACGCCGGAGTCCTGGCCGGACTCGAGCGCCCACTGCAGGCACTGCTCCATGACGGGGCAGCGGCGGCAGACAGCCTTGGCTTCCTCGATCTGCAGCAGCGCAGGACCGGTGTTGCCGATGGGGAAGAAAAGCTCAGGGTCTTCCTCACGACAAACGGCGTTGTGACGCCAGTCCATGGCTGCTACCTCTCCTTGGTATTACACGCTTGTTGCTTGTGAATGTGAACGCTTTCACGAATCCCCCCGCAGATGACGGGCCGACTCCCAGATGGACTGGGTGTGGTCTGTGATGGTGAGGAGGGGTTCTGGCTCTCAGTGGAGGCCGGTGTTGCGGGCCGTCCCGATCGCCATGTAGAGATTCGCAAACCTCGGCGGCGGATACAACCCCTTCTGGAAAGTTTTTTTTGATTCCTCGGTGTCGACTAGGTCACAGCCGCACTTCTTAGGGGTGGGGGCCAGTCCAAACGTTCGAGTTAAAGGACTTTGGGCCCTTCCACTCACACAATCACACGCAGTGCACGGCGTACGCCTGTGAACGTCACGCTCGTACGCAGTCCCAGGTGGTCACCGTCCATCTGGAAGGGCAGTGGGACCTTTGAATGCAAGGTGAAGTCCGTGAGGTCATGCCGTGAAACAGCGTGCTTGCCGCGCGGCCCCTTCTCGGGGCTCGAAGTGAGCAGCTGGGTGCCGTACAGGGCCACCGCCGGGGTGGACAGACGCTTCAGTCCGAGGACGTCCAGCGCGGTGTCGAAGGAGGCCTTCGGCGAGGCGTACACCGGACGATTCCCCAGGTAGGTCCAGGGGGCGGTGTTGCAGATTATGGAGAGTGCGAGGTCGGTCACCGGGTCCTGGCCGGGCACGTCGAGCGTGATCGTCCCGTGTCTGCGGTGGGCCTCGTTCAGGAACTGCCGCACCACCTGGCGTACGTACAGGGCGTGCGTCGAACGCTTGCCGCCCTCGCGTTTCTGTTCGACCCGGCCGACGACTCCCGCGTCGAACCCGAGACCGGCGCAGAAAGTGAACCAGCGTTCGGGGACGGACTCGTCCTCGGTTCCCGGGGTGCCGGCCGCCAGGCCCAGACCAACCGTGCGTTCGGTCCGGTTCTCCAGGGCGTCCAGGATCGCGCCGGTCGCCTCCACCGCGTCGTTCGGCAGCCCGAGGGCGCGCGCGAAGACATTGGTGGATCCGCCGGGAACCACGGCGAGCTTCGGGAGGCTGTCCACGTCCGGGCCCCGGTGCAGCAGCCCGTTCACGACCTCGTTCACCGTGCCGTCGCCGCCGAGGGCGACCACCAGATCGATGTCGTCGCTGTCCGCGGCCCGCCGCCCCAGATCCCGTGCGTGCCCCCGGTACTCCGTGGTCACCGCATCCAGCTTCATCTCGCTGGCCAGCGCGTGGATGAGCACGTCACGGGTGCGGGCACTGGTGGTGGTAGCAGCTGGATTGACCACGAGGAGTGCGCGCATGACGGCCAGCCTACCTACCGGGTGGTTCGGAGCCGTAGTCCCGGTTCGCTGCGCTTCAGGCCCGTGACGGAGCGTGACGGGAAGCCCCGGCCCGCCGCCGAACGGGTGCGGCTCCCGCACACCCCGGCTTCACTTCCGGGCCCCGGGGATGCCAACCTGAAAGGCGTGAGCACTCAGCAGACACCGTCCACCCCGTCGCCCTCCACCGCGGAGCGCCCGACCAGGATCACCGTCCTCGCCGGGGTCAACGCCCTCGAAGGCGTGGCCCTCGCCGTCGGCGGGATCTACCTGCTGATCATGGGACTGCTCGGGAAGCTGGAGAGCACGCAGCAGGCGGAGACGGTCGGGGTCACCCTGGTCGCGCTCGGCGCCATCCCGCTGATCGCCGCCCGCGGACTGCTGCTGATGCGCAGCTGGAGCCGGGGGCCCGCGCTGATCACCCAGATCATGGCGCTGCCGGTGGCCTGGACGCTGCTGCGCTCGCAGGGTGCGCTGATCCCCACCGGAATCGCCCTGGCGGCGGTCGCCGTCACCGGCCTCGTGCTCATCCTGAACCCGGCGACCACCCAGGATCTGGGCATCCGCCGGGGGCCGAGGACGACCCCCGACGCCTGAGCCTCACGGCCCCGCTCGGCGCACCTCGGTTCACTCCTCGACGAGCAGGCGCTCGCGGAGCTGGGCCAGGGTGCGGGCCAGCAGCCGCGAGACGTGCATCTGCGAGATGCCGACCTCCTGGGCGATCTGCGACTGCGTCATGTTCCCGAAGAACCGCAGCAGCAGGATGCGCTTCTCGCGCGGCGGCAGGTCCTCCAGGAGCGGCTTGAGCGACTCCCGGTACTCCACGCCCTCCAGCGCCTCGTCCTCCGAGCCCAGCGTGTCCGCGACCGCCGGCGACTCGTCGTCCGTGTCCGGCACGTCCAGCGAGAGCGTGCTGTACGCGTTGGCCGACTCCAGGCCCTCCAGCACCTCCTCCTCGGAGATGCCGAGCCGCTCGGCCAGCTCGTGCACGGTGGGCGAACGGCCGTGCTGCTGGGAGAGCTCCGCGGTGGCCGTGGTCAGCGACAGGCGCAGCTCCTGGAGGCGGCGCGGCACCCGCACCGCCCAGCCCTTGTCCCGGAAGTGGCGCTTGATCTCGCCGACCACCGTCGGAGTGGCGTACGTCGAGAACTCCACGCCCCGGTCCGGGTCGAACCGGTCCACGGACTTGATCAGCCCGATCGTGGCGACCTGCGTCAGGTCGTCCAGCGGCTCCCCGCGGTTGCGGAAACGGCGGGCCAGGTGCTCCACCAGCGGCAGATGCATGCGCACCAGCCGGTTGCGCAGCTCGGCCTTCTCCGTGGAACCGTCGGGCAGCTCCCGCAGCTCGAAGAACAGGGCCCGCGCCCCGCTGCGGTCGTGTGGATCGTGGTGCCCGTGCTCGCTCATCTGGCCCGCCCGCTCTGCCTGCGACTGCTGCTCCACCGCGACGTCGATGCTCTCGGACCCGTCCGCTCCGTCCACCGGATGCGGCCGGGCCTGTTGCTCCGGGATGCCTGCCGGCCGCACCACCCCGGATCGGATCGTCTCGTCCCGCACAGGACCGTCCCCGTTCCCGTCGCTCACGCCGGCCCGGGGCCCGCGCCGCGCTGTTTGTAGAGGCTGATGCTGACCGTACGGTCGTCCGCGACCGTGGAGTCGACCTTGCCGGCCAGTGCGGAGAGCACCGTCCAGGCGAAGGTGTCGCGCTCGGGCGCCCGGCCGTCCGTTGTGGGCGCCGACACCGTCACTTCGAGGGAGTCGTCGACTAGACGGAAGACGCAGCTGAGGACGGATCCCGGCACGGCCTGCTGGAGCAGGATCGCGCAGGCCTCGTCGACCGCGATGCGGAGATCCTCGATCTCGTCGAGAGTGAAGTCCAAACGCGCTGCGAGACCGGCCGTGGCCGTTCGCAGCACCGACAGGTAGGCACCCGCAGCGGGCAGCCGGACTTCTACGAAGTCCTGATTCCCGGGCTCGCCTGCGATCTGGGACACCCTCACCTCCAAGGTGCACAAACTCTTTCGAGGTTCCGGGAAGGGTGGCCCGGAGCCATGCGGTCCGTCGACGGTTCTTCGGCTCGGCGACGTTATCGGATCCATGATGCCGTGTCGTACGGA
Source organism: Streptomyces durocortorensis (assembly GCF_016901035.1). Classification (GTDB taxonomy): domain Bacteria; phylum Actinomycetota; class Actinomycetes; order Streptomycetales; family Streptomycetaceae; genus Streptomyces; species Streptomyces durocortorensis. The sequence continues at coordinate 20,780 of NZ_JAFEUF010000103.1, forward strand.
CCCCACACCTCGACCGTCACTCATGGTAACCCCATGAGTACGTACAGTGGCTAGGGGTCTGTGGCGTCCAATTGCGAAGAACCGGCGCCGCATTGACGTACCCAGGCCTCAGACGATCGAACCGTCCTCGAAGCACCAGCGCCAGCTCTCGCCCGGCTCGAAGCTCCGCATCACGGGGTGACCGGTCGCCCGGAAGTGTCCGGTGGCGTGCCGCAGCGGTGACGAATCGCAGCAGCCGACGTGCCCGCAGGTCAGGCAGAGCCGCAGCTGCACGGGGTGGGTGCCGGCCTCCAGGCACTCGGGACAGGTCTCGCCGAGCGGCACGGGCTCGGGGCGTGGCAGATCCGCTACATGCGCACACTCGCTCATGATGGGCAGGTTACGACGGACCGAGGGGACGGTGGGATGGACGCGCTGCCGCTGATCGCCCTGGTCGCCGTCAGTGCGGCGGTGGCCGGCGCGGCCCGCCGCACTCCGGTGCCCGCCCCGCTCGTGCTGGTCGCCGTGGGCCTCGTGGCCGGCTATCTGCCGGGCGTCCCGACGTACCACCTGGACGCGCACGTGGTGCTTCCGCTGCTGCTGCCGCCGTTGCTCCACACGGCGGCCCTGGACAGCTCCTACCTGGATCTGCGGGCCAACATCCGGCCGGTCGCCCTGCTCTCCGTGGGCTACACCCTCTTCGCCACCGTGGCGGTGGGCTGGCTCGCGTACCGGATCATCCCGGACCTGCCGCTGACCGCCGCGCTGGTCCTGGGGGCGGTCGTCGCCCCGCCGGACGCCGTGACGGCCGCCGCCATCGCCCGCCGGGTCGGGCTGCCCTCCCGGGTGACCACGATCCTCCAGGGCGAGTCGTTGGTGAACGACGCCACGGCGATCACCGCCTTCAGGGTGGCGCTCGCCGCCGCCGTGGGGGAGGGCATGAGCTGGGGCGAGGGGATCGCCGAATTCCTGCTGGCGGCGGTCGGTGGGGTCGGCGTCGGGCTGCTGCTGATGGTCCCGTTGCACTGGCTGCGCACCCATCTCAAGGAAGCGCTCCTCCAGAACACGCTGTCCCTCCTGATCCCCTTCGTGGCGTACGCGGCGGCCGAACGGGTGCACGCCTCCGGTGTCCTCGCCGTGGTCGTCGTCGCCCTCTACCTGGGCCACCGCTCCTGGCAGGTCGACTTCGCCACCCGTCTTCAGGAAGCGGCCGTCTGGAAGATGGTGGCGTTCGTCCTGGAGTCCGCGGTGTTCGCCCTGATCGGCCTCCAGTTGCCGTTCGTCCTGAAGGGGCTCGGCCCGTTCGGCGTCACCGAGGCCATCGGTTACGCGGTCATCGTCTTCCTGGCCGTCGTCGTGGTGCGCTTCGTCTGGGTCTATCCGGCCACCTATCTGCCCCGGTGGCTCTCCCGCCGGGTCCGGGAGCGCGAGCCCGGCACGGACTGGACCGCGCCGCTGATCGTGGGCTGGGCGGGGATGCGCGGCGTGGTCTCGCTCGCCGTCGCGTTCTCCATCCCCCTGGTCATGAACGACGGCGAACCGTTCCCGGCCCGCAGTCTGGTGCTGTTCCTGACCTTCACCACCGTCATCGGGACGCTCGTGATCCAGGGCCTCACACTGCCCGTACTCGTCCGCGTACTGAAGCTCCCCGGCCCCGATCCGCAGACCGTCACGCTCATCGAGGCGCAGGCCCAGAACGAGGCGTCCGAGGCGGCGGAAGCCCGGCTGGCGGAACTGCTCGACGACCCGCACAACAGCCTGCCGCCGCCGCTGGCCGACCGGCTGCGCAGCGTGCTGGAGCGCCGCCGCAACGCCGTCTGGGAACGCCTGGGGGCAGCCGACCCGGTCACCGGGGAATCGGCGGACGACACCTACCGGCGGCTGTCGCGGGAGATGATCGAGGCCGAGCGTGCGGTCTTCGTGCGGCTCCGGGACGAGCGGCGGATCGACGACGAGATGATGCGCACGCTGCTGCGCCGGCTGGACCTGGAGGAGGCGGCGGCCTACCGGGAGACGGACGAATCCTGACGGGACGGCGGGTCCGGGGCGCCGGTGATCACCGCGGCCACCCGGGTGCCCGGCGCGAACGCCTCCTCCTCGGCCAGCGCGGTCAGCGCGAACAGCAGCTTGGCGACGTAGACCCGCTCCACGGGCAGACCGTGCCGGTCCTCGAAACCGTCGGCGAAGGCCGTGAGCGCCGGGGTCGTACGGGCGTAGCCGCCGAGGACGAAGCGCTCCTCCAGCGACCAGCTCCCGGCCGGAGAGCCGAACGCCTCACGCTGGAGCCGCTCCACCTCCCGCGCCAGGAAACCGCCGCCGACCACCGGAACGCCCAGCGCCCGCTGTCCGGCGGTCAGCCCGGCGGCGAGACCGGCCAGGGTGCCGCCGGTCCCGCACGCCACGGCCGCCACATCCGCCTCTCCCGCCAACTCGCGTCCCAGCGCCGTACAGCCCTGTGCGGCCAGGGCGTTGCTGCCGCCCTCCGGGATGACCTCTACGTCCCCGAACAGGCTCAGCAGTCCCTCCAGGACCTCGGGGGAGGCCTTCGCCCGGTACGTCGTACGGTCCACGAAGTGCAGCCGCATGCCGTCGGCCGCGCACCGGGCGAGCGAGGGGTTGAGCGGCCGGTGCGCCAGCTCGTCACCGCGGACGACGCCGACCGTGGGAAACCCCAGCAGCCGCCCGGCCGCAGCGGTGGCCCGGAGGTGGTTGGAGTACGCGCCGCCGAAGGTGAGCACGGTGCGCCCGGCGGCCGCCTCCAGGTTGAGGGCGAGTTTGCGCCACTTGTTGCCCGGCAGATCGGGGTGGATCAGGTCGTCCCGCTTGAGGAGCAGCCGCACCCCGTGGCGCGCGAAGCGCTCGTCGTGGACCTCGTGCAGAGGGGAGGGGAGCCGGGGGCGCAGGAGGGCGTCGAGGC
>NZ_JAFEUF010000615.1 GCF_016901035.1 Streptomyces durocortorensis
CCTTCGAAAGCCCCGCCCTCGTCCCCCCCGCGCGGCGGGTTGCGGGGGCGGCGGGGGGGGGGGCGGGGGGCGGTGAGGTAGGTGAGCCCGTCGGGTCCGGCGGCGAGCGCGCGCCGGGACGTGCGGGGCAGCCAGAGGACGGTGCCGGTCCCGAGGTCCAGGACCTGCCCGTCGCCCGCCCGGCGGCGGGCGACGCCCTCCGACACCCCGAGGGGCACGTCGAGGACGGT
>NZ_JAFEUF010000104.1:0-4527 GCF_016901035.1 Streptomyces durocortorensis
CTCCCAGCCCCTCCGCCCCCGCTCCTGTCCGGCCAAGGAGAGTGCGTCATCAACGCGTCCAGCAGTCCCCCTGCCGTAGAACTGCACGGCATCACCAAGCGCTTCCCCGGCGTCGTCGCCAACCACGACATCGACATCACCATCGGCAAGGGCACCGTGCACGCCCTCGTCGGGGAGAACGGCGCCGGCAAGTCCACCCTGATGAAGATCCTCTACGGCATGCAGAAGCCGGACGAGGGGACCATCGCGATCGACGGCGAGCAGGTCTCGTTCGCCAACCCGGGTGACGCCATCGAGCGCGGCATCGGCATGGTGCACCAGCACTTCATGCTCGCCGACAACTTCACCGTCCTGGAGAACGTCGTCCTCGGCGGCGAGAAGCTGTACGGCATCGGCTCCGGCGCCCGGAAGAAGATCAAGGAGATCTCCGACGCGTACGGGCTCGGCATCCGCCCCGACGCACTCGTGGAGGACCTCGGGGTCGCCGACCGGCAGCGCGTGGAGATCCTCAAGGTCCTCTACCGGGGCGCCCGCATCCTCATCCTGGACGAGCCGACCGCGGTCCTCGTGCCGCAGGAGGTCGACGCGCTCTTCGCCAACCTGCGCGAGCTCAAGGCCGAGGGCCTGACCGTCATCTTCATCTCGCACAAGCTGGGCGAGGTCCTCTCGGTAGCCGACGAGATCACCGTGATCCGCCGCGGCACGACCGTGGGCACGGCCGACCCGGCCACCACCACGACCAAGCAGCTCGCCGAGCTGATGGTCGGCAGCGAGCTGCCCTCGCCGGAGACCCGCGAGTCCACCGTCACCGACGTGCCGACGCTGCGGGTCCAAGACCTCAAGCTCACCGTCACCGACCCCGACGGCACCGTCCGCGACGTGCTCGCCGGCATCGACTTCACCATCCACCAGGGCGAGGTCCTGGGGATCGCGGGCGTCGAGGGCAACGGCCAGACCGAGCTCATCGAGGCCCTCATGGGCATGCGCGATCCGGACGCCGGAGTCATCACTCTCGGCACCGACGACATCTCGCACGCCCCGACCCGCAAGCGGCGCGAGTCCGGCATCGGCTACATCCCCGAGGACCGCCACCGCCACGGCGTCCTGCTGGACGCCCCGCTGTGGGAGAACCGCATCCTCGGCCACGTCACCGAGAAGCCCAACAGCCGCGGCTGGCTGCTGGACAACAAGGCGGCCCGCGCCGACACCGAGCGCATCGTGCGCGAGTACGACGTGCGCACCCCCGGCATCGAGGTCACCGCGGCCTCCCTCTCCGGCGGCAACCAGCAGAAGCTGATCGTCGGCCGCGAGATGAGCCACGCGCCCAAGTTCCTGATCGCCGCCCACCCCACCCGCGGGGTGGACGTCGGCGCGCAGGCGCAGATCTGGGACCAGATCCGCGAGGCCCGCCGCGAAGGCCTCGCCGTCCTGCTGATCTCGGCCGACCTGGACGAGCTGATCGGGCTCTCCGACACCCTGCGCGTCATGTACCGCGGACGGCTGGTCGCCGACGCCGACCCGGCCACCATCACCCCGGAGGAACTGGGCTCGGCCATGACCGGCGCCGCCACCGGTCACCTCGAAAGCCCGGAGGACGAGGCCCGATGAAGAAATTCGACAAGGACCGGCTGATCCTGGGCTTCGCCGGCCCGGTGCTCGCCCTGGTCGTCGCCCTCGCGCTGACGACCGTGGTGCTGCTCGCCTCCGGGCAGAACCCCTTCGAGCCGTACCGGATCATGTTCGAGTCGGCCAGTTACGCCGACGTACAGGTCCTGATCATCAACCAGGCCGGCACGTACTACCTCGCCGCACTCGCCGTGGCCGTCGGCTTCCGGATGAACCTCTTCAACATCGGCGTCGACGGGCAGTACCGCCTCGCCGCCATGGTGGCCGCCCTGGTCGGCGCTAGCGTCAGCCTGCCGGGACCGCTGCACATCGCGCTGATCGTGATCGTCGCGATGCTCGTGGGCGCGTTCTGGTCCGGCATCGCGGGCTTTCTCAAGACCACCCGCGGGGTGAGCGAGGTCGTCTCGACGATCATGCTCAACTCGATCGCCACCGCGCTGGTCGCCTGGCTGATCCTGCCGAAGAACTTCGGCGAGCAGCCGGCCGGCTCCAACAACCTGACCACCGGTGAGATCGCGGAGTCGGGCTGGTTCCCGGGGCTGTCGATGGGCGACATGGCGGGGGAGATCTACGGCTTCACCTTCGTCGCCGCCGGCTGCGGCCTCCTGTACTGGTTCGTGCTGAACCGCACCCGGTTCGGCTTCGACCTGCGCGCCACCGGCGCCAGCGAGAGCGCCGCCCAGGCGTCCGGCGTGGATGCCAAGAAGATGATCCTCACCTCGATGCTCATCTCCGGCGCGGTCGCGGGCCTGGCCGGCATGCCGACGCTGCTCGGCGACACCCACACCTACAGCCTCGACTTCCCCACGGGTATCGGCTTCACCGGCATCACCATCGCGCTGCTGGGCCGGAACAACCCGCTCGGCATCGCCCTCAGCGCCCTGCTGATCGCGTTCCTGGACAAGTCCTCGGCCTCGCTCGACCAGTACGGGTACGAGAAGGAGATCGCCACGATCATGCAGGGCCTGATCGTGATCTCGGTCGTCGTCTCCTACGAGCTGGTCCGCCGTTACGGCATCCGCCGCCAGCAGCAGAAGGTCGGCGAGGAGCTCGCCGCCGGACACGCCCTCACGACCGAGAAGGAGGCGGCCCTGTGAGCACCAGCAAAACCATCGCCGCAGGCCCCGCCCCCAAGAAGGGCAACGGCCGCCGCAAGCTCTCCCTGCCCGTCGTCCTGCTGATCATCGCGGGCGCGCTCGCCCTGGTCTCGCTGGTCCGCCTCATCAGCGGCGCCGACGACATCACCTCGGTCGGCCAGGTCCGCGGCGCCCTGGCGCTCGCCGTCCCGATCGGGCTCGCCGGACTCGGCGGTCTGTGGGCCGAGCGCGCGGGCGTCATCAACATCGGCCTCGAAGGGATGATGATCCTCGGCACCTGGTTCGGCGCCTGGGCCGGGTTCCAGTGGGGCCCGTGGATGGGTGTCCTCTTCGGCATCCTCGGCGGCTGCCTCGGCGGCCTGCTGCACGCCGTCATCACCGTCACCTTCGGCGTGAACCACATCGTCTCCGGTGTGGCCATCAACATCCTCGCCGTCGGCGTCACCCGCTACCTGTCCAACTTCGCCTTCGACGGCATCCAGGGCGGCTCCTCCAAGCAGTCTCCCCGCATCGAGCCGATCGACAGGATCACCGTTCCGGGGCTCTCGGACTGGATGCAGGACCTGCAACAACAACACTGGTTCCTGATCTCCGACCTCGCGGGCATCATCGGCGGGCTCGTCACCGGCCTGTCCCTGCTCACCGTCGTCGCCCTGCTGCTGATCCCCGCCACCTGGTGGATCCTGTGGCGCACCCCGTTCGGGCTGCGGCTGCGCTCCTGCGGCGAGTCCCCGGTGGCCGCCGAGACCCTCGGCGTCAACGTGTACAAGTACAAGTACATCGCCGTCACCGTCTCCGGCGGTCTGGCGGGCCTGGGCGGTGCGTTCCTCGCGATCGTCGCCACCGGCATCTACCAGGAGGGCCAGACCGGCGGCCGCGGCTACATCGGCCTCGCCGCGATGATCTTCGGCAACTGGATGCCCGGCGGCATGGCGCTCGGCGCCGGGCTCTTCGGCTTCACCGACAGCCTCAAGCTGCGCGGCGGCGCCGAGAACGTCCACGCGATGCTGCTCCTGCTGGCGATCCTGCTGGTCATCGCGGTGCTCTGGCAGCTGTACAAGAAGAAGTACGTCTCCGCGGCGGTCGCGGCGGTCGTCTCCGCGCTGCTGTTCACCTGGTACTTCCTGACCGACCAGGTGCCGAGCCAGTTCGTCGACGCCGCCCCGTACGTCACCACGCTGCTGGTCCTCTCGCTCTCCGCGCAACGCCTGCGGATGCCCAAGGCCAACGGTGTGGCGTACCGCAAGGGCGAGGGCAAGTGACCCCGCCGCCCGCCCCTGAGCGGCCGGTGTTCGGCGAGGCCGACTGGGAGACCCTGCGGGAGGCCGCCCGGGACGCCATGTCCCGGGCGTACGCCCCCTACTCGGGCTTCCCGGTCGGGGTTGCCGCCCGGGTGGACGACGGCCGCACGATCACCGGCTGCAACGTGGAGAACGCCAGCTACGGCCTCTCCCTCTGCGCCGAGTGCGGCCTGGTCTCCACGCTCCAGGCCACCGGCGGCGGCCGGCTGACCCACTTCACCTGCGTGGACGGCACCGGGGCGATCCTGGTGCCGTGCGGCAGGTGCAGGCAGCTCCTGTACGAGTTCGGCGGCCCGGAGCTCCTCCTGGAGACGCCGGACGGTCTCCGTACGCTCGACGAGATGCTGCCGCAGTCGTTCGGCCCGCAGCACCTCGGCTGACGCCGTACCTCGCACGTTCCGGCGGGGGGGGGGGGGGGGGGGGGGGGGGGGGGGGGGGGGGGGGGCGGGGGCGCCCGCGGCCGAGCCCGCGGCCGGCGAGCCCGGGGGGCGGGCGCGGGCCCG
>NZ_JAFEUF010000104.1:4537-18587 GCF_016901035.1 Streptomyces durocortorensis
CGCCCTCTTCCTCTCCTTTTTGTGCCGCGTTCTCGTGGCGCCCCGTCACTGGGGGTTCATGCGTCCCTGGCGTGGGGGGGGGCGGCGCCCTTTACCCCCCGGCCGCCCCACCGCTCTTTCCCCTCTCTATGCGCGTAGAGTCACCGAGGACTCTTGCGTACGCACCCGGCCGGAAGGATTCCCATGGACGCCATCTCCGTCATCCGCACCAAGCGGGACCGAGGCGAGCTGACCCCCGAGCAGATCGACTGGGTCATCGACGCCTACACCCGCGGCGAGGTCGCCGACGAGCAGATGTCCGCCCTCGCCATGGCGATCCTGCTCAACGGCATGAACCGCACCGAGATCGCCCGCTGGACCGCCGCGATGATCGCCTCCGGCGAGCGGATGAACTTCGACGCGCTCTCCCGCCCCACCACCGACAAGCACTCCACCGGCGGCGTCGGCGACAAGATCACCCTGCCGCTCGCCCCGCTGGTCGCCGCCTGCGGCGCGGCCGTACCGCAGCTCAGCGGCCGGGGCCTCGGCCACACCGGCGGCACGTTGGACAAGCTGGAGTCCATCCCCGGCTGGCGGGCCCACATCTCCAACGCGGAGATGCTGAACGTCCTCGACACCACCGGCGCGGTCATCTGCGCCGCCGGTGACGGGCTGGCCCCCGCCGACAAGAAGCTGTACGCGCTGCGCGATGTCACCGGCACCGTCGAGGCGATCCCGCTGATCGCCAGCTCGATCATGTCCAAGAAGATCGCCGAGGGCACCGGCGCCCTCGTCCTGGACGTCAAGCTCGGCTCCGGCGCCTTCATGAAGACCATCGAGGACGCCCGCGAACTGGCCTCCACCATGGTGGCGCTCGGCACCGACAGCGGCGTGCGCACGGTCGCCCTGCTCACCGACATGTCGACCCCGCTCGGCCTCACCGCGGGCAACGCCCTGGAGGTCCGCGAGTCCGTCGAGGTCCTCGCCGGCGGCGGCCCCCAGGACGTCATCGACCTGACCCTCGCCCTCGCCCGCGAGATGCTGGACGCGGCGGGCCTCAAGGACGCCGACCCGGAGAAGGCTCTGGCCGACGGCTCCGCGATGGACGTCTGGCGCCGCATGATCTCCGCCCAGGGCGGCGACCCGGACGCCACGCTCCCCACCGCCCGCGAACAGCACGTGGTCACCGCTCCCGCCTCCGGCGTCCTGACCCGCCTGGACGCCTACGACGTCGGCGTCGCCGCCTGGCGCCTCGGCGCGGGCCGCGCCCGCAAGGAGGACCCGGTGCAGGCGGGCGCGGGCGTCGAACTCCACGCCAAGCCCGGCGACACCGTCACCGAGGGCCAGCCCCTGATGACGCTGCACACGGACACCCCGGAGAAGTTCGACTACGCACTGAAGGCCCTGCCGGAGTCGTACGACATCGCCCCGGCCGGCACGTCGTTCTCGCCGCTGCCGGTGGTGCGGGAACGTATCGCGTAACGGCCCAGGACACACAGGCGGGGGGCGCCCCCCCCCGGCGGGGGGGGGGGGGGGGCCCGCGCGGGGGGGGGGGGGGGGGGGGGGGGGGGGGGGGGGGGGGGGGGCGCCGGTGGGCCGCCGGCGCGTGCCTAGCTCTACCCTTCCCACACCCCCCCCCCCCCCCCCCCGCCGCGCCCCGGGCCGGCCGCCGCCGCGCCCCCGCCCCCCCGCCGTCATGCGTGGGGTGAACTACGCGCGAGCGACCGTCACTTGCCCAGGTACGCGCTGTAGATCTTCACCGACGAAGTGTTGCCCTTCTTGTCGGTGACCTTGGCGGCGAAGGAGATCGCCTTGCCCTTGGCCGGGTTCTTGACGGTGATCTTCCCCTTCTTTACCGTGACCTTCTTCCAGGTCTTGCCGCCGTTGTAACTGACGTACGTCTTCAGTGACTTCAGGTTCTTGCCCGCAGCAGCACCGTGCACCTTCACCGGCACCGGGACGGTCTTGCCCGCCTTGGCCCGGCCGGCCGCGCTGCCGGCCGGGGTGAACCGGACCGTGGAGACCGGGAGCGCGGTGTACTCGGTCTTCTTCGACGAGAACGTCCAGGACGCGTCCACCCGGGTGGAGAGCGGGCTGATCTTCGTGCTGTGCTTGACCGAGGTCGACAGCTTGTACGCCGCGGATCCGGCCGGGACCTTGAAGGACTCCCCGCCGTACAGCGGGTCGTTGTTCTGGCCGATCTTCTTGCCGTTGCGGTACAGGACCGTCTTGGCCGACGAGATCTCCATGGAGCCCTCGTTGCCCTGGCCGTCCGCCAGCAGCGGGAGGTATCCGCTGATCTCGTTGCCCTCACGGGTGACGCCGAAGTCGTCGTTCACCAGCGGCTGGAACACCCCGGTGTTCACGGACTTGCTGGAGGACTTGCCCGCCTTGTACGCGGCTTCCGGGCCGACGAAGTAGTTCGCGTCGTACGTCGGGAAGCCGTCCTCGTCGACCGCGCCCATCTGGCTGAAGTCGAAGGCCCAGGTCGCCTTGTCGGCGGTGGAGAGGTACAGCGTGCGGGTGCCGGGCAGCTTCTGCTCGATCGACCCGGCCACACCGCTTTCCGACGTGGGCAGGAAGCCCCAGGCGGTGAGCTCGCCCTTCTTCTTCGGGGCGGCCGCGCCCAGGGTGAACGTCACCTTGGCCAGCTGGCCGGTGGTGAACTTCCGGTCGTAGCCGGTCGCGAGCTGCTTGACCTTGCCGCCGACCGCGATGTCGTACTCGGTCGAAGCGCCCTTGGTCCACATGCCCGACCAGTGCTGGGCGAGTGAGCCGTCCGTGATCTGCGGACCCACGTGGAGCGTGCGGAAGTGGGCCGGCGAGTCCATGATCCAGCCGAACGAGACCCCGTCGCTCTTCGATTCCACCGAGTAGTCCGGCGAGAACAGCTGGCCCTTCGCCTTGGCGTCCGGCAGCGTGATCTTCACCGGCTTCGCCTTGCGGGCGTCGAACGTCAGCGAGGTGTTCTTGGTGACCGCGACCTTCGGCTGGGCGATCCAGTCCACGCCCTTGTCGAAGTCCTCCGGGTGACCGTAGACCGTGGAGTTGACCACGTACGTGCCCTTCGGCACCCGGATCTTCGCTGTGCCGTTCACGACCTGCGGGCTCAGGAACGAGCCGCCGACCTTGTCGTTGAGGCCGTAGAGCGTGCTGTCCGCGTAGGGCGCCGGACTGCCGTCCCGGCCGAGGTGCTTCACGGTGAGGTCGTAGCTCTCGACCTCACGCTCGACGGCGGCCGCCGTGCGCACGGTCTGCCCGCCGCCGGTCGCCACCACATAGGCGGAGTAGGTGCCGTCCGCCGTGCCGCCGATCCGGGTGTCGGCCGTCAGCGTCGCCTCCGCGGTGCCGCCCGCGGGGACGGTGACCTTGTCCGCGCCGAGGGTGAAGAAGCCCGCCGGGGCCGGCTTGCCCGCCGGACCCGTGCCCGTCACCTTCAGATCGAGGGTGACATCGCTCGTACCGAGGTTGCGGTACGTCACCTTCTCGGCGACCGGGACGTCATCGGTGTGCGGCCACTGCTGCACGCCGAAGCTCACCGAGACCGGCTCCGCGACGACGCTCTGGGCGATCGCGCGGTCCACCTGGATCCGGCCGGAACCCTGCTGGAACGGGTTGTACGCACCGGGCTTGGTGGACCCGGTCAGCGCGCCCTTCAGCTCGGCGTACGTCCAGTCGGGGTGCTGCTGCTTGAGCAGCGCGGCCGCGCCCGCGACGTGCGGGGTGGCCATCGACGTACCCGAGATGGTGGCGTAACCGGCGGGCTTCTCGCCCACCTCCTGGGCGATCAGCGAATCGGACGGGATGGCCGCCGTGGTGTCCACGCCGGGAGCCGTCACGTCCGGCTTGATCGCACCGTCGCCGATCCGCGGACCACGGCTGGAGAAGTCCGCCAGCTTGTCCTTGTCGTCGACCGCGCCGACCGTCAGCGCGGCGTTCGCGCTGCCCGGCGAGCCGACCGTGCCCGCGTCGTCGCCCTCGTTGCCCGCGGCGATCGCGAACAGGACGCCCTTCTCGGCCGACAGCTTGTCGACCGCCGCCTCCAGCGGGTCCACCTCGGGGGTGTCGGGTCCGCCGAGGCTCAGGTTGACGATGTCGGCGCCCTGGGCGACCGCCCACTCCATGCCGGCCAGGATGCCGGAGTCATCGCCGTAGCCCTCGTCGTCGAGCACCTTGCCCGCCAGCAGCTTGGCGTCCGGAGCCACGCCCTTGAGCTTGCCGCCCGACTTCGCACCGGTGCCCGCCGCGATCGAGGCGACGTGCGTACCGTGGCCGACCCGGTCCTTCGTGTCCTTCGCCTCGCTGAAGTTCTTCTCCGCGAGGATCTGGCCCTTGAGGTCGGGGTGGGTGGAGTCCGTCCCGGTGTCCAGGACCGCGATCTTGACGCCCTTGCCGGTGAACCCGGCCTTCCAGGCCGCCGGGGCGCCGATCTGCGGGACGCTCTTGTCGAGGCTCGCCTTCCGCACGCCGTCCAGCCAGACCCGGTCGATGCCGGCCGCGGTGGTCACCCGGTCGCCGCCTGCGCGACGTTCGGTGAGCGCCTGCCAGATCTCCGGCGCGTCGGCCGTCGGCGTCGTCACCGACTCGGCGTTCAGCGACGTCAGGCTCCGGCCGACCTCGGTGCCGCCCGCCTGGCGGACCTGCGCCTTCGCGGTGCCGGCCTGCTTGCCCCGGTAGCCGACGATCAGCTTCAGGCCGTCCTTCTGGGCCCGGAGGTTCTCCGGACGGCTCAGCTCGGTGACGTCGAACAGCCGCCGGTCGAGCTTGCCGGAGACGACCAGCCGGTGGGCGTCGGCCGGGATGAGGAGGGCGTGCCCCTTGATGCTCATCCGCTGGACCGGGATGTGCTCCCGCCCCTTCGCCGGCCGGAAGGAGACCGGCTTGCCCTGGGCGTTCACGGTGACCCGGTCGCCGGTGACGAGGGTCAGCTCCCGCACGTCCCGGTCCTTGGCCTGCACACGGGCGCCGGACGGCCCCCGCTGCTCCGGCTGGGCGGCGGCGGGGCTGACCATGCCGGCCGCCAGTGCCACGGCGGCCGCTGTGGCGACCGCGGGTATGCACGCGTTTCTCACGTGTCTGCGCAACTCTCCCCCTGGAGAACTCGATGGTTCTTCACGCCGTCGGCCCGCAGACATACAGGAGAGGCGGCTGCGGCCGTCGGTTCACCGAACTAGAGGGAAAGCCGAGCACGTTGGTTCACAGAATCTGCACAGGAATCCGGAGATGACGCAAAAGAGCCCCCGAGTGAGCCCTTGCGAGCCTCCGCGTGAGCCTTGGTGAGCCCCGCGCGAGGGCGTCGCCGGGGCCGGGCCGATGATTTTCGCCCGCCGGGGCGGTCTGCCTGGTGTGGATGCCGAAAATCCGATCACCCTGACCGTGACCGGCCGGGTCAGCCGTGCCGTCGTACCCGACCTCTGCGCCGAACTGGAGCGTGCTCTCGCCGGCCCCCGCGGAGCCGCCCTCGCTCCGGGCGCGGCCGTGGACTGTGATGTGGGCGCGGTGATCCGGCCGGATCTGACCGCCGTCGAGGCCGTGGCCCGGCTGGGACTCGTCGCCCGCCGCGCCGGACACACCCTGCGGCTGCGCCGCGTACCCCCCGAACTCCGCGCGCTGCTGGACCTGGTGGGGCTGGCCGACGTGGTGGCCCTGGAGGAGGAGCCCGAGGAGGAGCCGGAGGAACGGGTGCCGGACGCCCACTGACGTACGGCACCGGCGCCTGCCGACCTCGCGTGCACGGGCCCGACGCATGCGGACTCGGCGCTGCGGGCCCTAGGTGTACGGGGCCCGACGCGTGCGGGCTCCGCGCGTGCGGCCCCGACGCGCGCTGCCCCGCCCCTCAGCCCGTGCAGACGTACACCCGGAGCTCCACCCCGCTCCACGTACCGTCAGGGTTCTGCCGGACCGAGCCGTCCGAGGGTTCCCAGCCGCCGGGCGGGGCAGTCGGCGTCGACCGGGACGGCTCCGCCCGGGCGACACAGGGGATCGGGGACGGCGTCGCCGCCCCGCGCTTCTGCGTCGGCCGGGAGCCGGGCCGGAGGTGGCTGCCGGCTCGCCCAGCCACTGGATCGCCCCCCAGCCGCCCGCGGCGATCACCGCCCAGGCGGCGAGCAGCACGACGGGTCTTCGGCCGCCCACTACGCGTCCGCCGGCAGCCGGTCCGGCAGGCCGAACAGCGGGAACCAGCGCGGGACGTCCAGGAAGCAGTGCATCCCGGTGATCGCCCCGTCCTGGACGTCGATGACCTGGACCGCCCACGGCACGAACCCGGACCCGTCCTCGGCGGGCTTGTAGTGGGCGAAGGCGGGGGAGCCGTTGGCCGAGACGGGCACCAGCTTGGAGCCCGCGCACGCCGCGCCGATGGAGGTCATGAAGCCCGTGATGTCCCCGGTGCCCTGCAGCCACAGGTCGAACGGCGGCATCGTCATCACCGCGTCCTCGTGGAGCAGCGCGGTCAGGGCGGCCATGTCGTAGCCCTCGAACGCCTTCACATAGCGCTCCAGGAGCTTCTGCTGCTCCTCGTCGAGCGGGTCCGCCGCGTCGCCCGCCCGGCCCTCCGTCTCGGTCAGCGTGGCGCGGGCCCGCTGGAGCGCGCTGTTGACCGAGGCCACGGAGGTCTCCAGCAGCTCGGCGACCTCCGCCGCCTTCCAGGCGAGCACCTCGCGCAGGATCAGCACGGCGCGCTGCTTCGGCGGCAGGTGCTGGAGCGCGGCGACGAACGCCAGGCGCACCGACTCGCGTGCCACGGCCGCCTCCGCCGGGTCCTGGACCGACGGCAGGATCCGGCCGTCGGGCATCGGCTCCAGCCAGACGTTCTCCGGGCGGGGGCTCAGCGCGGCCTGGGCGAGCGGGGTCGGGCCCGTCAGATCGACCGGGCGGGCCCGCTTGTTGCCCGCGTTCAGCATGTCCAGGCAGACGTTGGTGGCGATCCGGTAGAGCCAGGAGCGCAGCGAGGAACGGCCCTCGAACTTGTCGAAGTTGCGCCAGGCCCGGACCAGCGTGTCCTGCACGGCGTCCTCGGCCTCGAAGGCGGACCCGAGCATCCGGTAGCAGTAGCCGGTCAGCTCGACCCGGTGCCCTTCCAGGCGGCTGTCGATCCCGGCGGCATCGGGCTTCCCGGCGCCTGTGGCCGTCGTCGTGGTCAGATCGCTCATCGCTCCACCCCTGTCGCGCGCCCTCGCGCTGTGGCATCCGTCCCCCGGTACGTCGGAAGCTACCGCAGGCCACTGACAGTCGGGGGCGGAAAACGAACAAGGGGTACCGGAGGCCGTGGCTCCGGCCACGATCCCGTCCGGCACCCCTCAGGATGCGCCCAGCGCCTGGCGGCGGGGTCCTCAGGTCCCGGGCTTGCGCCCGTACACGTACACGTCGTCGCCGTTCTTCAGCAGTTTCCAGTATGCCTTCGCGTCGTCGGGGCGCATGTTGACGCAGCCTCCGGAGCCCGGCGGGTTGTACATGGACTTGGTGACCGAGTGGAACGCCTGGCCGCCGTCGAAGAACTGGGAGTGCGGCATCCAGACCTTGTAGATGGTCGACCAGTGCTTGATGCTGCGCCAGTAGATCTTCTTGGCCCCGGTCCGGGTCTCCGC
The DNA here is from genome assembly GCF_016901035.1 of Streptomyces durocortorensis. Classification (GTDB taxonomy): domain Bacteria; phylum Actinomycetota; class Actinomycetes; order Streptomycetales; family Streptomycetaceae; genus Streptomyces; species Streptomyces durocortorensis. The sequence continues at coordinate 12,103 of NZ_JAFEUF010000104.1, forward strand.
GCCGTCCCGGCCGGTCCGCACCGGCACCGGGCCGTACTTCAGCTTCTTGCCGTCCTGGATCCAGCTCAGCTGCCGCGTCAGGTCGACACAGGCGATGCGCCCCTTGTTGGTGGGGCACTTCCCCGCCTTGTTGGGGTTCTTCCCGGCCGCCTTCTGGGCGAGCATCGTGTTCATCGTGCGCCAGGTCAGCGGACCGGCGTAACCGATGGTGGGCGTGATCCCGTGGGCCTTCTGGAACTTCTGGATCGCCTTGCAGTCGGCCGTCGACTGCTTGCCGTCCACGGGCCGCTTGAGGAACTTCTCGACCTGCTTCTGGTGCGGCCCCACGGACTTCGTGCAGGACGCCGCCTGGGCGGCGGTGCCGCTGCTCAGGACCAGGGCCGGGGCGGCCACCAGTCCGGCGACGGACAGCGCCACCCCGCGTCGTCGCAGCCGTCTGCCGGATGTCTTCGCCATGTCTCCCATGCGGCAACTCCCCTTCGCCCACAGTGGTTTTGTGGTTACGCCTGGTAGACGTACGAAGGGGAGTGGTGGTTGCGCGAGGGAGGTCTCGGTTGCGTCCCGGTCCGGCATAGGCGGAATTATGGCCTCCGGTTCAAGGGGTGCACCCGGGGGTGTCCGGGGCGCCCGGAGACGTTCAACGGGTCGCGGGGACGCTCAACGGGTCGCGCGGAGACCCTCAGCGGGTCGCCGGAACCAGCGCCCGCCGCTCCGCACGCGCCACGCGGGTTCCGTACAGCGTGATCGAGACGACGCCGAGGACCGCGAGCAGGCCGAGCGCCACCGTCGCCGCCCAGCCCCCGGCGTGGAAGGCGACCGCGCCCAGCGTGCCGCCCGCGCTGGAGCCCAGGTAGTACGCCGACTGGTACAGCGCCGACGCCTGTGCCCGGCCCGTCGTCGCGGTCCGGCTCACCGAGGACGAGGCGACCGCGTGCCCGGCGAAGAAGCCGGCCGTGATCAGCACCAGGCCCAGCAGCACGGCGGCCAACTGGTCGGCCAGCGAGAGCAGCAGTCCGGCGGCGGTCGTGGAGACCGCCAGGTAGAGCGCGCCCCGGCGGCCTAGGCGGGCCACCAGACGTCCGGCAGCGGCGGAGGAGACCGTACCCACCAGGTAGACCAGGAAGATCGAGCCGATGACGCCCTGCGGCAGGCTGAACGGCTCCTCGACCAGGCGGTAGCCGATCACCGTGTAGACCGCGCCGAACACCGTCATGAACAGGGCGCCGATCGCGTACAGCCGGACCAGCAGCGGGTCGGCCAGATGCGTGGCGACGGTCTTCGCCAGGGCCTTCGGGTTGAGCGAACCGGGGCGGAAGTTCTTCGCCTTCGGGATCAGGAAATGGAAGACGACGGCGCACGCCAGGGCGAGCAGCCCGACCGCCGCGAGCGCGGCGCGCCAGCCCCAGGCCTGGGCGACCCAGCCGGTGAGGATGCGGCCGCTCATCCCGCCGATGCTGTTGCCCGCGACGAACAGCCCGATCGCGGCGATCAGCGCCTTGGGCCGCACCTCCTCCGCGAGATACGCCATCGCGGAGGCCGGGAGCCCGGCGAGCGCCGCGCCCTGGACGGCGCGCAGCGCGATCAGCGCGCCCATCGACGGGGCGAACGGCACCAGCAGCCCGACCAGCACCGCGATCGCCAGCGACGCCGTCATCATCTGCCGCCGGCCGAACCGCTCGGAGAGCGCGCTGAGCGGCAGTACGAACAGGGCCAGTGCCCCGGTCGCCGCCGAGACCGTCCAGCTCGCCTGTCCGGCGGTGGCGTCGAACGACGCGGAGACGGCCGGCAGCAGGGCCTGGGTGGAGTAGAGGAGGGCGAACGCCGCGACACCGGCGGCGAAGAGGGCGAAGCTCATCCGGCGGTAGCCGGGGCGGCCGGGCTCCAGGCGCTCATGGGTGGAGGCCGGCGCGGCGGTGGTGGTGACGGGGGACGACGGGGCAGAGGCACCCACCACGACGGTGGATGCCCCGGTATCAGCGGGAGGCATACGTCGAAAGTAGAGCGAGACGTTTCATGCGTCCAATGCACGAAACTGCCATAATCAATCCCATGGCGCATGAACGCAGCTCAGGGCCTCGGCTGTCACCGAGCAGTTACGAAGAAGACATCCGGGCGGTCCTCGCGCCCCGCCTCGCGTACTTCGAGGCGGTCGCCCGCCACGAGCATGTGACCCGCGCCGCACACGAGCTGGGCGTCCCGCAGTCCACGCTCTCGCGGGCCATGGTCCGGCTCGAAGCGGACCTGGGCGTCGCCCTGTTCGCCCGCAAGGGCCGTACCGTCTCGCTCACCCCGGCGGGCCGCACCTTCCTCGGCTCGGCGGAACGGGCCCTGGCCGAGGTGGAGAAGGCGGCCGACTCGGTCCGGGCGGACGCCGACCCGACGGCGGGCCGGGTCTCCTTCGGCTTCCTGCACACCATGGGCTCCGAGACCGTGCCCGCGCTGATCCGCGCGTTCCGGGTCGACCACCCGCGCGTCCGCTTCCAGCTCGTGCAGAACTACGGCGAGGCGATGATCGAACGGCTCCGCGCGGGCGGCCTCGACCTCTGCCTCACCTCGCCCGTGCCCGACGCCCCCGACCTGGTCACCCGCCGCCTCGACGAACAGCGGCTGCGCCTGGTGGTCCCGGACGACCACCGCCTCGCCTCCCGCCGCCGGGTCCGGCTCGCGGAGGCCGCCGACGAGACGTTCGTGACGCTGGAGCCCGGTTACGGGCTGCGCCGGATCACCGACGACCTCTGCGCGGAGGCGGGCTTCACCCCGCGCGTCGCCTTCGAGGGCGAGGAGGCGGAGACCCTGCGCGGGCTGGTCGCCGCCGGGCTCGGGGTGGCGCTGCTGCCGCCGCCGGCGGTCGCCCGCCCCGGGGTCGTCGAGCTGACGGTGACGGCACCGCGCGCGGCCCGCGAGATCGGCGTCGCCTGGCTCGACGGACACCCCGACACCCCGCCGGTCGCGGCCTTCAAACGCTTCCTGCTCTCGCGGCGGGGAAACCTGCTGCCGGACTGAGGGAAGCAGGTGCCGGCCGAAGGGAACAGCCGCCGGACCGAGGGGAACGGGTGAGCGAGAATGGCGCGGTGAACCGTTCCTCCTCGCCCTACCCGCACCCGAAGCCGCCCGGGCTCCCGAGCCTGCAAGGCGTCATCTTCGCGTCCGTTCTCGGTTCGGTGCTGGTGCTGGCGGCGGCCATCCTGTTCGCGCTGCTGCCCGGAGCGCTCTCCGAGGCCGCCGACTTCCGGGCCGCGCGGCCGTGCTCGGAGGTCGCCGTGCCCGAGAAGGGGGACTGCCTCGCCGAGTGGCCCGCCACCGTCGTCTCCACCGAGACCGGCCGGTCGAACAAGGCCGTCATCAACTGGGTCACGCTCGACGGCGGGGCCGCGGAACCGCCGTTCAGGGTACGGATGCGGGGCGACGGGCCCGTCTGGGAGAAGCTGTCGCCCGGGGACCGGGTCGCCGTGCTGTCCTGGCGCGATGTGGTGTGGGCGGTGGAAGCGGGCGAGCTGCGCCAGGACACGACCGCCAGGCCGGGCCGCGAATCGACCGTCCAACTGGCCATCGGGCTCACCCTGCTGGTCGTCGGGACCGTCTTCCTGCGGGGAGCGGGGTGGCTGCACCGCCGCCGCGCCACCCGCGCCACGGACACCCCCACGGCACAGGTTGTCGTGGTGATGGCGGCGACCCTGCTGGCGTCCGGCATCGCCGCCGGCGCCGCCACCGTCACGGACACCGTCTGGCTCGTCCTGCTGGTCGCCGCCGCGGGATGCGCGACCGTATGGGCGGCCACGGCGCTGCTGCTACGGGGACTCGCGCGGCGGCGGACGGCCTGAAGCCGGACCGGCCCGGCGGTGGCAGCCTGTGCCGGGGGCTCGGTCGGCGGCACGCTCGCGGTCCCGGTACCCACCCCGGTCCGATGCCCCGCCCCTCAGTGCCGCAGCGACCGCCCGAACCCCGCGGCCAGCGGCATCCGCAGCCCCAGCGGCGGCGGTGCGGCCAGCGCGTCCGCGACCGGGCGGGCGTAGGACCGGGCGAACAGCGAGCCGCGCACGAAGTCGGCGGCCAGCGCGACCACTTCGGAGCGGTGCTGGCGCAACGCGTGCCCGTCGGAGTGCACCTCGAAGCGGCAGGTGTCCCGGTTGGTCTTCTTCGCCCGCTCGGCCAGCCGGTAGGACAGCTCAGGGTCGGTGCGCTCGTCGTTGGTGCCGTGCACGATCAGCACCCGCCGCCCCATCAACTGCTTCACCGGCTCCGGTTCGCCTGCCGCCGGCGCCGGCAGCCACGGGGCCATCGCCAGAACCGAGTTGACCGCCCCGTGCCCGGCGGCCCGCAACGCCGCCCGCCCGCCCATCCCGTGCCCGACCAGGCAGACCGGCACGTCGCCGTACCGCCGCTGCGCCTCGTCGGCCGCCCACGCGGCGTCCTCGGCGGGGTGCGCGTCGTCCGCGTTCCAGCCGCGACAGCGGTAGCGCAGCACGTGCACGGCGAGCCCGTCGCCCTCCCCGGCGCGGGCCAGCGAACGGGCGAACGGCAGCTGTGCCGCGTACGACAGGGTGGAAGGACGGCGGCGGGAGGCGGCCTCGCCGTCCGGAAGCAGCAGAACCACGCCGCTGACCTCGTCCGTTGCTCCGGCCGTCTGTACGGCCCGTCCCAGCCTGGCTTCGGGCAGGGGGAGTGCGCGCTGTCCCATGACAGAACAGTGTCAGAAGGACAGGTGTACTCCACCCGACTTCGCGGTCACTGTTACGCATCGACACAAGGCGCTCTACGCGCGTAGGCGCTAGAGTGCCAAGATGACGAGCCAGACCCCGAATGTCCCTGATTCCGACCAGATCCGTCGCGCCCCCAAGGTGCTGCTCCACGACCACCTCGACGGCGGCCTACGGCCGGGCACCATCGTCGAGCTGGCCCGCGCGCAGGGTTACGACTCCCTCCCCGAGACCGAGGCCGACAAGCTCGGCATCTGGTTCCGCGAGGCGGCCGACTCCGGCTCGCTGGAGCGCTACCTGGAGACGTTCGCCCACACCTGCGCCGTCATGCAGACCCGTGACGCGCTGTTCCGGGTGGCCGCCGAGTGCGCCGAGGACCTCGCCGAGGACGGTGTCGTCTACGCCGAGATCCGTTACGCCCCCGAGCAGCACCTGGAGGGCGGCCTGACCCTCGAAGAGGTCGTCGAGGCCGTCAACGAGGGCTTCCGCGAGGGCGAGCGCATCGCCCGCGCCAACGGCCACCGCATCCGCGTCGGCGCCCTCCTCACCGCGATGCGCCACGCCGCACGCGCCCTGGAGATCGCCGAACTCGCCAACAGCTACCGCGACCAGGGCGTCGTCGGCTTCGACATCGCGGGCGCCGAGGCCGGCTTCCCGCCCACCCGCCACCTCGACGCGTTCGAGTACCTCAAGCGCGAGAACAACCACTTCACCATCCACGCGGGCGAGGCCTTCGGCCTGCCGTCGATCTGGCAGGCCCTCCAGTGGTGCGGCGCCGACCGGCTCGGCCACGGCGTGCGGATCATCGACGACATCGAGGTCGCCGAGGACGGCTCGGTCTCCCTCGGCCGCCTCGCCTCCTACGTACGGGACAAGCGCATCCCGCTGGAGATGTGCCCGACCTCCAACCTCCAGACCGGCGCGGCCGACTCGTACGCCGAGCACCCGATCGGACTGCTGCGCAAGCTGCACTTCCGGATCACCGTGAACACGGACAACCGGCTGATGAGCGGGACCAGCATGAGCGGGGAATTCGAGCGGCTGACCGATGCTTTCGGATACACGCTCGACGACATGCAGTGGTTCACAGTCAATGCGATGAAATCAGCTTTCATTCCTTTCGACGAACGTCTGGCGATGATCAATGACGTCGTCAAGCCCGGATACGCCGAGCTGAAGTCGGAGTGGCTCTTCCGTCAGACCGCTGTGACCAGCGGATCTGCGGTCTCCGGAGGCTGAGGGGCACACCAGGTGAAAGGGTCGGGAAGCGGTTTCCCGGCCCTTTTTCCGCGTGTCGGGATGTTTGCGGACGGGGCGGCGGGATGGCTAGTTTGCAGAGCCGCTCACATCCCCTTCCCCAAGGATGAATTCTCCATGAAGAAGTCTGCCAAGACTCTCGGCGTCGCCGCTCTCGGTGCCGCTTTCGCCGCTGCCGCCGCCGGCAGCGCCTCCGCCGCCCCCTCGCTGCCGCTGGACGCCGCGGCCGGGGCGCTCCCCGTCTCGACGATGGCGCTCGACACCGTCGCGCAGTCGGCGCAGAACGCGCCGGTCCAGGACACCGTCGGCAAGGTCCTCGGCGGCCAGGCCACCGACGCGGCCGCCCCGGTCACCGGCCTGCTCGGCGGACTGCCCACCCAGGGCCTCACCGCCAACGGGATCCCGCTCGGCGGCTGACCGCACCTGACACGCATGTGGGGGGGGGGCGCCCCCCCCCGCGGGGGGGCCCCCCCCCCGGGGGGGGGGGCCCCCCCCCCCCCCCGCGGCCCCCCCCCCGCGCGCGGCGGGGGG
>NZ_JAFEUF010000104.1:18597-23603 GCF_016901035.1 Streptomyces durocortorensis
CCCCCACCCGACCAGTCGTGGGCCCCCAGCGGGGGCCCGTGGGCGGGCGCGGGGGGCGCCGCCGCGCGCGGCCCCGCCGCGCCGCCGGCCCCGCCCCCCCCCCCCCCCCCCCACGGTCATGTACGAGGCCGCCTCGGCCGGTCGCGTCACCAGGCCGTCGCGGAGGAGGCGGACTTCTCCGAGGGCAGCAGCGCCCACAGCGCCAGGTAGAGCAGGAACTGCGGGCCGGGCAGCAGGCAGGACACGACGAAGATCACGCGCATCGTGCTCGCCGACGTCCCGAAGCGCCGGGCGAGGCCCGCGCACACTCCGCCGATCATGCGGCCTTCGCGGGGGCGGACAAGTGCGGCCATGGTGGGCTCCTTCGCGAACCGTTGCGGCGGGAGCAGCTTCCTCTGCTCCCCGATGTATCCATGGTGCCGCGCCGAAGGGTGACAAAGCATCGCTCTACGGGGCGAGGCCGACCCCGGTAATCGTCGGGGTCGACCCCTGAGGGGCCTCGTCCCTGAGTCGGGTCTCGTGGCGGTAGCAGGGCAGGTCGCGGACCCCGGGCAGTCCCCGGCGGCGCAGCCGCGCCCGGCAGAGCGGGACGACCAGCAGATGGACCAGCACCACCCCGGTGGTGTTCAGCAGCAGCGAGTCGATGTCGACGACCTGCCCCGGCACCCCGGTCTGGCCCAGTTCGATGGCGAGCGAGATCAGCGCCCCGGCGGCGACGGTACGCAGCAGCGAGACCCAGGGGGAGACGAAGATCCGCCCCCCGGCCATCGGCAGCAGCACCCCGAGCGGAGCCAGCAGGAACAGCGCCCCGCCGATCCGACGGGCCGCCTCGGCCGGTCCGAGCGCGAGGTCCGCCCTGATCCCGGCGAGCGGCTCGAAATTCGCCGCCGTGATCCAGGGGACGTCCAGCGGGCGCAGCGTCAGCCACCCGACGAACAGCAGATGCGCGACAAGGAGAGTGACGCCCGCCGCGCGGAAGTGGATGACGGTCTGACCGTCCGAACTGTGACGCACGCCCACCAAGACGCCACGACCGGCAGGATCGGTTCCGTACGGTCGGGGCCGGCCGGGTACGGACGCCCCGCGCGCCCCGCTCAGCCCTTCCCGACCCCTCCCCGCCCGGCCCCGGCGAGACCGGCGAGACCGGCGTCAGTCCAGCCGGAGGGCGTCCGGCGTGGCCAGATCCCCCGGCCGGGACTTCGTCTGCGAGGTGCACAGATAGCCGCGCGGCGGGTAGTCCCCGGGCCCGCCCAGCACCACCGAGCCGTCCTCTGCCAGCGCATCGCTCTCCGCGTACGTGCACACCAGCTGCGCCAGCGCCTCCGCCGACAGGTCCTCCGGCTGGCTGCTGAGCCGCAGCGTGCCCGCCGGATCGCCGTCCCGGGACGGATCCACCCGGAGCCCCGCCGGAACCGCGGTGCTGAACCCGGCCCGCCGCTCGCCCGCGGACGGCGCTCGCTGGACCTCCGTCAGCAGCGCGCGGGCCACCTCCACCGGCTCGGCGCCGCCGGCGTCCGCCGGCATCGGACGGTCCACGGTGACCAGCTGCGAGGCGCACACCAGATACACATCGGCGCTCACGCTGTCCGGCGACCGGGTGCTGACGTCCGAGGGGGACACCCGGCACGGCACCCGGGAGGGCGCGGCCCCCGCGTCCACCGGCACGGAGGTCGTCCGGATCCCGCACCCGGCAACCAGCGCCGCGACCGCCAGCAGGCCGACGAGGGAGACGGCCGGCCGCCCTCGCGGAGCGCCCCGCCTCCGGTACGTGACATCGCCGCGCTTCACGTCGCCCCGTCCTCGCCCGGTGCGCCCGCGCCCGGTTCGTCGTTCCGTACGATCCTCTCGGCGTCACGCGGCAACCGCAGCGTGAACACGGCACCGCCGTCCGGGGAGTTCGCCGCCGAGATGTCACCGCCGTGGATGTGCGCGTTCTCCATGGCGATGGAGAGGCCGAGCCCGCTGCCCTCCGACCGCGGCCGGGAGGCGCTCGCCTTGTAGAACCGGTCGAAGACATGCGGCAGTACGTCCTCGGGGATGCCCGGACCGTGGTCCCGTACCTCGATGACCAGCTCCTCGCCCTCGGTCCGCACCCGGACGCCCACCGGTGAACCGCCGTGCTTGAGGGCGTTGCCGATCAGATTGGCCAGGATCACGTCCAGCCGGCGCGGATCGAGCCGGGCCATCATGCCGCGCTCCGCGTCCAGGTGCACCGCGTCCAGCCAGGCCCGCGCGTCGATGCACGCGGTCACCTGGTCGGCCACGTCGACGTCGTCCAGGACGAGCCGGGCGGTGCCCGCGTCGAAGCGGGTCACCTCCATCAGGTTCTCCACCAGGTCGTTCAGCCGCCGGGTCTCGCTGACCACCAGATGCACGGCGGGCGCGATCATCGGATCGAGGGTGTCCGCCTCGTCCTCCAGCACCTCGGCCACCGCGGTGATCGCGGTCAGCGGCGTACGCAGCTCGTGCGACATGTCGGCGACGAACCGGCGGCTCGCCTCCTCCCGGGCGCTCATGTCGGCGACCTTCTTCTCCAGCGAGCTGGCCGTCCTGTTGAACGTACGTGAGAGATCGGCGAGTTCGTCCGTTCCGGAGACCGTGAGCCGGGTGTCGAGCTTGCCCTCGCCGAGCTTGCGGGCCGCGTCACCGAGCCGCTGCACCGGGCGCAGCACCGTCGTCGCGGCGGCCTGCGCGAGCAGCGCCGAGCCGACCAGCGCGAGGGCGGTGGCGATCCCCAGCGACCAGGCCAGCGAGTTGAGGTCCTGCCGCTCCTGGTCGAGGGACTTGAGCATGTAACCGGTCGGGCCGCCGCCGATGATCCGCGTACCGGCCACGAGATACGGCGTCCCCGCGATGCTCGTACGCTGCCAGAACAGGTGGTACTCGTGCTCGTTGCTCGACGTCAGCGGCTGCTTGTGCGCGACCTGCTCCTGCAACGAGTCCGGCACGTCGGCCCGGGTGAAGGTGTCCAGGTCGGAGTAGCCCACGATCGGCTTGCCGCGCTCCCGCTCGGCCTCCAGCAGCACGCTGTAGCCCGGGCTGCTGGACGCCATCTCCCCGGCGGCCCGCTGGAGATCGTCCTTGGTGGGCCGAGTCGGCAGCGCGGCCGCCGTCTCCTGCATCTGCCGCCGGAAGTCGTCGAGCGCGGCGCCCTGCGTACGGGTCAGCACGGCCTCGCGGTTGAGCCAGTACGCGATGCCCGAGGCGGACGCCGCGGCGACCAGCGCCACCAGCGCGAACACCACGACGAGCCGCAGCCGCAGACTGGTCCAGCGCAGCCCCGCACGCAGGGACCGCTTGGCGGATTCGGTCACTGAGGCGAGTCCAGCCGGTAGCCCACGCCCCGCACCGTACGGATCAGGGTCGGCGAGGACGGCACGTCCTCCACCTTCGCGCGCAGCCGCTGCACACAGGCGTCCACCAGCCGGGAGTCGCCCAGGTAGTCGTGCTCCCACACCAGACGCAGCAACTGCTGCCGGGACAGGGCCTGGCCGGGCCGGCGGCTCAACTCCAGCAGGAGCCGCAGCTCGGTCGGCGTGAGCTGCAGATCCTCCCCGTCCTTGGTGACGGTCATGGCGGAGCGGTCGATCACCACGTTGCCGAAGGTCGCCGAGTCGGTGGACTCGCGCTCCCCGCGGCGCAGCACCGCCCGGATCCGGGCGTCCAGCACCCGGCCCTGGACGGGTTTCACCACATAGTCGTCCGCGCCGGACTCCAGTCCCACCACGACGTCGATGTCGTCGCTGCGCGCGGTCAGCAGAATGATCGGCAGTTGGTCGGTGCGGCGGATCCGCCGGCACACCTCGAAACCGTCGATCCCGGGCAGCATCACATCCAGCACGACCAGGTCGGGCCGCTGCTCGCGCAGCAGCTCCAGGCCGTCCTCTCCCGTCGCCGCGGTGGCCACACGGTGGCCCTGGCGTGACAGCGAGAGTTCGAGGGCCGTGCGGATGGCGTCGTCGTCCTCGATCAGCAACAGGAAAGGCACGGACGTCATTCTGGCCCATGGTGGCGCTTCAGTTCGACCTGTGGTCCGGTCCGATTGTCCGGGCACGGCCGCAACTGCCCCTGTGACAGGCCTGTGACAGTCGGGGGACAGCGCCATGAAACTGCCCCGGCAAGCTCTTGGTCAGCAGGAGACGAACGGACTCCACCGATAGGGGGCGCGAGATGAACGCACTGCACAGCACCAGCTCAAGCGCAGTTGTCACGCGCCTCCACGACATCGGGCGGAGCACGGAGAAGTCCGGTGCCGTGAACGTACGGGGGTGTGTTCGAGGCATCGGGCGTCAGCATCTGCCGTCGCAGTCGACCGCGGAGCAGCCGCGTTCGACGTACATGACGGTGGTTGACGCACCCACGGGGGATGTGGGGGGCAACGGGGGAAGCGCGTACGGGAAGGCCACGGGGGATCGCACCACGGGGGCGGAGAACGCGGACGCCGAAGCGGCGTTCACGGCCTACGTCCAGGAGCGACGGGCCTCCCTGTACGCGACCGCCTACCACCTGACCGGTGACCGGTTCGAGGCCGAGGACCTGCTGCAGAGCGCCCTCTTCTCGACGTACCGGGCCTGGGACCGGATCAGCGACAAGGCGGCGGTCGGCGGCTATCTGCGCCGCACCATGACCAACCTGCACATCAGCGCCTGGCGCAGGCGCAAGCTCAACGAATACCCGACCGAGGAGCTGCCGGAGACGGTGGGCGACACGGACGCGATGCGCGGCACGGAGCTGCGGGCGGTGCTGTGGCAGGCGCTCGCCCGGCTGCCCGAACTCCAGCGCACGATGCTGGTCCTGCGGTACTACGAGGGCCGCACCGACCCGGAGATCGCGTCCATCCTCGACATCAGTGTCGGCACGGTGAAGTCGAGCATCTGGCGCTCCCTGCGCCGGCTGCGCGAGGACGAGGTCCTCAGCTTCGGACGTGACGAGCAGGAGTCCTTCGGCGAGCTGGTGGCCTGAGGCAGGGCCCTCCGCTTCGGGGGAGGCGGGGGCCACGGGGGAGC
>NZ_JAFEUF010000105.1:0-22257 GCF_016901035.1 Streptomyces durocortorensis
GTTTCCAGGGCTTGTCCCAGAGTGAAGGGCAGATTGCCCACGTGTTACTCACCCGTTCGCCACTAATCCACCCCGAAAGGCTTCATCGTTCGACTTGCATGTGTTAAGCACGCCGCCAGCGTTCGTCCTGAGCCAGGATCAAACTCTCCGTGAATGTTTACCCGTAATCGGGTGCACACACACGAGAGCGGAACAACCGGTCGGAATAAGACCCGTTGTTCACAGCGTCCTCGCTGTGTTCTTGCCTACCCGACCGCCGAAGCAGACCCGGTAGGACTTTTCAAAGGAACCACCAACCTGCACCAGGTGCAGGCCGGGGTATCAACATATCTGGCGTTGACTTTTGGCACGCTGTTGAGTTCTCAAGGAACGGACGCTTCCTTCGGTCCCGTATTACCGGGGCCCTCCGGGCGCTTCCCTTCATTTTTACTTCTTTGTCCTGCTGTCTTGCTTTTCCGACTCTATCAGACGCTTTCCACTGTCTGACTCCCGGTCGAAGCGGGCCGTGCAGTTTCGCTTTCCAGGTTCTTCGCTTTCGCGTTTTCCCTTTCCGGCGAGTCCGACTTTACCAGACTCTTTTTCGTTCCGTTTCCGGTCCGAATTCGATTTCCGGTGGCCCGCGGAGTGGCCTTGCCTTTCGGCGGATCCGACTTTATCAGAGATTCTGAGTCGGAATTCCCGCCCCGCTCGGGGTGATCCAGGCGCACGAGTGCGCGCGGTGCTTCCCGTTCAGGCGGAGACGTAAACGTACTGGAGCGGGGCTCCTCGATGCAAATCGAGGGCCCCGCTCCAGGTCAGGCGGTCGTGAGGGGTCAGACCTCGACGACGACCGGAAGGATCATCGGGCGCCGGCGGTAGGTGTCGGACACCCACTTGCCGACCGTCCGGCGGACCATCTGCTGGAGCTGGTGGGGCTCCATCACGCCGTCCTGCGCCGACTTGTCCAGGGCTTCCTGGATCTTCGGGGTCACGCCGACGAAGGCGTTGTCGTCGATGCCGGAGCCCCGGGCCTGGATGTGGGGGCCGCCCACGATCTTGCCCGAGGAGCTGTCGACCACGATGAACACCGAGATGATGCCCTCGTCGCCGAGGATGCGGCGGTCCTTGAGGGAGGTCTCGGTGACGTCCCCGACGGAGAGGCCGTCGACGTAGACGTAACCGGCCTGGACCTTGCCGACGATCTTGGCCTTGCCGTCGATGAGGTCGACGACCACGCCGTCCTCGGCGATGACGATGTGGTCCTTCGGCACGCCGGTGAGCGCGCCCAGCTCGGCGTTGGCCCGCAGATGGCGCCATTCGCCGTGGACCGGCATCAGGTTCTTCGGCTTGCAGATGTTGTAGAAGTACAGCAGCTCGCCGGCCGAGGCGTGGCCCGAGACGTGGACCTTGGCGTTGCCCTTGTGGACGACGTTGGCGCCCCAGCGGGTCAGGCCGTTGATCACGCGGTAGACCGCGTTCTCGTTGCCGGGGATGAGGGACGACGCCAGGATCACCGTGTCGCCGGGGACGATCCGGATCTGGTGGTCGCGGTTGGCCATCCGGGAGAGCGCCGCCATGGGCTCGCCCTGCGAGCCCGTGCAGACCAGCACGACCTCGTCGTCCGGGAGGTCGTCGAGGGTCTTGACGTCCACGACCAGTCCGGCGGGGACCTTCAGATAGCCCAGGTCACGGGCGATGCCCATGTTGCGGACCATCGAGCGGCCGACGAAGGCGACCCTGCGGCCGTACTCGTGGGCGGCGTCCAGGATCTGCTGGATGCGGTGCACGTGGCTGGCGAAGCTCGCCACGATGATGCGCTTCTGGGCGTTGGCGAAGACCGTGCGCAGGACGTTGGAGATGTCCCGCTCCGGCGGCACGAAACCGGGGACCTCGGCGTTCGTGGAGTCGGAGAGGAGGAGGTCGATGCCCTCCTCGCTGAGGCGCGCGAACGCGTGCAGGTCGGTGAGACGGCCGTCCAGCGGGAGCTGGTCCATCTTGAAGTCACCGGTGGCCACGGCCATGCCCGCGGGGGTGCGGATGGCGACGGCCAGCGCGTCCGGGATCGAGTGGTTGACCGCGATGAACTCGCAGTCGAAGACGCCGATGCGCTCGCGCTGCCCCTCCTTCACCTCAAGGGTGTAGGGGCGGATGCGGTGCTCCTGGAGCTTCGCCTCGATGAGCGCGAGCGTCAGCTTCGAGCCGATGAGGGGGATGTCCGGCTTCAGGCGCAGGAGGTAGGGCACGCCGCCGATGTGGTCCTCGTGGCCGTGCGTGAGGACGATGCCCTCGATGTCGTCCAGGCGGTCCCGGATCGTGGTGAAGTCCGGCAGGATCAGGTCGATGCCCGGCTGCTCCTCCTCGGGGAAGAGGACGCCGCAGTCGACGATGAGCAGGCGGCCGCCGTACTCGAAGACCGTCATGTTGCGGCCGATCTCGCCCAGGCCGCCGAGCGGGGTGACCCGCAGGGCGCCCTTCGGGAGCTTCGGCGGGGTACCGAGTTCAGGGTGCGGATGACTCAAAAGACTCTCCTTACCACGCACGCCACGTACCGCTGAGGCACGTGGCGCGCATGTCATTCGTGCACTTGCTGTTGTCTTGGGTGGTGCTCGATGCGAGTCGCCTCGCGTGTTCAGTTGTGAAGTCTGTGTTCAGAGCTGTACCCCGCCGGCGGCGAGATCGATCTTGAGCTGGGCCGTCTCCTGGGCGCTGAGCTCCACCAGGGGCAGGCGCAGCGGTCCGGCCGGGAGGCCCTGGAGGGTCAGGGCGGCCTTCGTGGTGATGACGCCCTGGGTGCGGAACATGCCGGTGAAGACCGGGAGCAGCTTCTGGTGGATCTCGGTGGCCTTCTGGACGTCGCCGCTCAGGTGCGCCTCGATAAGGGCCCGCAGGTCGGGGGAGACCACGTGGCCGACCACGGAGACGAAGCCGACCGCGCCGACCGAGAGCAGCGGCAGGTTGAGCATGTCGTCGCCGGAGTACCAGGCGAGGCCGGATTCGGCGATGGCCCAGCTGGCGCGGCCCAGGTCGCCCTTGGCGTCCTTGTTCGCGACGATCCGCGGGTGGTCGGCCAGCCGCACGAGAGTCTCGGTGTCGATCGGAACGCCGCTGCGGCCGGGGATGTCGTACAGCATCACGGGCAGGCCGGTGGAGTCGGCGATGGCAGTGAAGTGCCGGAGCAGGCCCTCCTGCGGCGGCTTGTTGTAGTACGGCGTGACGGCCAGCAGGCCGTGGGCGCCGGTGCGCTCGGCCGTCCGGGCGAGCTCGACGCTGTGGCGGGTGTCGTTGGTGCCGATGCCGGCGACGACGTGCGCACGGTCGCCGACCGCTTCGAGCACCGCCCGTACGAGCTGGTCCTTCTCCGTGTCACTGGTGGTCGGGGACTCACCGGTGGTGCCGTTGACGATCAGGCCGTCATTGCCTGCGTCCACCAGGTGGGCGGCGAGCCGCTGGGCGCCGTCGAGATCGAGAGCGCCGTCCGCCGTGAAGGGCGTGACCATAGCGGTGAGGACCCGCCCGAAGGGGGTCTGCGGAGTGGAGATCGGAGCCATGGGTAACACGCTACTCGCTGCTCAGCGCGCGGGGTGCCCTCGGGGGGACGGGGAAGAGGAGCCCGGCACTGCCTGCTCGGGGGTTCAAGCAGTGCCGGGTCCGTTTGATCAGCCTAGATGAACTTCTCGAAACGCCGCAATACGGACACCGCCTATGGGGCGACCCGTCCATTTTTGTTGAAGGCGGCATGAGTCAGCGGCATGAGCCGCTCCCAGTGGGCTTCCATCTGCTCGCCGACCATTTCGATCTCGCGCTGCGGGAAGGACGGGACCTTCGCCAGCTCGTGCTGGGTGCGCAGGCCGAGGAAGTGCATCAGGGAGCGTGCGTTGCAGGTGGCGTACATCGAGGAGAAGAGGCCTACGGGGAGCACCGCGCGGGCGACCTCGCGGGCCACGCCCTTCGCCAGCATCTCCTGGTACGCCTCGTAGGAGGCCCGGTAGGACTCCTCCATGGCGCGGGTCGTGACGTCGTACTGCTCCTCGGTGCCCTCGACGAAGACGTACTTGCCGGGGCGGCCCTGCTGGACCAGCTTGCGGGAGGTTCCGGGGACGTAGAAGACCGGCTCCAGCTCCCTGTAGCGGCCCGATTCCTCGTTGTACGACCAGCCGACGCGGTGCCGCATGAACTCGCGGAACACGAAGATCGGGGCGCTGATGAAGAAGGTCATCGAGTTGTGCTCGAACGGGCTGCCGTGCCGGTCCCGCATGAGGTAGTTGATGAGCCCCTTGGAGCGCTCGGGGTCCTTGGTGACCTCTTCGAGCGACTGCTCGCCGGCGGTGGAGACCCGGGCGGCGAACAGCACGTCCGCGTCGCGCGCGTCGCTCTTCACCAGCTCGACGGTGACGTCACTGCGGAAGTGGGGCTTTGCGGGTTCGGGGGTGTCGGTCACCGACGGGGGTCCTTCCAGGGGCTTCGCTCGGGCGGCGACCACTTTACGGGCCGGAGGACCGTGCATGTACGCGGCCGTCTCGGGCAGCCGTTCGTGGAGTTCCCCCAACAAGTACGGCGATTCGGGCACCGATTCGGGCTGTCGTACGTCTGACTCAATAGCAGCACCCGTCATGCAGATCAAGGAGAGTTTCCTCATGTTCCGCCGGCGTGAAGCCGTCCCGTTCTCGTTCGTCGCGGAGTCCGACCGGTTCCGCAGTAATGTCACTCCCCCGCCCTCCACCCGCGCCACCGTTCCCGAACTGCTGGGGCGATCGCTCGTCGGGCTGACCGTCGTCGCCGGTCTCGCCGGCTCGCTGCTGCTCGGTCTGCCGGCGCTCGACTCCGGACAGCCCGCGGAGCACGGCAAGCAGTCCACCGCTTCGCAGGGCCGCTGAGTCGTGGGCCGCTGACTCGTACGGACCCCCTGGGGTGGTCGGGCCGGGGGCGGTCTCGGTAGCCTCACCGGGCACAGCAATCGAGCGTGCTTGTGAGTGAGGATGAGTCGTGCCCCTGCCCTTTCTGACGGCCGACCGCGCATTCGACGCGAGCGCGGAGGACGTTGCTCTGCCGTTCGACGACCACGACAGCTGGCGGCGGCCCTACCGCCCCGGTCCGTGGCGGGTCGCGGCGGCGGCCACCCTGTTGCTGCTGGCCTCGTTCGTTCTGCTCGCGGCCATGATCATCGGAGTGGCCGGAGCGCCTTCGGGCGCCACCGTGTGTCTGGCTCTGGCCGGTGCGGTGATCGCCGCCGCCCTGCGGCTGCTGCGGGTCGGCGCGTGGGTCAGCCGCCATGGTGTGCGGCGCGTCGGCTTCTTCCGGACCACCACGGTGGCATGGAGCGGTACGTCGGCGGTTCGTACGGTCCAGCAGCCCGTGAAGTGGATGGGCTTCCCCCGTACGGTCCAGGGCCAGGCGCTCGTCGTGGTCCGGCGGAGCGGTGAGACGCTGCCGCCGCTGGCCACCGACCACAACGCGGACTTCCTCGGGCGCGAGGAGGCGTTCGAGCGGGCCACGGATGGGGTGGAGGCCTGGGCGGATGAGTATCGGCAGGGGTGAGCGTCTTCCTGTCGGCGCCTGTACGTGAGTGAGCCCGGTACCCATGGGGGTGCCGGGCTCATCTGCGTACCGCGGGAAAGATGTCCTCAATCGCCGGACGAGCTTGATTTTGTCCTCAGGCGCCGGACGGGCTGGAGGGGGCGGTCCTCCGCAGGGCGATCGCCCTCTGCATCGCCTTGCGGGCCCTGGGGGTGTCTCTCGCGTCCTGGTAGGCGACCGCCAGTCTGAACCAGGTCCGCCAGTCGTCCGGGGCGTCCTCGGTCTCCTCGCGGCGCTTGGTGAAGACCGCGTCGGCGGCGTCCCGGTCGATGCGGCCGGACGGGGTGCGGGCCAGGTCGTCGACCGGGAGGCCGCCCTCCGCGTCCAGCTCGGCCGCCAGCGCGTTGGCGCGGCGGACGAACTGGGTGTTCTTCCAGAGGAACCAGACGCCGATCACCGGCAGGATCAGCACGGCTACGCCGAACGTGACCGTGAGCAGCGTGCCGTGCCGGATGAGCATCAGGCCGCGGCCGCCTACCAGGACGAAGTAGAAGACCAGGACGGCTGCCGTGGTGAAGTAGGTGATCTTTGCGCGCATGAGGGCTCAGTCAGTTCAGGTCGAGGAAGTGTTCCAGGCCGAACGTGAGACCGGGAGTGGTCACCACGCGGCGGACGCCGAGCAGGATGCCCGGCATGAAGCTGCTGTGGTGGAGGGAGTCGTGGCGGATGGTGAGGGTCTCGCCCTCGCCGCCGAGCAGCACTTCCTGGTGGGCCAGCAGGCCGCGGAGGCGGATCGCGTGGACCGGGACGCCGTCGACGTCCGCGCCGCGCGCGCCGTCCAGGGCGGTGGTGGTGGCGTCCGGCTGGGGTGCGCTGCCCGCCTTGGCGCGGGCCGCCGCGATGAGCTGGGCGGTGCGCGTCGCGGTGCCGGAGGGGGCGTCGACCTTGTTGGGGTGGTGCAGTTCGACGACCTCGACGGACTCGAAGTAGCGGGCGGCCTGCTCCGCGAACTTCATGGTCAGGACCGCGCCGATGGAGAAGTTCGGGGCGATGAGGACCCCGGTCTCCGGGGAGTTGTCCAGCCAGGTGGTCAGCTGCGCGAGCCGTTCGTCGGTCCAGCCCGTGGTGCCGACGACGGCGTGGATGCCGTGCCGGACGCAGAAGTCGAGATTGCCCATCACCGATGCGGGAGTGGTCAGCTCGACGGCGACCTGGGCGCCCGCCTCGGCGAGGGTCTCCAGCTTGTCGCCCCGGCCCAGGGCCGCCACCAGCTCCAGGTCGTCGGCGGCCTCGACGGCTCGTACGGCCTCGGAGCCGATACGGCCCTGAGCACCGAGAACGGCTACGCGCAGCTTGGTCATGGTGATTCCTTCAGGGGATTAAGGGGTTAGGAGACGGCTTCGTGGAGGCGGTCCGCCTGCTTGTCCTTGAGGGGGCCGATGACCGAGAGCGAGGGGCGGTGGGTGAGGAGTTCCCCCGCCACCTCCCGTACGTCGTCGGGGGTGACCTCCGCGATCCGGGCGAGCATGTCGTCGACCGACATCTGCTCGCCCCAGCACAGCTCGCTCTTGCCGATACGGTTCATCAGCGCGCCGGTGTCCTCCAGGCCGAGGACGGTGGAGCCGGAGAGCTGGCCGATGGCGCGGGCGATCTCGTTGTCGTCCAGGCCGTGCGTGGCGACCCGGTCCAGTTCGTCGCGGCAGATCTTGAGGACGTCGTGGACCTGGTTGGGCCGGCAGCCCGCGTAGACGCCGAAGAGGCCGCAGTCGGCGAAGCCCGAGGTGTACGAGTACACGCTGTAGGCCAGGCCGCGCTTCTCCCGCACCTCCTGGAAGAGGCGCGAGCTCATTCCGCCGCCGAGGGCTGTGTTGAGGACCCCGAGGGCCCAGCGGCGGTCGTCGGTGCGGGCGAGGCCGGGCATGCCGAGGACCACGTGGGCCTGCTCGGTCTTGCGGTTCAGCAGCTCGACCTTGCCGGCGGTGCGCAGGGTGCGGGAGCCCTCGCGGGGCGCCATGGGCACCGCGTCCGTACGGGAGAGGGCGCCGGCCTTCTCGAAGGCGCGGCGTACCTGCCGTACGACCGTGGCGTGGTCGACGTTGCCCGCGGCGGCGACGACCAGGTGCGTGGGGTCGTAGTGCTTCTTGTAGAAGCGGGCGATCTGGCCGCGGTTCAGGGCGTTGATCGTGTCGACGGTGCCGAGGACCGGGCGGCCCAACGGGGTGTCGCCGAGCATGGTGTGCGCGAACAGGTCGTGCACGCAGTCGCCCGGGTCGTCCTCGGTCATCGCGATCTCTTCGAGGATGACGCCGCGCTCGGCGTCGACGTCCTCGGGGGCGATCAGCGAGCCGGTCAGCATGTCGCAGACCACGTCGATGGCCAGCGGCAGGTCGGTGTCGAGGACCCGCGCGTAGTAGCAGGTGTACTCCTTCGCCGTGAAGGCGTTCATCTCGCCGCCGACCGCGTCGATCGCGGAGGAGATGTCGAGGGCGGTGCGCTTGGCGGTGCCCTTGAAGAGAAGGTGTTCGAGGTAGTGGGTCGCGCCGTTCAGGGTGGGCGTCTCGTCGCGGGAGCCGACGTTCGCCCAGATGCCGAAGGTGGCGGACCGGACGGAGGGCAGGGTCTCGGTGACGATCCGCAGACCGCCGGGGAGGACGGTACGACGGACGGTGCCGATGCCGTTGGTGCCCTTGAGAAGCGTTTGGGTACGGGCGAGGGGGCGCGCCTCCGGGGAGGTGCGGGCCGTCGTCGCGGAACTACGGGACGTCACTTGTCGGTGTCGTCCTTCTTCTCGTCCTCTTCGCCCTCGATGACGGGGATGAGGGAGAGCTTGCCGCGGGAGTCGATCTCGGCGATCTCGACCTGGACCTTGGCGCCGACGCCGAGCACGTCCTCGACGTTCTCCACGCGCTTGCCACCGGCGAGCTTGCGGATCTGCGAGATGTGCAGCAGACCGTCCTTGCCCGGCATGAGCGAGACGAACGCACCGAAGGTGGTGGTCTTGACGACCGTACCCAGGTAGCGCTCGCCGACCTCCGGCATGGTCGGGTTGGCGATGGCGTTGATCGTGGCGCGGGCGGCCTCGGCCTGCGAGCCCTGCTGGGCACCGATGTAGATGGTGCCGTCGTCCTCGATCGTGATGTCGGCGCCGGTGTCCTCCTGGATCTGGTTGATCATCTTGCCCTTGGGGCCGATGACCTCACCGATCTTGTCCACCGGGATCTTGACGGTGATGATCCGCGGGGCGTTCGGGGACATCTCGTCCGGGACGTCGATGGCCTCGTTCATGACGTCCAGGATGTGCAGACGCGCGTCACGGGCCTGCTTCAGCGCGGCGGCCAGGACCGAGGCGGGGATGCCGTCGAGCTTGGTGTCGAGCTGGAGCGCGGTCACGAACTGCTTCGTACCGGCGACCTTGAAGTCCATGTCGCCGAAGGCGTCCTCCGCACCGAGGATGTCGGTGAGGGCGACGTAGTGGGTCTTGCCGTCGATCTCCTGCGAGATCAGGCCCATGGCGATACCGGCGACGGCGGCCTTGAGGGGCACACCGGCGTTCAGCAGCGACATGGTGGAGGCGCAGACCGAGCCCATGGACGTCGAGCCGTTGGAGCCCAGCGCCTCGGAGACCTGGCGGATCGCGTAGGGGAACTCCTCGCGGGTCGGGAGGACCGGCACGATGGCGCGCTCGGCGAGCGCTCCGTGGCCGATCTCGCGGCGCTTGGGCGAGCCCACGCGGCCGGTCTCACCGACGGAGTACGGCGGGAAGTTGTAGTTGTGCATGTAGCGCTTGCGGGTCACCGGGGAGAGGGTGTCCAACTGCTGCTCCATGCGGAGCATGTTGAGGGTGGTGACGCCCAGGATCTGGGTCTCGCCACGCTCGAACAGCGCCGAGCCGTGCACGCGCGGGATGGCCTCGACCTCGGCGGCGAGCGTACGGATGTCCGTGACGCCGCGGCCGTCGATGCGGACCTTGTCCTTGATGACGCGCTCGCGGACCAGCTTCTTGGTCAGCGAGCGGTACGCGGCGGAGATCTCCTTCTCGCGGCCCTCGAAGGCCGGGAGCAGCTTCTCGGCGGCGATCTCCTTGACGCGGTCCAGCTCGGCCTCGCGGTCCTGCTTGCCCGCGATGGTGAGCGCCTGCGTCAGCTCGGAGGTGACGGCCTTGGCGAGCGCCTCGAAGACGTCGTCCTGGTAGTCCAGGAAGACCGGGAACTCGCCGACCGGCTTGGCGGCCTTGGAGGCGAGGTCCGACTGGGCCTTGCAGAGCGCCTTGATGAAGGGCTTCGCGGCGTCCAGACCGGCGGCGACGATCTCCTCGGTGGGAGCCTCGGCACCGTCCTTGACGAGCTGGATGGTCTTCTCGGTGGCCTCGGCCTCGACCATCATGATCGCGACGTCGCCGTCCTCCAGGACGCGACCGGCGACGACCATGTCGAAGACGGCGTCCTCGAGCTCGGTGTGCGTCGGGAACGCGACCCACTGGCCCTTGATCAGGGCGACGCGGGTGGCGCCGATCGGGCCGGAGAAGGGCAGGCCCGCCAGGATGGTGGAGCAGGAGGCGGCGTTGATCGCGACCACGTCGTACAGGTGGTCGGGGTTGAGCGCCATGATCGTCTCGACGATCTGGATCTCGTTGCGCAGGCCCTTCTTGAAGGAGGGGCGCAGCGGGCGGTCGATCAGGCGGCAGGTGAGGATCGCGTCCTCGGAGGGCCGGCCCTCACGACGGAAGAAGGAGCCGGGGATCTTGCCGGCAGCGTACTGCCGCTCCTCGACGTCCACCGTGAGGGGGAAGAAGTCGAGGTTGTCCTTGGGCCGCTTGGAAGCGGTGGTGGCCGACAGCACCATGGTGTCGTCGTCCAGGTACGCGACGGCGGAGCCGGCGGCCTGCTTGGCCAGGCGGCCCGTCTCGAAGCGAATGGTGCGGGTGCCGAAGGTTCCGTTGTCGATAACGGCCTCGGCGTAGTGGGTCTCGTTCTCCACTAGTGATTTCTCCATACTCGTCGTCTTTCGTCCTCGCGCCCGTGTGGCGGGGGACGGTGCGGGAGAGGCGCACCGTGGATGCGGGCCGGTCTTCGATCGAAGCTCCCGGGCATGTTCCCGGGGGCCACTACCGAGGACCGGCGGCGGCGCCGTAGCGCCTCTCCCTCGTTCCTGCGGGTCGCGCGTGTTCGGCGCGCGGGTCTTGCGGGTCGTGCGGGTGTCGCTGGACCCAGGTTACTGAGCTTGACACCGGTCGTGCACGTACGGCAAAGGGAGCGGTCCCCTCAAACGCGGGAACCGCTCCCTCTCCACAGCGTCCTTACTTGGCGCCGCCGGCCGCGCCACGGCGGATGCCGAGGCGGTCGACGAGCGCACGGAAGCGCTGGATGTCCTTCTTGGCCAGGTACTGCAGGAGGCGGCGACGCTGGCCGACCAGGATCAGCAGACCACGACGGGAGTGGTGGTCGTGCTTGTGCGTCTTGAGGTGCTCCGTCAGGTCCGAGATCCGGCGGGAGAGCATGGCGACCTGGACCTCGGGGGATCCGGTGTCACCCTCCTTCTGGGCGAACTCGGACATGATCTGCTTCTTCGTAGCGGCGTCGAGCGGCACGCGTACTCCTCTTGATGTTCGAAGCGCCCACGAGTGCCCCTGGTCTTGATCTCAGGGGAGCTTCCGTGACTCGGAGGCGAAGGTCCGATGAGCGCAGCCCCCAGGATGATCCGAGGACGCGTACACAAACGGCCACGGACAGACTACCAGCCGTTCGGGTCACGCCTCGCCCCCAGCCGCTGGTCAGGCGGCGGGGGGCCGGCGGCCGGCGGTCAGCTGGTGAGGGCGCGGGCCCGGACGAAGACGTCGAGGACCGCCAGGCAGAGCGGGACCAGCGAGAGCAGCACCACGCTCTCGGTCAGGTCGAGGAGGCGGCCCCAGAACGGCGAGAGCCCCTTGCGCGGGATGACCAGGCCGATCGCGGTGAGCAGGGCGGCTCCGGCGGCGACGGCGGCGGAGAGCCAGATCGTCCGGATGTCCAGGGCGCCGCGGTCGCCGTAGCGGACCAGCTCGTACAGGAGGTCGGCCGGCGGGTTCAGGGAGAGGCCGAGGACGAGGAGCCCGATGGCGCCGATGCCGGCCACCAGGACGCAGGCGACCTGGGAGGTGTAGCGGAAGAGGCGGGCGCGCAGCAGCATGGCGAGGCCCGCGGCCAGGGCGAGGAACTGGCCCCAGATGTTGTCGGAGAAGCCGAGGACGGCGGCCGAGCCGACGGCCACGGCCGCGCAGCCGCCGACGAGTCCGAGGAGCATCTCGTGGCCGCGGCGGGCCTGGGCGGCGATGCGGTCGGCGTCGACGGGCTCCGGGTCGCCCTCGGGCGTGTCCGGGTCGTTGTCGTCGTAGCCGGCCGGGGCGGTGCGCGGCGAGGCGTAGCCGATGGGCAGGCGCGCGAAGCGTGCGGAGAGGCCGGGGAGGAAGGCGACCAGGCCGAGCGCGACCGGAGCGCAGACGGCGGCGGTCTCGGTGGCGGAGGCCTCGGTGAGAATCGCGACGAAGGTGGCCAGGGTGCCGACGGTGGCCAGGAAGGTGGTCGCGACGAAGGGCGCGTCGCCGCTGGGGGTCAGGGCGACCAGGACCACCGAGGCGACCAGCACGGCGACGCAGCCGAGGAGGAACTGCAGCCGGCCCGGTCCCTGGCCGGCGTCCGGGCCGATGATGCCGGAGCCGGCGATGAGGACGAGCGGGAGGGCGCCGAGGCCGAGGGCGACGGCGGTGGAGCGGTCGCCGTAGACCCGGGCGCGTACGCCGGCGAAGGCGGTGAGGAGCAGTCCGGCGGAGCCCGCGATGATGCCGGGCAGGCTGTGCATGTCGTGGCGCACCGGGTCGGCGAACCAGATCACGAAGGCCATGAGGACGAGCAGCAGGACGCCGCCGACCAGGCCGGCGCCGCGCAGGAGTTCGTCGCTCCACAGGTGGCGGTCGCGGGTGACGGCGGAGGCGACGGCGTCGGAGACGTCGTCGAAGACCGCGGGCGGCAGCGACTGGCCGAAGGGGCGCAGGCTGAGGATCTCGCCGTCGAGGACCTGCTGGACGCCGAGGGTGCGGGCGCCGTCCAGGACCGTTCCGTCGCGGCGGACGAGGTGGTAGCCGGTGGGTGTTCCGGCGGCCTGGGTCTGGCCCGTGAGACGCAGGATCTCGGGGTAGACGTCGGCGACGGCGATGTCCTCGGGCAGGGCGACGTCGATCCGGCTGTCGGGTGCCACGACGGTGACGCGGCAGAAGCCCGTCGCTGCGGTCGTACTCACGTGTCTGGTCCCCCTGATTCGCGGTTGCGCACGGTGCGCGCGCCACCCTACCGGGAGGGGACCGGGGGGCCTGCAAGTAGGATCGCCGTCGCGCGGACGGAAGTTGTGCGCGCACGCAGCCACGGGGGCGTCGGTGCGGATCAAGACCGGCTTTCCGCCCGTCCGTACCGAGGGATTGATGTTCCGGTGAGCCAGATCGTCGTGAAACGACCTCCGCGGTCCCTGCCGCCGGAAGTACCGGCGGACGAGTTGACGTTGGAGCCGCCTCCGGAGCTGCCGCGCGGGCAGCAGGAGGGCATGCTGATGCAGATCCTGCCGGTGCTCGGCATGGGTTCGTCGGTGGTCTTCTTCTTCTCGCCGCAGGCCCCTCCGTTCATGCGGATCATGGGCGTTCTGATGCTGGTCTCGACGGTCGGCATGGTGGTTGCCCAGCTTGTCCGGTATCGCCGCGGTACGCAGGGGCAAATGGCAGATGTCCGCCGCGACTACCTCAAGTACCTGGCGCAGACGCGGCGCACGGTCCGGCGGACGGCGCGCAAGCAGCGTGATGTGCAGCTGTATCTGCATCCGTCGCCGGAGCAGTTGTGGTCGGTGGTGGCGGAGGGCTCGCGGCTGTGGGAGCGGCGCGTGGGCGACAAGGACTTCGCGCAGGTGCGGATCGGTCTCGGCGCGCAGCAGCTGTCGACGCCGCTGGTGGCCCCGGAGACCGCGCCGGTGGACGAACTGGAGCCGATGTGCGCCGGTGCGATGCAGAAGTTCTTGGCGGTGCACGGGTCGTTGGACGGGCTGCCGATGGCGGTCTCGATGCGGGCCTTCTACCACGTGACGGTCTCCGGTCATCCGGAGGCGGCGCAGTCCACGGCGCGTTCGATGGTGGCACAGCTGGTGACGCTGCACTCCCCCGAGGACCTGCTGGTCGCGGTGGTGGCGGCCCCGAACGCGGTGGAGCGCTGGGACTGGACGAAGTGGCTGCCGCACGCGCAGGCGCCGGGCGAGATCGACGGAGCCGGTACGAAGCGGCTGTTCGGCGACGACCTCGGCGAGCTGGAGCAGCTGATGGCGAGCCGTCTGGAGGGCCGGCCGCGGTTCGGGCGGGAGACCCAGCCGGTGCTGGACCAGCCGCATGTCGTGGTGGTCCTGGACGGCGGGATGGTGCCGCCGGACTCGCTGTTCGCGGCGGCCGAGGGGCTGCAGGGCGTGACCATCGTCGAGGTGGTCTCCGGGGATCTGGACGAGCAGCGCGGCGGTCTGTCGGTGGTGGTGCGGCCGGGGCTGCTGCGTCTGGAGTCGGGTGCGGGTCTGGCGTACGAGGGGGTGCCGGACACGATGTCGCTGCCGGCCGCCGAGGCGTTGGCCAGGCAGTTGGCGCCGCTGCGGACGGGCGGGGGCGACGACGACGAGCCGCTGCTGGCGAACCTGGACTTCACGGATCTGCTGAATCTGGGCGACGCCGGTTCGGTCGATGTGGCGCGTACCTGGCGGCCCCGGTCGGTGTCGGAGCGGCTGCGGGTGCCGATCGGGGTCGGCGAGGGCGGTGCGCCGGTGATGCTGGACCTCAAGGAGGCCGCGCAGGAGGGCATGGGGCCGCACGGGCTGTGCGTCGGCGCGACGGGTTCCGGCAAGTCGGAGCTGCTCCGGACGCTGGTGCTGGGTCTTGCGGTGACGCACTCGTCGGAGACGCTGAACTTCGTGCTCGCGGACTTCAAGGGTGGTGCGACGTTCGCCGGGATGTCGCAAATGCCGCACGTGGCGGCGGTGATCACGAACCTGGCGGACGACCTGACGCTGGTGGACCGCATGGGCGACGCGATCCGCGGTGAACTCCAGCGGCGCCAGGAGCTGCTGCGGTCGGCGGGCAACTACGCCAACATCCACGACTACGAGAAGGCGCGGGCGGCGGGCGCGGCGCTGGAGCCGCTGGCCTCGCTGGTGCTGGTGATCGACGAGTTCTCCGAACTCCTCACCGCCAAGCCGGACTTCATCGACATGTTCATCCAGATCGGCCGGATCGGCCGTTCGCTGGGGGTGCATCTGCTGCTGGCCTCGCAGCGCCTGGAGGAGGGCAAGCTGCGCGGTCTGGACACGTATCTGTCGTACCGGATCGGTCTGCGGACCTTCTCGGCGTCGGAGTCGCGTACGGCGCTGGGTGTGCCGGACGCGTACCACCTGCCGTCGGTGCCGGGTTCCGGTTACCTCAAGTTCGGTACGGACGAGATGACCCGCTTCAAGGCGGCGTACGTGTCGGGGACGTACCGCACGGGCGGTGCGGATCTGTCGGTGGGGCAGCTGTCGGTCGACCGGCGGCCCGCGGTGTTCTCGGCGGCGCCGGTCCCGGTGGTGTACCGGACGCCGGATCCCGCGCTGCTGGCCGCGGAGGCGGCGCGGGCGCAGGCGGAGGACGAGGCGCTGGCGGACACGGTGCTCGATGTGATCGTGCGGCGGCTGGAGGGCCAGGGGGTGCCGGCGCATCAGGTGTGGCTGCCGCCGCTGGACCGGGCGCCGACACTGGACCAGTTGCTGCCGGGGCTCGCGCCGACGGCGGACCGCGGGTTCACCTCGACCGAGTACACGCGTCCGGGCGGGCTGGTCGTGCCGCTGGGTCTGATCGACAAGCCGTTCGAGCAGCGGCGTGAGCTGTTGTACCGGGACTTC
Source organism: Streptomyces durocortorensis (assembly GCF_016901035.1). Lineage (GTDB taxonomy): Bacteria > Actinomycetota > Actinomycetes > Streptomycetales > Streptomycetaceae > Streptomyces > Streptomyces durocortorensis. Next base: position 15,418 of record NZ_JAFEUF010000105.1, read on the forward strand.
TCCGGTGCGGCCGGTCATCTGCTGATCGTGGGCGGCCCGCAGTCCGGCAAGTCGACGCTGGCGCGTGCGTTGATCTCGTCGTTCGCGCTCACGCACACCCCGGAGGAGGTGCAGTTCTACGGGCTGGACTTCGGTGGTGGCGGCATGGTCTCGCTGGAGGGGCTGCCGCATGTCGGCGGGATGGCCTCGCGGCTGGATCCCGAGCGGGTGCGGCGTACGGTCGCCGAGGTCGTGGGGATCCTCAACCGGCGCGAGGAGTTCTTCCGCGCCAACTCCATCGACTCGATGAACACCTACCGGCGCAGGCGGGCCCGTGGTGAGCTGCCCGGCGAGGCGTGGGGCGACGTGTTCCTGGTCATCGACGGCTGGAGCGCGTTCCGGACCGAGTACGAGATGCTGGAGGAGGTCGTCACCGATCTCGCCGCGCGCGGTCTCGGGTACGGCATCCACCTGGTCGCCACGGCGGCCCGGTACATGGAGATGCGGGCGGCGGTGAAGGACCAGATGCTGGGCCGGCTCGAACTGCGTCTCGGTGACACCATGGACTCCGAGTTCGACCGCAAGGTCGCGGCGAACGTCCCCGCGGGGGTGCCGGGCCGCGGTCAGGTGCCGGAGAAGCTGCACTTCATGGGTGCGCTGCCGCGTATCGACTCGGTCAGCGACACGGCGGACCTGTCGGAGGGCACGGAGGCGTTCGTCGCCACGGTGCAGGCCGCCTGGTCGGGCCCGTCGGCGCCTGCCGTACGGCTGCTGCCGCGGATGCTGGGCGCGGACCGGCTGCCGAAGGGGTTCGAGTTCCCGGAGCGGGGCATCGCGATCGGCATCGACGAGACGGCGCTGGAGCCGGTGTTCGTCGACTTCGAGACGGACCCGTTCTTCCTGATCTTCGGCGACAGCGAGTCGGGGAAGACGAACCTTCTGCGGCTGATCGCCAAGCAGATCGCGGAGCGCTACTCCCCCGACGAGGCGAAGCTGGTCGTCGGCGACTACCGGCGGGCGTTGCTGGGCGCGCTGCCGGAGCAGCATCTGCTGGAGTACGCGCCGATGGCGAGCTCGATGCAGATGCACATGGAGGCGCTGGCCGGGGTGTTCTCCCGTCGGCAGCCGCCGACGGACGTGACGCCGCAGCAGCTGCGCGACCGCAGCTGGTGGACCGGTCCGCAGATCTTCATCATCGTGGACGACTACGACCTGGTGGCGACGAACGCGGGCAACCCGCTGGCGGCGCTGTCGGAGTACCTGCCGTTCGCCCGGGACACCGGGGTGCGGTTCATCATCGCGCGCAGCTCGGCGGGTGCGTCGCGCGCGATGTACGAGGGGTTCATGCAGCGCATCAAGGAGCTCGGCGCCCAGGGTGTGGTGCTCTCCGGCGATCCGGGCGAGGGCGACCTGATCGGCTCGGTGCGCGGCCATGCGATGCCGCCGGGGCGCGGGTACTTCGCCTCGCGGCGGCGCGGGACGCCGATGGTGCAGATCGGGCGGCTTCCGGAACGGCACTGAGACGGGACCGGGACCGGGGGCCGCGCATCGAAGGGATGTACGAGTGCCCGGAGGATGATGCATCGGGTGCGTAAGAAGGCCGTACCGGCCATGACCGGCGGTTACCGGAAGGGGATGGCAATGGGTTTCGACGAGGAGTGGGCGCAACTGCGGGCCGAGGCCACGCAGCGGCAGGCGACGAGCACACAGCTCAACGGGATTCCCGACGATTCCGGTCACGGTTTCGGGAACAACGTCCTGGCTTCGACGCCGCAGGAGAAGGCGGCGGCGTCCAGAACGATCCAGGATGAGCTGTTGGGCAGCACCTCCGACGCCGCGAACAAGGCGGACGAGTCGTCGAAGGCGGCGGCCAAGGAGTTCGCCGACTGGGCCACGGGGCCGGCCATCAAGAAGCTGGACGAGACCTGGGACAAGCAGGTGAAGACCTTGATGAACCGGCTCCAGACCGAGAGGGACGGTCTGAGCGGGACGGCGAAGAACTTCGCCGGGATCGAACTGGATGTCAGGTCCCAGTTCAGTCCGCTGCTCATATCCCCGTACGGCGCGGGGACGTCGGTCGGCGACGGCCAGAAATAGGCGCCGGGGGCGCGATGCCTGCGCCCCTCTCGCACCCCTCCCCGTACACGCAAGTCGAAAGGTCCCTCCCTTCCATGGAACGAACACGGCTGCGAAGCGGCGGCGCGCTGGGTGTGCTGCTCGCGGCGGCACTGCTGACCGGCTGCGGGCAGGACGATGGCGACGGCTCATCGGGGGCGGCGGACGGGACCGTGAGCGTGTCCGCGCTGCGGGCGGCAGTCGACGAGGTCGGGCCGGACGGAGCGGACGCGTGTCCGCTGCCGTACGACGTCGCCGAGGCGGCGAAGAAGGCCGGACTGCCCGGGAAGACGGGTGCGGGGCCCGCACCGGGCGACGACTCGGACGATCCCGCCGTCACCGGCGAGTCCAAGTGGGCCGCGGACGGGCCCGGCGGCTTCGCGACCCATCCCGGAGCGCTGATCAGTTGTCTGTTCCATGTCGGCGGCGAGACCGTCGAGGTCCACACGGTCGCCACGGAGTCGCGGAGGGCCGAGAACGTGCTGATGCCGGTGATCGTGAACGCCGGCGCGCTCTCGCTCGATGACGGCACGTCGTACCTGGAGCGGACGGCGTCCGCCGCGCCTGGTGAGGCGGTGGCCACCGCGAACGGCGGCTGCGTGACCGTACGGGTGAAGCCGGCCGACGACGGTGACGCCGCGCTGGTGGTGACGGCGGGCGCGGGCGACGGCGACGGGCCCGGCCGCGAGGAGCTCACCGCCATGGCTTCGGCGCTGCACGCTCAGCTCGGCTGACCGGGCGCCGCCACCGGACGGCCCGGTTCCCGCCGCCCGTCCGCTTCGACGAACACCGCATCAAGGGGGAGAGATGCTCACCTACAGCGAGGTCATGACGACTGACCTGGGCAAGCTGACGACGGCCGCTGACAAGTGGGACCACATGGCCGCGGAGATCAAGAAGGTCGAGACCCGCTACCAGGACACCGTGGGGCGCATCAGGATCGGCCAGTCCTGGTCGGGTGTGAGCGCGACCGGCGCGGGACTCAACTTCGCCGCCACGCGTTACGAGTACGCCGCGGCGCAGACCCAGGCCAAGGCCATCGCCTCGCTGCTGCGCGACGCCCACGATGATTTCGTACGGCTGAAGCGGAATCTGGAGAACCAGCGCGCCGCGGCGATCAAGGCCGGTATGAAGGTCTCCGAAGGTGGTGTGGTCACCTACGACTACTCGCTGCTCACGGACGCCGAGCGCGCGGCGACCCGGCACGACCCTGACTATGCGGCGAGCATCCGCACGTCCGTTGAGTCCTGGTCGAAGGCGCTCGACGACTGCGTCAAGGCGGTGGACGACGCGGACCGGGGCGTGAAGATCGCGCTGGAGGCCGTCACCGAGGACGGGTACGGCGACAAGAACGACAACACGCTCGGCGTCGGCTTCAACGCGCACGCGAAGGGTGACGTCGAGGAGTACGAAGCGGCGAACACCGCGGAAACCGCCATGCGCCTCAACAACGGCGAGAAGGTCTCCGCGGCCGAGATCGCGGAGTTCCAGCGCTCGGTGCGGGACAACAGCCACGACAAGCGCTTCTCCGAGACGCTGCTCAACAGCCTGGGCCCGGACGGGCTGATCAAGACCAACAACAAGCTCAACGACCGCGCGTACGACTCGGACACAAAGAACAAGAGCCAGTACCTGGAGATCCAGAAGGGGCTGGCCAACACCGTCGCCACGGCCACCCGGGTGCCGGGCAGCGTCAAGGACGCGCCGCCCGGATCGAAGGCGTTCAAGGACTGGGTGGCGTCGGATCAGGGCAAGTTCTACCGGGAGTGGACGGACAAGCTCGACAAGTCCGGTACGGAGAACTTCGGCAAGGACACACATCCGGTCTACGGCTATCAGTCGTTCGTCAGCCTGATGCGGCACGCGGACACGACGTTCGACGATCAGTTCCTCTACGAACTGGGTCATGATCTCATCGCCCTGGACAAGGACCAACCCCAGTACTTCCGGCAGTGGGGCGCCGCGCACGACGGCGTCGAGTCCGACCCCCTGGACGGGCTCCTGGGGGTGATGAGTAAGAACCCGGACGCGGCCACCGCGTTCTTCGACCCGGACGGTGTTGGTTCGGGCGAGAACCATGTCGACAACTCGCACATGGAGTATCTGGTCGGGCACGGCGAGGACGCCCGAGAATGGCCAAAGGTCGAGGTACCAGGCCTCACGACGCTAATGAAATACGACGATCCGAGCAACAAGATGGGACTGGGGTTGGCGCTGGAGGCCGCGGCGACGGGGCACCAGCCGGCAGGACCCGGGGAGCCCGCAGGAGAGCCGGGTCCGCACACCGACGCGCAAGCGCGGGTCATGCAGGGCGCCATCGAAACCCTCGACGCCGGGGCGGGCGGCGAGGAGATCCACGCCAACCTGCAGAAGAACCTCGGACGTGCCATCGCCGACTACGCCCAGGACAACCACCACATCCTGGCGGAGACGGGAACGAAGTACGGCAGCCCGGAGGGCAAGGCGGACATCTGGGGCTCGGGCAGCGACTCCGGTATCACCGTCGGCAAGGACAGCCTGATGCGAGTGATGCGCGGGGTCTCTGCCGACGACCAGACCTATGCGCTGCTCCAGGACACTCAGCGGTTCTACGCCATGGACCAGCTGTCCCAGGCGCCGAGGGAAAGCGGCGAGGGCCACGAGACGTGGAAGAACCCGGCCAGCGAGCTGGGCGCCGTGACAGGCGCGATGAACTCGATCGGTTCCGACGTCATCCTCGACGAGCGGGACGGCAAGGTCGATGCCGCCAACGACATGGCCCGTTACGGCTATCACCTCGGCGGGGCACCGATCACGGGGCTGCCTGTCTTCGGCGACACGGCGCAGCGCTTGGTCGACCTCGCCGCGTACGAGTGGTCCAAGGACGTCATCTCAGCGGCGGAGTCGGCCGGTCAGGAGAAGAACTCCAAGCACTACGCCAGCGGCGTCGACGGAACATACGTGCTGATCGACGCATGGGCGCAGGACCGCGGCGTGAACATCCATGACGAGGAGAACACCGCCAAGAACCCGAACTGGGACGCCTGGCAGGCTATGCGCCGGGAGGCCAAGCAGTCCTACTCCTCCTCACGCGGGGACGCTGCCGTCAACCTCGGCTGGGATTGACCGGCACCGGATCGCGATCATCGTCGAAGCGACCAAAGGAAGCGTCATCAGCATGGCCGTGTCACTGCTCCGTTCCACCCGTCGCAAGGTGGTTGCCACCGCGACGGCCGCCATCGTCGTGGCGGGCGGACTGTTCGCCGGTTTCGGCACGAACCTCTTCGGGCCCGACCGGCTCTGCGACGGGTGGGTGTCCGCCGCGGACGCCGAGCGCGCGCTGGGGGGCGGCGGCAGGCTGGGCGATTCCGTGACCCGGGCCACCGGAGCCGGCACCGAGGGGCCCGCGGTGTCCTGCACCGTGGAGCGCGGCGGCTGGTGGCCGGGCGGCGACCAGCGGCGCCTCACGGTCATGGTGACGAGTGAGCGACCCCGCTTCCCCTTCGAGCTGTCCGCCTGGAAGATCACGGGCGGCTCCGCGGTGCTCACCGGCGCGACGGCCGGCGCGGTGGAGGAGCGGACCGGCTGGGGGCTGCTGCCCGAAGCCTGTGCGGGCCGGGCCTCCGGCACGCGCGAGGGCCTAAGGCCGGTGATCCGGGTGTCGTCGTCCCCGGCGGACGCCGACCGGGATGCGTCGGGCGCGATCCTGAGGTCGGCGGCCGACGCGGTGGCGCGGGCGGCGGGCTGCGCGGAGCGGGCGGCTGGGGACGGCGTGGTGCTGGAGTCCCCCTCGACGCTACGGGAGACCGTGCCCGACGAGGTGTGCGGAATCGCGGGGTTCGCTCTGCCGGAGCTGCGCGGCAGCGCTGGGGCCGGGGTGCAGGAGCGGACGTCCGGTTCCTTCGGTTCGGGTTGGTTCTGCGATCTGTCGTTCTCCGGCGACGAGCGCAACGGCCCCTTCACCCGCTTCGCGGTCGTCCGTGACCCGTCACTGGCGTCTCCCCTCGCGGAGTCAGGTGCACGCCAGGTGGTCTGCGGCAGCGGGAAGGCCTACCTTGCGGTGGACAACGTTTCCTACCCGTGGGAACCGGAGGAGCGAGCGGCAGCGGGTCTGCCGCCGGAGACCGAGCTCGCTGAGCTGTTCGCCACGAAGGTGACGCCCGTGGTCACCGCGGAGTGCCGCTGACCTCGGGGGCGCGTAGAGAGGGTCCGTGGCGCCCGGACTTCCTGGGAGGCGTGGCGGGCCGCACCCGCGGGACGGCTCCCGCTCTCTTCTGACGGACGCCCCTGAGGTGAGTGGCGGGGATAATCTGGCGGCGGGGCGACGAGCAAGCTCCCGCAGCGCGAGAGAGAGGCAACTGATGGGCACCCAGCAGGAGAAGGACGAGCTGTACGCACTCGACATCTCGGGGGTGGAGTGGCTGAGCGCCCCCGGGACGGAGGAGGCGGAGGAGCGGGTGGAGATCGCTCATCTGCCGGGTGGAGCCGTGGCGATGCGGTCCTCGCTGGACCCGGACACCGTACTGCGCTACACGGAGGCCGAGTGGACCGCCTTCGTACTGGGTGCGCGGGACGGGGAGTTCGACCTGAAGTAGCCGGAACGGCACGCGAGAGGGGGGGGCCGCCGCGGGGGGGGGGGGCCCCCCGCCCCGCGGGGGGGGGGGGGGGGGCAGGGATGACCGCCCGCGGGGGGGGGGGGCCGCGGCCGCGCGCGCCCCGGGCGCCCCCCCCCCCGGCCCCCCCCACGGCTCAGATGCGGCCCGCGGC
>NZ_JAFEUF010000105.1:22267-23541 GCF_016901035.1 Streptomyces durocortorensis
CCCCGGGCCCCCGGGGGCCCCGGGGGGGGGGGGGGGGGGGGGGCGGGGGGGTCGGGGCCGCCCCCCCCCCGCCCCCCCCGCGCCCCCCCCCCGGGGGGGGGCGCCCCCCTCTCTGCCGTCCGCACGCGGTGGTGCGGAGGGGTGGTTCAGAACGCCTCGGTGAACAGGCGCGAGGACTTGACGTCCGTGGACCGGTAGCTGTCCTTGCCATTCTCGATGATCTTGGCGACGCCCTCGAGGCGCTGGTGCATGTCGTCGGCACGCTTCTTGTACTTGCCCTGGAGGTTGACGTACTCGGCGTGCGCCTCACCGTCCCAGGTGCCGGTGACGACCTTGAGGGCGGCGTCCATCTCGTTCAGGTCGTGGGTGATGTTCTTCGAGACCTGGCGGATGCGGTTCGCCATCTCCTGGACGCTTGAGTAACTGACCTTGGTGTTGCTCGGATCCCCGGCCATCGGTGTTCTCCCGTGTGTGCGGTGGTGTGGATGTGGTGGGACGGCTCAGATGCCGTTGAGCGCGGAGCTGTTCTTGGCCTTGTTGAACGCCGCGTAGACCTCTTCGTCATTGGCGTTGCTGAGGTTCTTGGTCTGGCCCACGGCGTCCAGGAGCACCTGGAGAAGGCGCCGGATGACGTCGTGGTCCTCGTTGACCTTGATCTGCGCGGACGCGAATCCCGCGGCTCCGACACCCGTCCAGCCCGCGCCGGCGGTGGCGAGGATGTCGGCGAGTTCCCGGGACTGACGGGACACGGCGTTGGCCGTCTCGATGATCTTGTTCTTCGCCTGGATGATCGTGTCGTCGGCCAGTCCGAAGTTGGCCGAGGGGTTGGGCGTGGTCATCCGAGGTCCTCTCTCTCGCTTTCCGGGCCTGCCCGCGCGACGCGGACAGGTTCTCTGTCCCCCGTGTGATCCGGATCAGGAGTGGGGTTCAGGCAGGTCCCTGAGGTGCGCGGTGGTGTTCCCACACCCCGGACATCGGACTCGGCCACTTCTCGTTCCCCCATCACACACGTGAAGTCTGCTACCACCCTAGCCACTTCGTCATCCGACCCCAACTGCGCTTTATCGGGAGAGAGCTACCTCACCCGTCGCCCCTCTCAGCGCAAACCGCGTCGTCGCCGGACATCGCGGACGACGGTCGCGGTGCCCGCCACGACGGAGACGAGGACGGCCGCGAGGGCGAGCGCGTAGGTGGCGTAGCGCTCGCTGCGCTCCTGCGACGTCTCGGACATGGCAAGGTGGGCGGGCTCGGGGGCCGGGGCCTTGGGCATGGGT
>NZ_JAFEUF010000010.1:0-57374 GCF_016901035.1 Streptomyces durocortorensis
CGCCCGTCCCGCCCGCTCCGTCCGCTCCGTCCGTTGCGGCGCCCTTGTTGGCTTTGGCCTCCGACACGGTCAATCCCCAGCTTTCACGACGCGATTGACAAACGCGAGTGCTCGCTCGCATTCTAGAGAAACGCGAGCGACTACTCGTGTTTGCCACGATAGACGGCAACGACCGACCCATGCTGCCCTGTGCTGCCCGGGTCTCGGTGAAGGGGACACCGCACCATGCCCGAAGTCAACCGTTCCGCGCCGCCGCCGGTCGGCGGCTGGACCCGGTTCGTCACCGCCCGGCCACGGCTCGCGCTGCTGGCCGCTCTGGTGATCACCGCACTCGCCGTGTTCGCCGGGAGCGGGGTGGCGGACCGGATGGGCAGCGGCGGCTGGCAGGCCCCCGACGCCGAGTCGAGCTACGCGACCGAGGTGCTGGCGCGGGAGTTCCCCGCCTCCCAGCCCAACCTGCTCCTCCTGGTGGACAGCGGCTACGCGACCGTCGACGACCCGGCGGTGGCCGCAGAGGCCGCCCGTCTCACTGAGCGGCTGGAGGCCGAGCCGGGGATCTCGGGCGTCGGGTCGTACTGGGGGACCGAATCGCCCGCGCTGCGCTCCGAGGACGGTCACGAGGCGATCATCGCCGCCCGGATCGGGGGTGACGAGACGACCGCCGGGGAGACCCTCGACCGGATAGCCCCGGCCTTCGCGGGGGAGCGGGGGCCGGTGACGGTCTCCCTCGGCGGGCCGGTCGCCGTGCAGCACGAGATGCAGACGATCATCCAGGAGGATCTGCTGCGGGCCGAGCTGATCGCCCTGCCGGTGACGCTCGTCCTGCTGGTCATGGTCTTCGGCAGCGCCGTCGCCGCGATGCTGCCGCTCGGCGTCGGCATCGTCGCCATCCTGGGCACCAACGCCGTGCTGCGCGGCCTGACGGAGTTCACCGACGTCTCGGTCTTCGCCATGAACCTCACCACGGCGCTCGGCCTCGGACTCGCCATCGACTACGCCCTGTTCATCGTCCGCCGTTTCCGCGAGGAGCTGGCCGGCGGGGCGGACCCCCGGACGGCGGTGGGCACGACGCTGCGGACCGCCGGGCGTACGGTGCTGTTCTCCGCGCTGACCGTGGCGGTGTCCCTGTCGGCCATGCTCGTCTTCCCGCAGTATTTCCTGCGGTCCTTCGCCTACGCCGGTATCGCCGTGGTCCTCCTGGCCGCCGCTGCCGCACTGATCCTGCTGCCCGCGGCGCTGGTCCTGCTCGGCCACCGGATCAACTCGCTGGACCTGCGCCGACTGCTCCGCCGCCGGAAGAAGGCCACGACAGGCTCGGCGGGCTCGGCGGGCACGACGGCCGAGGTGGGTACGGGTGCGGGTGCGGGTGCCGGCGCGATGGCCGGGGCGGGCGCGGCTTCCGGCGGCTCCGCGGCGGCCTCCGGTGACGGCGCCGATGTGTCGCCGGGCCGGGGCTGGGCGCGGCTGGGTGCGCTGGTCATGCGCAGGGCACCCGTCTTCGCCGTCGTCACCACGGTCGGGCTCCTGCTGCTCGGACTGCCTTTCCTGGGAGTCAAGTTCGGCACTGCGGACGACCGTCAGCTGCCGGCCGGCGCGGAGTCCCGGGTCGTCCAGGAGCACATCCGCGACGGGTTCCCCGGCAGCCCCGGCGGCGGCCTGGAGGTGCTGGCCGAGGGGCAGGGTTCGCCCGCCGCGTACGCGGACCTGAAGGAGCGGATCCAGCAGCTCCCGGGCGTCCAGCGGGTCGACGGCCCGGTGGCCGAGGGCCCCGTCGCCTACTACAGCGTGCTGCCCGAGGGGGAAGCGGTCGGCGAGGAAGCCCAGCAGCTCGTACGGGACCTGAGGTCCATGCCCTCCGCCTCCTCCCTCGACACCTCGGTGACGGGCACGGCGGCGGTCCTGGTCGACTCCAAGGACGCCATAGCCGACCGGCTGCCCTGGGCCCTGGCGATCATCGTGGTCGTGACCCTGTTCCTGGTCTTCCTGCTCACCGGCAGCGTGCTCATCCCGCTCCAGGCGGTCGTGCTCAACGCCCTCAGCCTGACCGCGATGTTCGGAGCGGTGGTCTGGGTCTTCCAGGACGGGAATCTCTCCGGGCTGCTCGCGTTCACCAGCACGGGCGACATCGAGACGACGCTGCCCGTCCTGATGTTCTGCGTGGCCTTCGGGCTCTCCATGGACTACGGGGTCTTCCTGATATCCCGGATCAAGGAGGAGTACGACCGCACCGGCGACCACGAGCACTCCGTCACCTTCGGCCTCCGGCACACCGGCGGACTGATCACCGCGGCCGCCGTCATCCTCGCGGTCGTGATGGTGGCCATCGGCACCTCACGGGTCACCAACACCAAGATGCTGGGGCTCGGCATCGCGCTGGCGGTCCTGATGGACGCCATGGTGGTGCGCAGTCTGCTGGTCCCCGCGGTGATGAAGCTGATGGGCCGCTCCACCTGGTGGGCCCCCGCACCCCTGCGGGCCTTCCACCGCAGGTTCGGCCTCAGCGAAGGGGAAGCGGCCCCGGCCGGCGCGCCTGCGGCAGAGCCCGCCCCCGAGGTGGCCGCGCTCCTCGCCGAACGGCCCGAACCAGCCGAACCGGCGAGACGCTGACACCCGTTCCGGGTCGGCAAAGTCCTTCGGAAACAGGCCTCGGGGGGCTGGGAATACCCTCCGGACGGGCCCCGGTGGGCCCGTCCGGCACCGAACGGGTGGGGGCGGCGGGGCCGGATCCCCCGCCCGGCCGGAAGGCGTCAGAGGGGCGTGGGCGGCCTCGACGATAGGGCGCTGACCTGGGGTTTCATGCTCCGGCTCCCTAGAATTGCCCCATCGGAAAAGGGGGCCCGGATGGACCGGCACGTACGCACGACCGACGATGTACTGGCGCTGATGGACGGGCTGTTCGCTCCGGGGGCGGACCGGTGGACGAGCGAGGGAGCGCCCTGGTGGGACGACTTCTACGCGGACCGTTCGAAGGCGGTGCCGTTCTTCGCGGACAAGCCCGACGAGAACCTCGACGCGTACCTCCGGCAGGGGCTGGTCGCCCCGGGCCGGGTGCTCGAACTCGGCTGCGGACCCGGCCGCAACGCGCTCCACCTGGCCTCGCTCGGCTTCGAGGTCGACGCGGTCGACCTCTCCCCGGCGGCGCTGGCCTGGGCCCGGGAGCGGGCCGACGAGGCGGGGGCCCACGGCGTCCGGTTCCACCGCGGGGACGCGTTCGCCCTGACGGCGGAGGGGGCCGCCCTGGCCGGCCCCTACGACCTGATCTACGACTCCGGCTGCTTCCACCACCTGCCGCCCCACCGGCGGATCAGCTATCTCGCCCTCCTGGAGCGCTGCCTCGCGCCCGGCGGCCACTTCGCGCTCGCCTGCTTCGCCGCCGGAGCGGGCGGGATGGGCTCGGAACTGCCGGACGCCGAGCTCTATCTGACGGGGCGTCTGCACGGCGGACTCGCCTACACGGACGACGAGCTGCGCCGCGTCTTCTCCGGGCTGACGGAGATCGAGCTGCGCCGGATGAACGACGAGGCAACCGACTCCTTGCTCTTCGGGGAGTCGTTCCTCTGGACGGCCCTCTTCCGCAGGGCCGTCGAGGAGGAGTGATCGGGCGTCAGCGCCCCCGGTTGCGCGGGCGCGAGGCGACCCAGGCACGGACTGTGTCGCCGAACCAATACGGCTTCCCGTTCTTCACCTCGTCGGGCGGCGGCAGGAGCCCGTGCTTGCGGTAGGAGCGGACGGTGTCCGGCTGGACCTGGATGTGCGCCGCAATGTCCTTGTAGGACCAGAGCGTTCTGTCCGTCATCGGTGACACCTCTCTGCACTTCTCAAGCCGACGATCACTCAGCCTGTGGCCGGTTGAACGACCCCGTGCGGTGGGCGGGGTGGGGCTGTCGACCGGCTGTGACAGAAAACCCGCGTAACGGAGATATGTGTGCCCAAACGGTTACTGCTGTGGCAGAAAGGATGAACCGGGGCCGGTGGTGCGGGCCCGGTGGTGAGGAGCGGCCGCTGTCGGACCCGGGTGCCACGATGGAGAACATGAGTACTGTCGAACGCCCGATGCCCCCGCTGGACGCCGACGAACGCACCACCTTGGAGAGTTGGCTCGACTTCTACCGCGCCACCCTCGCCCAGAAATGCGCAGACCTGCCGGAGAAGGGCCTGCGCGAGGCGTCCGCGGCGCCCTCGCCGATCACGCTGCTCGGACTGCTCCAGCACCTGGCGGAGGTCGAGCGGAACTGGTTCGGCCGGGTGCTCGCCCAGGAGGACGCGCCGCCGCTCTTCGCCCCTCCGGCCGGCGGCGGGGACGGGAGCCAGGGCCGTGAAGGGGGCTGGGAGTTCGCCGAGGACGCCACCTATGAGCAGGCGCTCGCGCAGTGGGAGGGAGAAGTGGCGGCGGCCCGGGAGAACTGCGCGGCCCGGGCGATCGACGACACCAGCCCGTTCATGGGCGGGCGGGTCACGTTGCGCTGGATCTACACCCACATGATCGGTGAGTACGCACGGCACTGCGGCCACGCCGACATCGTCCGCGAACGCGTCGACGGCCGCACGGGAGTCTGACCCGAGGACCTCCGGCCCGGGGATCCTCGGACCCGGGGATCCCTGACCTGGAGATATCTGACCCGGGGATTTCTCCGGCCCCGGGGTCGCCCGGTCTCAGCCGAGGGGCGAGCCGGGCCTTCCGCAGGAGCGGAGGAACTCCCGGGTGCGGCGCGCGATGGGGAACGGCTTGTCCGGCGGGCACGGATACATGTCCTGCTCCACGATCGCGAACAGGTCGACGTCCAGGGCGCGGGCCGCCTCCAGGACCGGTTCCAGGGCGGGCACCCCGCCGGGCGGCTCGCACATCACCCCCCGGGCCACGGCCGGGCCGAACGGCACCTCGTCCGCGACCACCGCCGCCAGGACCTCCGGGTCGACCTGCTTGAGATGGAGGTAGCCGATGCGTTCCCCGTACGTCTCGATGAGCTTGACGCTGTCCCCGCCGCAGTAGGCGTAGTGCCCGGTGTCCAGGCAGAGCGAGACGAGCTCCGGATCGGTGGCGTCGAGGAAGCGGTTGACGTTCTCCTCGGTGTCGATGTGGGTGTCGGCATGCGGGTGGACGACGATCCGCAGCCCGAACCGCTCCCGGACCTCCCGGCCAAGACGCTCCGTCTGCGCGGTCAGGTCACGCCACTGCGCGGGCGTGAGCGTGCGGTCCTCCAGCACCTCGCCCGTCTTGTCGTCGCGCCAGAAGGAGGGGATGACGACCAGGTGTTCGGCGCCCATGGCCCGGGTCAGCGCGGCGATGTCCGCGACATGCGCCCAGGTCCGGTCCCAGACGGCCGGGCCGTGGTGCAATCCGGTGAAGACGGTGCCGGCGGAGACCGTGAGCCCCCGGTCGCGGGTCTCGTCGGCCAACCGGGCCGGGTCGGTGGGCAGATAGCCGTACGGGCCGAGCTCGATCCACTCGTACCCGGCCTCGGCCACCTCGTCGAGGAAGCGTTGCCAGGGCACCTGCTGCGGGTCGTCGGGGAACCACACGCCCCAGGAGTCGGGGGCCGAGCCGATGCGGATGCGGGCCGAGGAGCGGACGGAGGGGGTCATAATGCCCAGCCTCCTGGCCCGTGCGGAAGAGTGTCAAGGGTTCGTCCGAATGTCCGGACAAAATGTTGACAGGGTTCCCGGGAGAGGGCTAGACCTGGGACCAGCCGGCCACCGGCGGGGCGAACCGGCGGGGCGAGCCGGTGGTGCGAAGGGATGGGCATGCCTGAGCCGTACGACGTGATCACCATGGGGCGGATCGGGGTGGACCTCTACCCGCTGGAGGTCGGTGTACCGCTCGCCCGGGTCGAGACGTTCGGCAAGTTCCTCGGCGGTTCCCCGGCGAACGTCGCGGTGGCGGCGGCCCGGCAGGGGCGGCGCACGGCCGTCATCACCCGGACCGGGCAGGATCCCTTCGGCGCGTACCTCCACCAGGAGCTGGAGCGGTTCGGGGTGGACGACCGGTGGGTGACGCCCGTGCCGGAGTACCCGACCCCGGTCACCTTCTGCGAGATCTTCCCGCCGGACGACTTCCCGCTCTATTTCTACCGGCAGCCCAAGGCCCCCGATCTGGTGATCCACGCGTCGGACCTCGACCTGGACGCGGTGCGCGACGCCCGGATCTTCTGGATGACGGGCACCGGCCTCAGCGCCGAGCCGAGCCGCTCCGCCACCCTGGCTGCCCTCCGCGCCCGCAGTGGGAGCGCGGCGCGTACCACCCGCCCGGCGGACGCCCCCCGTACGGCGACCGTCTTCGACCTCGACTGGCGGCCCATGTTCTGGGACGGGGGCGACGACAGCGCCGAGGCGCCCGCACGGTACCGGGAGGCGCTGGCCCATGCCACGGTCGCCGTCGGCAACGTCGACGAGTGCGCGATCGCGACCGGCGAGCGCGATCCGTACGCCGCCGCCCGGGCCCTGCTCGCGGCCGGGGTGGAGCTCGCCGTCGTCAAGCAGGGGCCGAAGGGCGTGCTCGCCGTGCACCGCGACGGCACCACCGCCGACTGCCCGCCGCTGCCGGTGGAGGTGGTCAACGGCCTCGGCGCGGGCGACGCGTTCGGGGGTGCGCTCTGCCACGGCCTGCTCGCCGGGTGGCCGCTGGACCGCCTCGTGCGGTACGCGAACGCGGCCGGCGCGATCGTCGCCTCCCGGCTCGCCTGCTCCTCCGCGATGCCGTTCCCGGACGAGGTCGAGGAAGCCCTCGCGGCCGGCGCGGTCACGGCGCAGCTGGGCGCTCCGGCGAGGACCGGTGCGGCGACTGCCCCCGGCGCTCCTGCAAGCAGCGGTGCGGCGACCGGCCCGGCCGCTCCGACCGGCCCAGACACTTCAACTGCTCACCCGGGCAGCCCCGGCCCCGCAGCTCACCCAGCCGCTCCGGGCGGCCCCGACGCCTCTGCGGGCCCCCGCACCGGGGCGGGCTCATGACGCCGCTCGCGCCCTCCCTCTCCGCGCTCGTCCGGCTGCGTGCCGAGCGTCCCGAAGCCGTTGCCGAGGCCGCCGCGCGACGGAAGCGGCGACGGCTGATCCGGCACCCCGGCGACCGGCTGATGATCATCGCGGCCGACCACCCCGCGCGCGGCGCGCTCGCCGTGGGGGACCGGTCCCTCGCCATGGCCAACCGCTTCGAGCTGCTGGAGCGGCTCTGCCTCGCCCTCTCCCGCCCCGGGGTCGACGGCGTGCTCGCATCGGCCGACGTCCTGGACGACCTCCTCCTGCTCGGAGCCCTGGAGGACAAGGTCGTCATGGGCTCGATGAACCGCGGCGGGCTGGCCGGGGCCGCGTTCGAGCTCGACGACCGGTTCACCGGGTACCGTCCCGACGACCTGGTCCGGCACGGGTTCGACGCGGGGAAGCTGCTGCTGCGCATCGACCACGACGACCCCGGTTCGCTGGACACCCTGCACACCGCCGCCCGCACCATCGACGCGATGGCGGCGCACCGGCTGCCCGTCTTCGTCGAGCCTTTCCTCTGCCGCCGGGTCGACGGCCGCCTCCGCAACGACCTCGGCGCCGCCGCCGTGGCGACGTCCATCGCCATCGCGTCGGGCCTCGCCGGGACCTCCGCGTACACCTGGCTGAAGGTCCCCGTCACCGAGGACCCCGACGCCATGGGCCGGGCGATGGAGGCCTCCACGCTGCCCGCCGTCCTGCTCGGCGGCGAGGTCGGCGACGACCAGGACGCCGCGTACGGGAAGTGGCGCGACGCCCTGCGGCTGCCCACCGTGCGCGGGCTGGTGGTGGGCCGTTCGCTGCTCTACCCGACCGACGGGGACGTGACGTCCGCCGTCGACACCGCCGTATCGCTGCTCCGCACGGGTAGGGAGGGGCTATGACGACGCATCACCCCGACCAGGGACAGCACCGGGGCCAGGGACAGCATCAGGGCCAGGAACCGCGCCGGTTCCATCTCCCGTCCGGCAGCGCCGCGCGCGGGGCGTACGCCGTCGACATCGATCCCGGGCGGGCCGGCTGGGACCGTTCGGCCCTGCGGGTGCTGGAGCTGGAGCCGGGCGGTGTTCATGAGTTCGTCACCGGCGGCAGTGAATGGATCGTTCTGCCGTTGGCCGGTGGCTGTACGGTGCATACGGCAGGTGAGACCTTTGAACTGCTGGGCCGGGACAGCGTGTTCAGCGGGGTGTCCGACTTCGCCTACGTACCGCGCGACACCCGCGCGCAGATCTCCTCCGGCGCAGGTGGCCGCTTCGCCCTGGCAGGAGCGAAGTGCGAGCGACGACTCCCCGCTCGCTACGGCCCCGCGCCGGAGGTACCCGTCGAGCTGCGCGGCTCCGGGACCTGCTCCCGCCAGGTGAACAACTTCGCCGCCGCCGACACCTTCGACTGCGACCGGCTGATCGCCGTCGAGGTCCTCACCCCGGGCGGCAACTGGTCCTCGTACCCGCCCCACAAGCACGACGAGCACGTCCCGGGCGAGGAGTGCGAGCTGGAGGAGATCTACTACTTCGAGGTGCGGGACGGCGGGCTCGGCTACCACCGCGTCTCCCCGTCGCGCGACGGCGGTACGGACGTCCTGGCCGAAGTCCGCACCGGGGACGCCGTCCTGATCCCCGACGGCTGGCACGGCCCGTCGATCGCCCCGCCCGGCCGGACGCTGTACTACCTCAACGTGATGGCCGGGCCGGGGGAGGAGCGCGCCTGGCTGATCCGCGACCATCCCGACCACCGGTGGATCCGCGACACCTGGCCAGGCGAGCCGATCGACGCCAGACTCCCGCTCTACACGGCGCATCCGTCGCCCGGCCCGGAGGTAACGCCTTGAGCCCGACGAGTCCCGCGAGCCCGAAGAAGCACAACCCCGCCCCCACCCGCCGTCTGACCACCGCTCAGGCCCTGGTCACCTTCCTGGCCCGGCAGTACACCGAGAGGGACGGCCGCAGGCAGCGGCTCATCAGCGCCACCTGGGGCATCTTCGGCCACGGCAACGTCGCGGGCATCGGCCAGGCGCTCGTTGAGGCGGCAGCGGGCGGCGGCCCCGGCGGAACCACCCACAGCACCGGCACCGGGCACCGCATGCCCTACCTCCAGGGCCGCAACGAACAGGCCATGGTGCACGCGGCCGTCGGGTACGCCCGGCAGTCGGGGCGCCTCTCCGCGCACGCGGTGACCACGTCCATCGGGCCCGGGGCCACCAACCTCGTCACCGGGGCCGCCCTCGCCACCATCAACCGGCTGCCCGTCCTGCTCCTGCCCGGGGACACCTTCGCGACGCGGCCCGCCGACCCCGTACTGCAACAGCTCGAAGTGCCGTACGCCGGTGATGTGTCCGTCAACGACTGTCTGCGGCCGGTCTCGCGCTACTTCGACCGGATCACCCGGCCGGAGGCGCTGATTCCGGCCGCCCTCCAGGCGATGCGCGTCCTCGCCGACCCCGCCGAGACCGGGGCCGTCACCCTCGCGCTGCCGCAGGACGTACAGGCGGAGGCGTACGACTGGCCGGAGGAGTTCTTCGCCGAGCGCGACTGGCACATCCGCCGGCCCGCGCCCGACACGGCCGAACTGGAAGCGGCGGTACGAGCGATTCGCTCCGCCCGCCGCCCCCTCATCGTCGCGGGCGGCGGGGTCCGGCACAGCGCCGCCGAGGAGACCCTCGCCGCGTTCACCGCCGCGACCCGCATCCCGGTCGCCGCCACCCAGGCGGGCAAGGGCGCGCTCCGCCACGACCACCCGGCCGACGTCGGCGGCATCGGCCACACCGGCACCGCCACCGCCGACGAGCTGGCCCGCACCGCCGACCTGGTGATCGGCGTCGGCACCCGCTTCTCCGACTTCACCACCGCATCCGGCACCCTCTTCACCGGCCCGGCCGTCCGCTTCCTCCACCTCAACATCACCGCCTTCGACGCCCACAAGCTGGCCGCCCTCCCGCTGGTCGCCGACGCCCGGGCGGGCCTGGAGGCGCTCACGGCAGCGCTCGCCGGACGCGGCTACCGGGTCGACCCGGCGTACGAGACGGAGTACACCGGCGCGAAGCAGGCGTGGGAGGAGCGGGTCGAAGCGTCCTTCGCCACCCCCGACCCCACCGCACGCCCCACCCAGACCCAGGTCCTCGGCCTCCTGGACTACCTGGTCACCGAGGAGGACATCCTCATCAACGCCGCCGGCTCCCTCCCCGGCGACCTGCACAAACTCTGGCGGACCCGCTCCCGCGACCAGTACCACGTGGAGTACGGCTACTCCTGCATGGGCTACGAGATCCCGGCCGCGATCGGTGTCCTCCTCGCCACCGCAACCCACGAGCGGCCCCGCCCCGTCTGGGCGCTCGTCGGCGACGGCACGTATCTGATGAACCCCACCGAGATCGTCACCGCCGTCCAGGAGAACCTGCCGCTGAAGCTGCTGATCCTCCAGAACCACGGGTACGCCTCCATCGGCGGCCTCTCCGAGGCGGTCGGCGGCGAGCGCTTCGGCACCGCCTACCGCCACCGCGACGCGGACGGCGGCTTCACCGGACCGCCGCTCCCCGTCGACCTGGCCGCCAACGCGGCGTCCCTCGGTATGCGGGTCCTGCGCGCCGCCACGGTCGACGACCTGCGCAAAGCCCTCTCCGAGGCCCGTGACGCCGATGGTCCCACTTGTGTCTACGTCGAGACCGAAACGCCCGACACAGTGTCGGGCCCCCCTCCGGCACAGGCGTGGTGGGATGTTCCGGTAGCCGAAACCGCGAGCCGACCGGCGGCGGTGAAGGCCCGGGAGGAGTACGACCGGCAGGTCGCCGCCCGACGCCGCCACCTGTGAAGCCCTGCCTGAACGCGTGAACCGGCCCCCACGCCTGCCCGAAGTCTGAAGGAGTACGTCATGACGAAGACCGTCAACCACTGGATCGGCGGCAAGACAGTGGAGGGCACGTCGGGCCAGTTCGGTCCCGTCACCGACCCGGCCACCGGCGCGGTCACCACGCAGGTCGCGCTCGCCTCCACGGAGGAGGTCGACGCGGCCGTCGCGGCGGCCAAGGCCGCGTACGCGACGTGGGGCACCTCCTCGCTCGCCCAGCGCACCACGGTCCTCTTCCGCTACCGCGCGCTGCTGGACGCCCACCGCGACGACATCGCCGCGCTGATCACCGCCGAGCACGGCAAGGTGCACTCGGACGCGCTCGGTGAGGTCGCCCGGGGTCTGGAGATCGTCGAGCTGGCGTGCGGGATCACCACGCAGCTCAAGGGCGAGCTGTCCACCCAGGTCTCCAGCCGGGTCGACGTATCGTCCATCCGCCAGTCGCTGGGCGTGGTCGCGGGCATCACCCCGTTCAACTTCCCGGCCATGGTGCCGATGTGGATGTTCCCGCTGGCCATCGCGTGCGGCAACACGTTCGTGCTGAAGCCGAGCGAGAAGGACCCCTCGGCCGCCAACCTGCTGGCCGAGCTGGCGTCCGAGGCGGGCCTTCCGGACGGCGTCCTCAACGTCCTGCACGGTGACAAGGTCGCGGTGGACGGTCTCCTCAACCACCCCGACGTGGCCGCCGTCTCGTTCGTCGGCTCCACCCCCATCGCCCGCTACATCCACGCCACGGCCTCCGCCAACGGCAAGCGCGTCCAGGCGCTCGGCGGCGCGAAGAACCACATGCTCGTCCTCCCGGACGCCGACCTGGACGCGGCCGCCGACGCGGCGGTCTCGGCGGCGTACGGCTCGGCCGGTGAGCGCTGCATGGCGATCTCCGCCGTCGTCGCGGTCGGCGCGATCGGTGACGAGCTGGTCGCCAAGATCCGCGAGCGCGCCGAGAAGATCAAGATCGGCCCCGGCAACGACCCCGCCTCCGAGATGGGCCCCCTGATCACCGCCGCCCACCGCGACAAGGTCGCCTCCTACGTCACGGGCGCCGCCGCCCAGGGCGCGGAGGTCGTCCTCGACGGCACGGGCCACACGGTCGAGGGCTTCGAGGACGGCCACTGGATCGGCCTGTCCCTCCTGGACAAGGTCTCCACCGACTCCGACGCGTACAAGGACGAGATCTTCGGCCCGGTCCTGTGCGTGCTCCGCGTGGAGACGTACGAGGACGGCGTCGCCCTCATGAACGCCTCGCCGTTCGGCAACGGCACCGCGATCTTCACCCGCGACGGCGGCGCGGCCCGCCGCTTCCAGCTGGAGGTCGAGGCCGGCATGGTCGGCGTCAACGTGCCGATCCCGGTCCCGGTGGGCTACCACTCCTTCGGTGGCTGGAAGGACTCGCTCTTCGGCGACCACCACATCTACGGCAACGACGGCGTGCACTTCTACACCCGCGGCAAGGTCGTCACCACCCGCTGGCCGGACCCGGCGGACGCCCCGGCGGGCGTCGACCTGGGCTTCCCGCGCAACCACTGACCGCCGCACCCCCGGCAGCGCCCGGGCCTCCGGCTAAATCCGGATGCCGGGGCGCTGTCGTGTCCCGCATCCTGGGCACATGAACACCCCGCCCGTCCCGCCCAGCCACGAGATCCGCGCGCTCCAGACCGCCACCACGGTCACCGTCTACCAGGCGTACCGGCCGGCCATCGGCCTCCCCGCAGCCCGCGACGGACGGTTCCCCGCCGAGTGGAAGCGGGACCGGATGACCTGGATCAAGCCCAGCTTCCTGTGGATGATGTACCGCTGCGGCTGGGGCACCAAGGAGGGGCAGGAGGTCGTCCTCGCCGTCGAGATCGAGCGGGCCGGCCTGGAATGGGCCCTCGCCCACGCCGAACTCTCCTATTACGTACGCGGAGTTCACCCGGACCAGGCCTCCTGGCGGCGCAGCCTGCGCACCGCCCCCGCCCGGGTGCAGTGGGACCCCGAACGCGACCTCGACCTGACCCCGCTCCCGTACCGCTCCCTCCAGCTCGGGCTGAGCGGCGAGGCGTCCCGGCGGTACGCGGACGAGTGGACCGTCTCCGTACGCGATGTCACCCCGCTCGCCCGCGAGGTCCACGCGGCGGTCCGGGCGGGGGAGCGGGAGCGGGCCGCCGCCCTGCTGCCCGTGGAGACGCCGCTCGACCTCGCCGTGCCCCGGCCGGTGCCGGCCGTGTGACTCCGGCCGGCCAGGTGACTTTCGGCAGTGCCGGGAGGCGTCCGGTCTCCGTAACCTCGCCTTCGTGAACACCTTCTCCCTCGTGAACAGGGTTTCCGGTGGCTCCGGCAGGAGGTCCGGCCGGGGATCCGGCCTCCGGTGGGCCGACCCCGGGGGTCTGCTGGTGCCCGCCGTCGCGGCGTTCGGCGCGCTGAGCCTGGTGGGGTGGTGGTGGGGCCTGCCCACGGCGCTCGCCGCGTTCGCCGCCGGGCGGGGGCCCGGGCGCGGCAGGACCGTCGTCCTGTGTCTGGCCGGGGCTCTGGTGGCCGGGGCGGTGGCGGTGGTCGTCGTGCCGTCCCTGCTCGCCCTTGCGACGCAGTTCGTCGCGGTCGTCATCCTCGCCGTGCTGGTGCCCTGGTTCGTCGGGCGGTTCTCCCGCCAGTACCGGGAGCTGGTCCGGGCCGGCTGGGAGCGGGCCGAACAGCTGGAGCGGGAGCGGCAGTTGGTCGCCGAGCAGGCGCGACTGCTGGAGCGGGCCCGGATCGCCCGGGACATGCACGACGTGCTGGGCCACGACCTCAGCCTGATCGCCCTGTCGGCCGGGGCCCTGAAACTCGCGCCCGGCCTGGACGAGGAGCACCGGCGGGCCGCCCAGGACATCCGGGGCAGGGCCGCGGCGGCGGTGGAGCGCCTCGGCGAGGTCATCGGCGTCCTCCGCGAGGAGCACGAGGGCCCGCTTCAAGGGCCGGGAGACTCCGACATCGGCCGGCTCGTCGGTGACGCGGCCGCCTCCGGGCTCCCGGTCGACCTGTCCGTGGACGGCGAGGCGACGGGACTGCCGCCCGCCGTCGGGCGAGCCGCCCACCGGGTCGTGCAGGAAGCCCTGACCAACGCGGCCAAGCACGCGCCCGGCACGTCCGTGAGCGTCGAGCTCGCGCACACGGCGACCGAGACCCGGGTGACGGTCAGGAACGCGGCCTCGGCCGCCGCTCCGGTGGGCCCCGCCGCAACGCCCCGTCCATCGGGCCGCTCGCCGGTGCGCCCGTCGCCGACCGGTCCAGCCGCCCGCCCGCCGACCGGCCCTCCTCCCGGGTGGGGCGGCCGCGGGCTCATCGGGCTGGACGAGCGCGTCCGGCTCGTCGGCGGCTCCCTCGACCACGGCCCCCGGGACGGCGGCTTCGCGGTCACCGCCCGGCTGCCCCACCGTGTCCTCGCGCAGATCCCGCCGCGCCCCGCCGACAGCCGGGAGGCACCCGCGCCCGCGGGGTACCGGCGGGCCCGGCGGCGCGTCCGCCGCACCCTGCTCACCGCGTTCGCGGTGCCGCTGGCGGCGGGCGCGGTGCTGCTCGCCGTCGTCGGGACGTGGGAGACCGTGGCCGCGTCCCGGTCCGTCCTCGACCCGCGCGACTACGCACGCCTGCGGGTGGGGCAGGATCGGACGGAGATACAGAAGGTTTTGCCGGACCGGCAGTCGGCGGAGCGGCCCGCGGGCGCGGGGCCTGAGGAACGACAGACACGACGGGGAGTGACGTGCGAGTACTACGCGATGACGGCCGACCGCTTCGACGACCGGTCCGGGGACGCGTACCGGCTCTGCTTCCGGGACGGCCTGCTGGTCTCCCGCGACGCGCTGACGCCGTGAGCGCCCGATGACCCGGTCCGACGCTGCCCCCGCCGCCGCACCCCGGTCGACGGAGGCCGAACCGATCCGGGTGCTCGTCGCCGACGACGAGCCCATGATCCGGGCCGGCGTGCGCGCCGTGCTCGCCACCGACCCGGGCATCGAGGTCGTCGCCGAGGCCTCCGACGGGCACGAGGCCGTCGAGCTGGTCCGGGCCCACCGCCCGCATGTGGCCGTCCTCGACGTACGGATGCCGAGGACGGGCGGCATCGACGCCGCCGCCGAGATCCGCCGCACCCTGCCCGCCACCGGCGTCGTCATGCTGACCACCTTCGGCGAGGACGACTACATCCTGCGGGCGCTGAGCGCCGGGGCCGCCGGGTTCCTGATCAAGTCCGGCGAGCCCGAGGAACTCCTCGCCGGGGTGCGGGCCGTGGCCGAGGGCGCCGCTTATCTGTCACCGAAGGTCGCCGCCCGGGTGGTCGCGCACCTCGCGTCCACCGGGGCCGGGGAGCGGGCCGGCCGGCGGGAGGCCGCCCGGGAGCGGGTCGCCGGGCTGACGCCCCGCGAGCGGGAAGTGCTGTCGTACCTCGGCGGCGGACTGTCCAACGGGCAGATCGCCCGGCGGCTGCACCTGGTCGAAGGAACGGTCAAGGCGTACGTCAGTTCCGTCCTGGCGCGCCTCGGCGTCGACAACCGGGCCGCGGCCGCCGTCGTCGCGCACGAGGCCGGCCTCCTGCCCCCGCCACCGCCCGAGCAGCGCTGAGACGAGCAGCCCGGCGGGGCGGTCCAGCACCAGGAGCACCGAGGCGACGACCGCCCCGCCGAGCAGGGCTCCGGCGACCACGTCGTGCGGGTAGTGGACGCCGACGAGGACCCGCAGCAGCGCCGCCGCCACCGCCACCGGCAGGGTCACCGCGGCCAGGCGCGGCCGCCGGACGGCCAGCCCGACCGCGAGGGCGGCGGCCAGCGTGGCGTGGTTGCTCGGGAACGACCAGTCGCCCGGCTCGGGGCACGCGGCGAGCGCCGTCGCGCCGTCCACCGCCCGGCACGGCCGCTCCTCGTCGACGACCAGCTTCAACGCCTCGCTGACGGCGTACGCCACCACCGTCCCGACGCCGATCAGCACGGTCCCCGCCACCGCGCCCGGATCCCTCCGGCGCAGGGCGGTCCAGCAGACCCCGAGCAGCAGCAGCCCGAGGACGATCAGTGTGGCCTCCGAGGACAGCTCCAGGAGGTGCCCCAGCCACCCCGGGGCGTCCCCGACCGCCTCCGTCAGTGAGCGGTACGCGGAGACGGACGCCCCGTCCGTGACCTCGGTCGGACCGGGCCGCCCCAGGCCGCCGGGCGACAGCATCCCGATCCCGGCCGCCGCTGTCGCCGGCAGCGCGGCCGCCCCGAACAGCCTCAGCGGCCAGTGGTGTTGATATGTGTGCTTTGCCATGCGGCGAACGTACGAAGGCGACCCGGTCCGGCGCGGGGGCCGAACGGCAGGAGCGACCCCCGACGAACGTCAGGGTTGACGCCCGGCCGTGTCGTCCCCGAACCCCCACACCAGCATCGCGAACCTCCCGTCGTCACCCGCCCCCGCCGCCCCGTACGTCGCGAGCGCCGCCTCGTTGTCCTGCTCCACGCCGACCCACACGTCGTAGCAGTCGCGCTCCCGGGCGAGGTCCACCAGCGCCCGCGTCAGGGCCTTGCCGATGCCCCGGCGGCGGAACGGTTCGTCGACACCGAGTTCGTACAGGCACATCTCCGTGCCCTTGTCCGGGTGCAGCATCTCGATGCCCGAGACGAAGCCCGCCGGGACGCCGTCCACGTACGCGATCAGCAGCACGTGGCCGTCCGCGGCGAGGAAGCGGGCCGCCCACTCCTCGCGGGGCGGGGCGTCGAAGAGATGGCCGGCGGCCAGGAGCTCCGCGACGGTCGAAGCGGGGCGAATGTCCACAAGGGCCTCCCGAGGGCAGGAATTCCGTACCGCGTCCGGAGTACGGGCGAGGCGCACCGTACCTCTCAGGGAGGCCGCGCACTTCACCCTGGCGGCACTCAACCGGCTTGCGTCCTCCGTTTAGGGTCGAGGGATGGAGACCCCTACTGCTCGATGGCGGCGCCTGCTGCCCCGTACCCCTGCCCGGTGGGCCGCGGTCGGCGCCGCGCTCGCCGTGCTCGTGGGCGGCGGCACCTGGTCCGCCGTCGCCGACGACGGCTCGCCCGCCGTGCAGCGCGAGGACCGGACGCTGCGCATGGACGGGGTGCCGATCGACACCTCGTACTTCCGTGCCGAGGGTTCCGGTAAGCGGCCCGCCGTGCTCATCGGGCACGGCTTCGGCGGCAGCAAGAACGACGTCCGGGCCCAGGCCGAGAAGCTGGCCGCCGACGGGTACGCCGTGCTGACCTGGTCGGCGCGCGGCTTCGGGAAGTCCGGCGGGGAGATCTCCCTCAACGACCCCGACCACGAGGTCAAGGACGTCTCCCGGCTCATCGACTGGCTCGCCGAGCGGCCCGAGGTGGAGCTGGACGGCAAGGGCGATCCCCGGGTCGGTCTCACCGGGGCCTCCTACGGCGGGGCCGTCTCCCTGCTGGCCGCCGGCCACGACGAGCGCGTCGACGCCATCGCGCCCGTGATCACCTACTGGAACCTCGCCGACGCCCTCTTCCCCGACGGGGTCTTCAAGAAGCTCTGGGCCGGGATCTTCATCACCACCGGCGGTGGCTGCGAGCGGTTCGAGAAGCAGCTCTGCGAGATGTACGAGCGGGTCGCCGTCAGCGGCAAGCCCGACGCGGAGGCGGTGAAGCTGCTCACCGAGCGTTCGCCGTCCGCCGTCGCCGACCGCATCAAGGTGCCGTCGCTGCTTCTCCAGGGGCAGTCCGACTCCCTCTTCCCGCTCGGCCAGGCCGACGCCATGCAGAAGGCCATCAGCGCCAACGGCGCACCCGTATCCGTCGACTGGATCTCCGGCGGCCACGACGGCGGCGACAGCGAGACCGGACGGGTCGAAGGGCGCGTCGGGGACTGGTTCGACCGGTATCTCAAGGAGGACACCGGCACCGGCACCGGGCCCGCCTTCCGCGTCACCCGCACCGGAGGCGTCGACTCCACCGACGGCGCCGCCCTCCTGCGCGGGGCGAGCAGCGACACCTACCCGGGGCTGCGCAGCGGCGGCCGGGACATCGCACTCGGCGGCGGGACCAAGACCTTCCGCAACCCGGCCGGTGCCGCCCCGCCCGCCATCTCCGCCGTGCCCGGCGTCGGCGGCGGACTCGCCCAGCTCTCCTCCCTCGGCGTCGGGCTCTCGCTCGACTTCCCGGGACAGTTCGGCCGGTTCGAGTCCGCCCCGCTGGACAGCTCCGTGCGCGTCACCGGCACGCCCACCGCGAAGGTGACGGTGAAGGCGGACGGCGACCGGGACGCGGTGCTCTTCGGCAAGGTGTACGACGTGTCGCCGGACGGCCGGCAGCAGGTTCTGCCCCACCAGCTCGTCGCCCCCTACCGGATCACCCCCGACCAGCAGGGCAAGCCGATAGAGCTGGCGCTGCCCGCCGTGGACCACGAGTTCGACGCCGGGCACCGGATGCGGCTCGTCTTCTCCGCGACCGACCTCGGCTACGCGTCCCCCGCCGAGCCCGCCACGTACACCGTGACCGCCGAGGGCCCGCTGACCGTCCCCACCGCGCCCGCAGTGACAACCGCCGCGGCCGCGCTCCCGTGGTGGACCTGGGGCCTCCCGGCTGCCGCGCTCGTCATCGCGGCCGCGCTGCTGATCACCGCCCGGCGGCGGACCGCGACGCCCGCCCCGGACCCGGAACTCGCCGACGTACCGCTCCAGATCACCGGGCTCTCGAAGAAGTACGCGAAGTCCGTCGACCGGTACGCCGTGCGCGAGCTGTCCTTCCGCGTCGAGAAGGGTCAGGTGCTCGGGCTCCTCGGTCCCAACGGCGCGGGCAAGACGACCACGCTGCGGATGCTCATGGGGCTCATCACCCCCGACGAGGGCGAGATCCGCGTCTTCGGACAGGCCATCCGGCCGGGCGCCCCGGTGCTGTCCCGGGTCGGGGCGTTCGTGGAAGGGGCCGGGTTCCTGCCCCACCTCTCCGGGCGCGCCAACCTCGACCTGTACTGGCAGGCCACCGGCCGCCCCGCCGAGGACTCCCACATCGACGAGGCCCTGGAGATCGCGGGCCTCGGCGACGCGCTGGCGCGTGCGGTGCGGACGTACTCCCAGGGCATGCGGCAGCGGCTCGCCATCGCGCAGGCCATGCTCGGCATGCCGGACCTGCTGATCCTCGACGAGCCGACCAACGGGCTCGACCCGCCCCAGATCCGTGAGATGCGGGACGTGATGATCCGGTACGCGGCCGGGGGCCGGACCGTCATCGTCTCCAGCCACCTCCTCTCGGAGGTCGAGCAGTCCTGCACGCACCTGGTCGTCATGGACCGGGGCCGGCTCGTGCAGGCCGGTCCGGTCGCCGAGATCACCGGTTCCGGCGACATGATCCTGGTGACCACGGCCGATGAGGTGTCCGAGCCGCTCGCGGAGAAGGTCGCCGCCCTGCCCGGCATCGGCTCCGCCGTCCGCACCGACGACGGGCGCGGGCTCCTCGTCCGCCTGGACGGGGCCACCACCTCGCGGCTCGTCTCCGACCTCGTCCGGCTGGACGTCCCGGTCACCGGCGTCGGACCGCACCGCCGCCTGGAGGACGCCTTCCTCACCCTGATCTCCGGAGGAGCAGCATGAGCGCCCCTGTACAGCCGCCCGCGGTCCGGGTGGAGACCGAGCACCCGGAGGCCGCGGGCTACCGCGCCGGGCGCACGCTTCCCCTCCGCGTCGAGGCCATGCGGCAACTGCGCCGCCGCCGCACCCTGCTCATGGGCGGGGTGCTCGCCGCCCTCCCCTTCATCCTGATCATCGCCTTCGCGATCGGCGGCACGCCGGACGGCGAGGACGGCGGCGGGGGAGGCGGCGGTGGCGGGGGCGGCAGCCGGATCAACCTGATGGACGTGGCGACCGAGTCCGCCGCGAACTTCGCCGCCACCTCCCTGTTCGTCTCGGCCGGATTCCTGCTCGTGGTGCCGGTGGCCCTGTTCTGCGGGGACACCGTCGCCTCCGAGGCGAGCTGGTCCTCCCTGCGCTATCTGCTCGCCGCGCCCGTGCCGCGCGTCCGGCTGCTGTGGTCCAAGCTCGTCGTCGCGCTCGGCTTCAGCCTCGCGGCGATGGTGCTGCTGCCGGTCGTCGCGCTGGCGGCGGGGACGGCGGTCTACGGGTGGGGGCCGCTGAAACTGCCCACCGGGGGAGCGCTGGCCGCCGGGGACACGGTGCCGCGCCTCGCGATCGTCGTGGCCTTCATCTTCGTCTCCCAACTGGTCACCGCAGGGCTGGCGTTCTGGCTCTCCACCAAGACGGACGCCCCGCTCGGCGCGGTCGGCGGCGCGGTCGGCCTCACCATCGTCGGCAACGTCCTCGACGCGGTCACCGCGCTCGGCTCCTGGCGCGACTTCCTGCCCGCGCACTGGCAGTTCGCCTGGGCCGACGCGCTCCAGCCGCAGTTGGAGTGGGGCGGCATGATCAAGGGCACGGCCGTATCAGTGACCTATGCCCTGATCCTGTTCGCGCTGGCCTTCCGCGGGTTCAGTCGTAAGGACATCGTGTCCTGAACCTGATGTTCCGCCGGTCTCCTGCCCGCTGTTGCCGCATCGAGATGGTTCCGCAACGCTTTCGTCGACTCCGGTCGGCGGCCCCGTACGTCACATTCACAGATGTCGAGGACATCGTGACGATGTGGGGGGTTACGCATGAACCAGATCAGCCGACGACATGAGAAGCGGGCGGGAGGCCGCGCGGGGCACCGGGCGGGGGCCGTGGCGCTCCTCCTCGCGGGTGCCGTGGTGCTCACCGCTTGCAGCGCCTCCGACGGCGGATCGAGCAGCACGCGCGACGTGAGCTCCGGCTCGCGCAAGGGACAGGGCTCGACCGGCGGCGGACAGCCCGCGCCGGACGCGGTGGCGCCCGAGAACGGCCGGTCGGCCGCACCGGGGGGAGACGCCGACTCCGAGGACTCCGCCGTGCCGGACCCCGAGGTGCCCGACTACCTCTCCACCTTCGCCCTGGACGTGGACACCGCCAGTTACGGCTACGCTCGCCGCACCCTCGGCGACGGCAGGCTGCCCGACGCCGGGGACGTACGCCCCGAGGAGTTCGTCAACAGCTTCCGCCAGGGGTACGAACGGCCGAAGGGCAACGGCTTCTCGGTGAACGTCGACGGGGCGCGCATCGGCTCCGGCAAGGGCGGGGGCGGTGGAACCGGAGCCTCCGACTGGTCGCTGCTGCGGGTCGGCCTGGCCACGAAGACCGCGCCGCCCGCCGCCGAACGCCCGCCCGCCGCGCTCACGTTCGTCGTCGACATCTCGGGTTCCATGTCCGAGACCGGCCGCCTCGACCTGGTCCGGAAGTCCCTGACGATCCTCACCGACGAACTGCGCGACGACGACTCCATCGCCCTGGTCACCTTCAGCAACGAGGCCGAGACCCGGCTGCCGATGACCCGCATCGAGGGCAACCGGAAGCGGATCAAGGACGTGGTGGCGGAGATGAGTCCGGCCCAGTCCACGAACGTCGAGGCAGGCATCACCCTCGGCTACGAGGAGTCGGTCGACGGCCACCGCGAAGGCGCCACCAACCGGGTGGTGCTCCTCTCCGACGCCCTCGCCAACACCGGTGACACCGAGGCCGAGTCCATCCTGAAGAGGATCGAATCGGCCCGCCGCGAGTTCGGGATCACCCTCTTCGGTGTCGGCGTCGGCAGTGACTACGGCGACGCGTTCATGGAGCAGCTCACCAACAAGGGCGACGGGAACACCACGTACGTCGGTGACGAGGCGCAGGCCCGCAAGGTCTTCGTCGACCAGCTGCCCGCCCACCTGGAGATCCGGGCCCGCGACGCCAAGGCCCAGGTGGCGTTCGACCGGAAGACCGTGCAGCAGTTCCGGCTGATCGGCTACGAGAACCGCAAGGTCGCCGACGAGGACTTCCGCGACGACAGCGTCGACGGCGGCGAGGTCGGCCCCGGCCACACGGTGACCGCCCTGTATGCCGTACGGCTGCGCGAGGGCGCCTCCGGCACGGTGGCCAAGGCGACGGTCCGCTGGCTCGACCCCAAGACCCGTAAGGCCCAGGAGGAGACCGGAACCGTCACGACCGGGGCGGTCGACACAACCCTCTGGGGCGGCGAGAACGACCGGCTCCAAGTCGCTGCCGTTGCCGCCTACTTCGCCGACCGGCTGCGCGGAGGCGACCTGCCCGGCGCACCCGGCCTCGGTGAACTCGCCTCCCGGGCATCCGGGTTGGCGGAGTCAACCGAGGACAGCGCCGTGGAGAAGCTGGCCACGGCCATCGGCCGGGCGGACCGGCTCCAGCGCGGAGCCGGGACGGACGACGCGCCGGAACCGAGCGAGGGCGAGATCGGCTGAGAGCGAGGGCGCGATCGGCCGAGACGGATCGCCCGCGCACGCCGGGGGGCCGGTACGGCCGGGCCCGCCCGCATCGGGACCGCCCCGGTGCGGGCGCGGCCGCTCGAAAATGCGTCCTGCGAACCGGCCTCCCAAGCCATGATGCCCGCCATGACCTCCCTCCTCCTGGTGCTTGCCACGATCGTCACCGGCCTCTACGCGGGCTTCATGCTGACCTTCCTGACCGGGATCATGCCCGGCCTCGCCGACCTGACGGACGAGCAGTTCGCCGTGGCCATGCGCCGCTTCAACGAGAAGGTCCCCGGGCCGGTCTTCCTGGTCCTGTTCCTCGGCGTCGTCGCGCTGCCCGCAGCCGCGTTCTTCACCGGCCTCGGCGAGCACGACGAAGGGGCGGGACCGGCCATCCTGGCGGCGCTGATCTGCTCGGTCGTCGGTCATCTGATCACCGTGATCGGGAACATCCCGCTCAACAACGCCCTCGCCGCCTCCGAGGGCGGCGACGACAGCGCGGCCCGCGCGGCCTTCGAGTCCCGCTGGAACACGCTGCACCGGGTGCGTACGGTGCTCTCGCTGGCGGCGTTCGTGCTGCTGGTCGTCGCGCTGTAAGTGACCGCAGGGGTACGGCGTACGTCACCACCGGGGTACGGCGTACGTCGTCACCGGGGTGCGGCGTACGTCGTCACCGGGGTGCGGCGTACGTCGTCACCGGGGTGCGGCGTACGTCGTCACCGGGGTGCGGCGGCGGGGCTACCGGCCGCTGCCGGCCCCGGCCCGCCCCGGGTGGCGGGGGCCCAGCAGCACCACGAGGGCCGCCTTCCCGGGCACCGGCGCGTCGACCCGCCGCCAGCCGGTCCGCTCGTACAGGCGCAGCGCCGCCTCGGCCCGTGCGGAGGTCAGCAGCCAGCACCGGCCGCCCGGGGCGGGCCCCGTCACCGCCTCCAGCAGCGCCGCACCCAGCCCCGCGCCATGGGCCTCGGGCGCGACCGCCAGTTCGTTCACCTCCAGCGCCCCGCACAGCCACGCCCGCGTACGCCCGGCCCCGAGAGCCTCGGCGACCTGCCCGTAGCTGCGGTCGGCCGGAAAGGCCTCCGGGGTGATCCAGGCCGTGGCGAAGCCGGCCACCGTCCCCCCGTCCGTCGCCACCGCCGCCGTGAACCCGGGCCGCAGCGCGTCCCGCGCCAGCCGCTCCGCATAGACGTCGGCCTGCGCCGGATCCTCGTTCCAGGGCGGGGCCGCGAAGGCGCTCGCGTACACGTCGCGGATGCCGTCCGCGTACCGGTTCAGCTCCCCGGGGCCCACCGTTCGCACCTCGGTCGTCATCGCACCGTTCCTCCGCCGTACCCCGGATGTCACCGGCGGATCATCCGCGAACTGCCGTTCCGAGCACAACCCTTCGCCCGGTAGGCCCGTCTGAAGGGGTGCGAGTGGCCACTCGATCACCCCCATGTCCGTGACAACCGAAGTACGCCGCGGTGCCGAGCAGACAGCGCTTTCCCGCTGTCCGTCCGGCACCCCGGAAACGAACGTTCCAGCAGAAGGAGTCCCCGTGACATCCCGAGCCATCGGTACCGGTGTGGTCCTGGCCCTCACCCTGGCCACCGCAGTCGTCGCCCTGCCCGCCACCGCCCACGCCGCACCGGCCCCCGACCCCCACGGCGCCCGCGCCGACTTCAACGGCGACGGCTTCCCCGACCTGGCGTTCGCCGCGCCCGGCGCGACCGTGAAGGGGGCCGAGGGCGCCGGATACGTCGGCGTGGCCTACGGCTCCGCCAACGGGGTCAAGGACTCCGCGAAGAGGGTGTTCACCCAGGCCTCGGCGGGCGTCCCCGGCACTCCGGAGGCCGGTGACGCCTTCGGTACCTCCGTCACCTCCGCCGACCTCGACCAGGACGGCTACGCGGACCTGGTCGTCGGATCGCCCGGCGAGCAGACCGGCGCCGCCGAAGCCGCGGGCGGCGCGACCGTCCTGTGGGGCGGGCCGGGCGGTCTGGCCGGCGGGGCGACCCTGCTGTCCGGCGAGGAGTACGACCGCCTCGGGCGCGGCCTGACCGTCGGCGACTTCAACGGCGACGGCGCACCCGACCTCGTCGTCGGAGGCGGCACCGACCTCCGTACGCTCACCGGGCCCTTCACCCGGGACGGCGCGGCGGCCGCGACGGGCGAGATCCCGAACCTCCACGACGAGCGCTACCTCGACGTGGCGGCGGGCGACGTGAACGGCGACGGCCGCGACGACCTCGTCGTCCTGGCCAACGACGGCGACGAGTTCGACGCCCGGCGCATCAACATCGGCCTCGGTTCTGCGGCCGGGCTCGGCACGGACCTCACCACCGTGAAGGGGAAGGACGGCTACTCCCTGGAGGGCGGCGAACACCTCGCCGTCGGCAATGTGAACAACGACAAGTACGCCGACCTCGCCGTCGGCCGTGCCATCGACGGCTACGACAGCGACCTGGACCTGCCGCTCGCCAAGGGCGGCATGCTCACCTACGTACCGGGCGGCGCGACCGGACCGCAGGGCACCAAGGCCGTCGTCCTCAACCAGGACTCGGCCGGCGTGCCCGGGGCCGCCGAGGACGACGACGCCTTCGGTACGTCCGTGGCCATCGGGGACACCGATGGCGACGGCTACGGCGAGATCGCGGTGGGCGTCCCCGGTGAGGGCCAGGGCACGGTCCAGCGGGCGGGCGGACTCGTCGTCCTCCCCGGTACCGCCACCGGCCCCACCGGGAAGGGCAGTTACGGCTTCAACCAGGGCACCCCGGATGTCGTCGGGGCCGTGGAGAAGGGAGACCGCTTCGGCGGCGCGGTGTCCCTGCGCGACCTGAACGGCGACGGCCGCACCGAACTGGCCGTGGGTGCGCCGGGCGAGAACGCGGACGAGGGCGCCCTGTGGGTGTTCCCGGCCACCGCCTCCGGCCTCGCGGCCAAGGGCTCGTTCAGCTTCGGCCACGGGACGCTCGGCACGGTGGCCGCGAAGGCGGAACTGGGCAGCGGCTTCAACCGCTGACCCGGGCGCGGAGGCCCGGCTCTCGCCCTCCCGCGAAGGAGGGGGAGAGCCGGGCGCCTTCGTCCGTCACACGTTGGGCACCTTGAGCCGGTCCCAACTGCTCTTCCCGGGAATGCCGTCCGCGTCGCCTCCCGAGTAGCCCAGCTTGCGCTGCCAGGCGGCGTACGACTTCCGGTCGGCCTCGGACCAGGCCGGTCCTGGGCCCACCGTGTACCGGCCGCAGCCCTCGGCCACCAGACGCTTGCCCATCGCCGTGACGATCGCGCTGTTACGGCCCACCGTGAAGAACGCGGCCCCCGGGAACGGCTCGTACGTCGGCTTCGGCGGCGGCTCGGAAGGGCCGTCCGGGGAGCCGCCCAGCCGCTTGCCGATCCGGGTGCGCATCGAGTTCATCGTGAAGCCGCGCGGATCGATCTTGCCCGGCTGCCACTCCAGATGCCCGATCACGGACCGCTGCGACCAGCGGTGCGCCCGGCAGACGGCGGCGGCGGCCCGCTCGATCGCCAGCAGCTGGGCCGCCGGCCAAGGGTCCTTGCCGTCGCCGAGGTTGACGCACTCGAAACCATAGAAGTGCCGGTTGCCGTCGGTGTTGGCCTCGTTGTCCGGGGGCAGCGCCTTCTCCGCGATGACGGCGCGCAGCACGTCGTCGTCGCCGAGCCCGGCGTGGTTGGCCCGCCCGTTCCCCACGAGGTGGACGGTCCCGTCCTTGGCGATGACCCCGTGGCAGAGCGGGCCGGGCAGGGCGGAGTGGCCGTTGTAGCAGAGCTCGACCGAGGACGCGGTGCCCGAGGTGACGGTGTGATGGATCATCACCCCGTGCGCCGGGCCCCACGGGCCTTTGTGGTTGCGGTTGTTGGTACGCCAGCTCCGGTGTTCGACGACGTGGAGGCCTTCGTCGCGGAGGGCTTTGAGCAGCTTGTCGGCGGACAGCGGCGTCGCCATCGCGGCGCTCCTTTCCCTGATGGTGCGTAGTTCACGCGGGCGCTTCGGTGTGCGGGCGGCGGGACCGTGGTGGACGGACGGCGGCACGGGGCCGCGGATGCCCGCCGGGTGACGGTGCGGGGCGGGGGCCGGTCCCGCGGAGGGGATTCCGCCTTTCGGAGCCCACCTGATCGATTTGCCCGCTCCCATGCCCTGACGAACGTCCCGTCGGGCGGAAGGTTTCAGCGCGCTCGAACTCCCGTCCGGGTATGTCCGAACTCCTGCCCGAAGGTCGCGGGCGTCGGATGCGTCGGTCTGCTCCCGCCGTCCCTTCGTGCAGCGAGGGCCGGATCGCGCGCACCGCCTCGTGGACGGCCGGAGTGAAGAGGTGGGCGCCGACGATCGCCAGACCGCTCCGGGGAGCCGTGGGTTCTTCCTCCGGGGACACCGCGCGTCCCTGGTCGTCCAGTTCGGCCACGCCGAAGACGGCGAGGTCGGAGACCCGGGTCGTCTGCGCTACGGCATTCAAAAGCCCCCGAGCGTCGGCCGGTTCGTATGCCGGCCGTCGCGGCGATCACTTGTGTGCACGTGCCTGACGCGCAAGGCGTGGGCGCTCCGGCGCGGGGGCCGCCTCGCCTCCGCACCATGTACCTCCCTGTTGGTGTATCTTCGCCATGAAGATACGTCCCTCGGGTAAGTTGTCGAACCCG
Source organism: Streptomyces durocortorensis (assembly GCF_016901035.1). Taxonomy (GTDB): domain Bacteria; phylum Actinomycetota; class Actinomycetes; order Streptomycetales; family Streptomycetaceae; genus Streptomyces; species Streptomyces durocortorensis. Next base: position 26,725 of record NZ_JAFEUF010000010.1, read on the forward strand.
GTGACGGAGCGTGTCACCCAGGCAGATGGGGAAGTTGGAGCATGTCGATGGAGGAAGCGGACTCCGGTGCACTTGAGGCCCAGCGCGACCGCCTCATGGACGGACTCAGGGCGTTCGGCGCGAACTACACCGATTTCACGCAGCGTTTCGCGACCTGGCTCGGTCTGCACTCCACGGACGCCGCGGCCCTGACCGAGATCCTCTATGCGGAGGACCAGGGCGTGCCGCTGTCGCCCGCCCGGCTGAGCGAGCGGATCTCCCTCTCGTCCGGCGCCACCGCGACCCTGCTGAACCGCCTGGAGACGGCCGGGCACATCGTGCGGACCCGGGAGCACACCGACCGCCGGATCGTGACGCTGCGCAGCAGCCCCGACGTCAGGCCGCGGGCCGAGGAGTTCTTCGGCCCCTACGCCCAGCGCATGGCCGAGGTCATGGCCCGGTACAGCCCCGACCAGCTCCAGCAGTTCGAGGACTTCATCGCCCAGCTCCGCGACACCATGGACTCCCTGCTCGCCGACGAGTACGACGAGCGCCGCCCGAGGGGTTCCCACACAAGGAACGGGACCAGAGAGTGAGCTCATCGAAAGCCTCAGCACGTGCGGGCGGCCGTTCCCTGTCGCTCAACGAAGGTGCGATCACCTTCCCCAACTTCGCCGTGGGCTCGGTCTTCTGGTCGACGGCGGCGCCTCGGTCATCGTCATCGAGCACAACCTCGGCATCGTCGCCCACGCGGACTGGGTCGTCGACCTCGGGCCCGGCGCCGGGGGCGACGGCGGCCGCATCGTCTACGAAGGCCCTCCCGCCAAGATGCTGAAGACCGGGAAGTCGATGACCGGCCGCTTCCTGCACGCGTCCCGGTCGTAACCCTTCCTACCCTTCCCGCACACCGCACACCGCGCGACGGGGCCCTGCGGACCGATTCCGACGGACCGGACCGCAGGGCCCGCAGCGCACTGAGGCCCTGCGCTCCGCCGTCACGTGCCAGACCGGCATCGTCGCCCGGCCCGTCCCGTCCAGCCGCAGACCCGCCGGCTGGTCCGCCGTGACCTCGGCGTCCGGGTACTCCTCCTTGATCATGGCCGCGATGTCCTCCGGCAGCAGCGAACTGCTGTACGCCACCGCCTCCACGGCCACCACGTCCCGGACGCTCCCGGCCATCCGGCGCAGGTTCACCGCAACTGTGCCGGTGCGGCCCGGGGAACGGGGCGTCCAGTTTGGTCACCCCCTCCTCGTGCGGCCCCCTCGGACGACCCCTCCGCGTTCACCCTCGCCATGCCGCTACTCGATTTGACGGCCACAGCGCGCAGAGTTACCTTCACTATAAAGATACACCAGGGTGGAGGAACCGTGATCGCCACAGAAGAGACCCCGTCCATGCGTCAATGGCTCGGCCTCGTCGCCGTGTCCTTGGGCGTGGCCCTGATCGTTGTCGACATCACCATCGTCAACGTGATCCTCGCCCCGATCATCGAGGACCTGGAGGTCACCTCGGTCGAGGCCCAGTGGGTCCAGGAGTCGTACGCGATCATCTTCGCGGCCCTGCTCCTGATCTCCGGGCGCCTGTCCGATCTGCACGGGGCCCGCAAGATCTTCCTCATCGGCCTCGTCGTCTTCGGGCTCACCAGCCTGGTGGCGGCGGTCGCCCCCAACGGCGGCCTGCTGATCCTCGCCCGCTTCCTGCAGGGCATCGGCGGCGCCATGATCCTGCCGACTTCGCTGGCCCTGGTGAACGCGACGTTCACCGGCAAGGCCCGAGGGCAGGCGTTCGCCGTCTGGGGATCGACCATCGGAGCCGCGGCGGCCGTGGGTCCGCTGCTGGGCGGCTGGCTCGCCGACTTCTCCTGGCGCTGGGCCTTCGGCATCAACATCCCGCTGGTGGCGCTGATCATCGCCGGCGCCCTCTACTACCTGCCCGCCTCGCCCCGTACGCGCGGCAGCATCGACGTCCTCGGCGGCGTCCTGTCGGCGATCGGGCTCGGCTTCCTCGCGTTCGGGCTGATCGAGGGCCGTACGTACGGCTGGCTCAAGACCATCGAACCGCTGGAGGTCGCCGGCATCTCCTGGAGCGGCGGCCCCTCCCCGGTCTTCGTCGCGTTCGTCGTGTCCATCCTCGTCATGGTGGTCTTCTGGCGGCGGCAGACGGCCCTCAGTCGGCGCAACGAGGAGCCGCTGATGGATGTGCGGCTGTTCTCCATCGCCTCGTTCCGCAACGGCAACGTCGTCACGCTGGTCGTCGGACTCGGTGAGTTCGGCATCATCGCGGTGATGCCGCTCTGGCTGCAGTTCGCCCTCGACTACAGCGCGTTCCAGGCGGGCCTGGCGCTCGTCGCCCTCGCGGCGGGCAGCTTCTGTGCCAGCGGCGCGAGTTTCTCGATGTCCAGCGCGCCGATCACCCTGGTGCGCCTCGGCCTGATCCTCGAAGCGGCGGGCCTGGCGATGCTGGGCCTGATCGCGGCCACCGACAGCGCCTGGTGGCTGATCGCGATCGCCCTGTTCGTCTACGGCATCGGGGTCGGCTTCGCCACCGCGCAGGTCACCAACATCGTGCTCGTGGACGTGCCCGCCGAGAGCGCCGGACAGGGGTCGGGCCTCCAGAGCGCGTCCCGCGAACTCGGCGCCGCGCTCGGCATCGCCGTGCTGACGACCCTGTTCTTCACCACGATCACCTCCAACCTGCGCGACAGTCTGACCGGCTCCGGGGTTCCCGACGAACAGGCCCGGGAGCTGAGCGGTGTGGTGACCGACAGCGCCGGTTCGGTCATCCCGGGCCTCGCGGCGGACCCGCAGACCGCGTCCGCCGCCGACGCCGCACGCCAGGCGATGGCCGACGCGATCGAGGTGTCCAGCTACGTGTGCGCCGGGCTGCTGCTCCTGGCGCTCGCGGCCACGCTGTTCGTCAAGCCCCGCAACCCCGGCGGCGGGAGCGCCGCCGAGGACAAGCACGAGGTGACGAAGCCGGAGCCGAGCGCGCACTGATCGACCCGGTCGGCCGGCGTCGGCCCCACGAAGGTCAGCACCACGCAGACGACGGCCGTGACGCGATGGTGGTGGTCGCTGATCCGGGATCCACGACTGGACCAGGAAGGTGTGCGCCAGGACGGTCCGCCAACTCGGCCAGATCTCGGCGGGTATGAAGGTCAGCAGCACCGCCGGGACCGAGCCCGCGACGTACACCGGGAAGAGACCGGTGAGAGGGGGGCATCCCCCGCCCGGCAGGGCACGAACGGGATACGCGCGGGCAGCCGCGCGCGGTGTGCGGCGGGCGTGCGGAAGCCGAGGAAGGCGAAGAAGAAAGAGAAGGAGAGAAGGAGAAGAAGGTGGGGGAGGGCGCGTTGCGGTGGTCCGGCGCGATGAAAGCGATGCGGGCCGGGAGTCCGGTCGTCCCCGACGGGTCCTGCCGGCGAAGAGGGGGCCGGTGCGACGATGCGCTGGCATCCCCGGGATGAATCGAATCTTCTTCACCGCAGGCCGACGTGTCAACGACGGCCCTGAACGACGAGAAGGCCCTCCTGTGCGGAGGGCCTCACGGTGGTGCGGTCGGTGCGCCCCCGGCAGGACTCGAACCTGCGGCCAAGCGCTTAGAAGGCGCCTGCTCTATCCACTGAGCTACGGGGGCCGGGAGTCCTGATCGGTGGTTCCGTGGCCGTGCCGGGACAAGGATAGGGCTCCGATCCCCTGGACCCGGTTGCTTCACCTGCGTGGCACGATGTGGAGGTTCGGTGAAGCGAACCGATAATCGCAGGTAGGTGCGAATCCCGCAGCGCTTTTCGCCCGCCGCGCCCCGGGTGTTGTGCACTCGTTATGCCCCCGCCCCACTCGTCCCCTCTGTCCTGACTCTGTCCAGAGGGTGGAACCGCCGCGCAGAGGGGTCTATACGCTTCAAAAAGGCTCCAAAATTGGGCATTCTTCGCATGTGGTGACCATGGACGTACGGCCTCAGCTCATCGACGCACTTTCCGCCCTGCGCGACCGTGTCGCCGCCGTGCGTCTCCCACTGCCCCTGCCGGGGGCCGAACGCGCCCGGCAGACCAGGGTCGAACTCCTCGCCCAGCTCGACGACTACCTCCTGCCACGCCTCAAGGACCCCGAGGCGCCGCTCCTCGCCGTGATCGGCGGATCCACCGGGGCCGGGAAGTCCACCCTGGTCAATTCGCTGGTGGGGTGCCGGGTCAGCCAGGCCGGGGTGCTGCGGCCCACCACCCGGACCCCGGTGCTGGTCTGCCACCCGGACGACCACCACTGGTTCGCCGGGGTACGGGTGCTGCCGCAGCTCACCCGGATCTGGCTGCCGCCGGGGCAGACGCCCGACCCGGACGGCCTCGACGACCTCGCCGCACGCGGGGAGGACGGGGAGATGGCCCTGCGGGTGGAGACCGCGCTCAGCCTGCCCCGCGGGCTCGCGCTCCTGGACGCCCCCGACATCGACTCGCTCGTCGTCCGCAACCGCGTCCTGGCCGCCGAACTCATCTGCGCCGCCGACGTCTGGGTGATGGTCACCACCGCCTCCCGCTACGCCGACGCCGTGCCCTGGCACCTGCTGCGTACCGCGAAGGAGTACGACGCCGCCCTCGTCACCGTCCTCGACCGGGTGCCCCACCAGGTGATCGCCGAGGTCTCCCGGCAGTACGCGGCGCTGCTGACCCGGTCCGGACTCGGGGACGTACCCCGCTTCACCATCCCCGAACTGCCCGAGTCCACCGGCGGCGGCAGCGGACTGCTCCCCACCAGCGCCGTCGCCCCGCTGCGCGCCTGGCTCGCCCACCGGGCCCAGGACCCCGCCGCCCGGCAGCAGGCGGTGGGGCGCACCGCCTCCGGCGTCATCGAGTCGCTCAACGTACGGATGCCCGCCCTGGCCTCCGCGGTCGCCGCCCAGTACGCCGCCTCCGTACGGCTGACCGGGGTGGTCGACGAGGCGTACGGCAAGGAGGCCGCCCGGATCCGCCGCCGCCTGAAGAGCGGGGCGGTGCTCTCCGGGGACGCGCGGACCCGGTGGCGCGGCTACCCCCTCTACAGCACGCCCGAGGAACTCCTCGAAGCCCTCGTCGACAGCCTGGTGGCTCTGCTCCAGTGCTCGGTCTCCGCCGCCGACGAACAGATCCGCACCCAGTGGCGCCGCGAACCCGCCGGGGCCCTGTTCCGGTTCGAGGACGCCGGGCGGGAGGCCGGCGGCTGGGGGCCCGCCGAGGACGTCGAAGGGCGGATCGCCGTCGCCGTACGCCGGTGGCGCCGGGTTCTGGAGGAGCTGGCCGAGGAGGAGGTGCGCCAGCTCGACCGCAGTGTCGCGCCCGCCCCCGAGACCGTCGCCGCGCTCCTCGCGGCCGCCCTCCTCGGTGGGCGGCGCGCCCGGGCGGCGGGGGAGCAGCTCGCCGAACGCATCGGCGCCCAGGGCGCGCTGCGCCTCCGCGACAAGGGCGGTGAGCTGCTCACGACCTACCTCGACCAGGTCCTCGGCGGCGAACGCGAACGCCGCCTCGCCCCGCTCGACGCGCTCGACGTCACCCCCGAACCCCAGGCCGAACTGATCGCCGCGCTTTCCGTACTGCAGAAGGAGAGGTGGCAGCGATGACTGCCGTCACGGACGAGGACCACGGCAAAGACAGCGACAGCGGTACGGGGAAGACGGACGGGCGCAAGGACGGGCGCTGGGACGACGGGCTCATCGCCCGGCGCGCGGCTGCCGCCGAGGCCCGCGAAGCCGGGGAGAGCGAACCCCGTACGCCCGCCGAGGACGACGCGGACCCGCAGGTCGAGGCGTACGCCCCCGCCGAGGGGCCGCTGCCCACCCGGCTCGACGCCCTGCGCGAACTCGTCGGGCTCTCCCGCGCCCGGCTCGACCGGGACACCCTCGCCGAGGCGGGACGCGTGCTGGACGAGGCGGCGGCCCGGCAGCGGCTCTCCTCGCGGCACACGGTCATCGCCGTCGCGGGAGCCACCGGCAGCGGGAAGTCGACGCTGTTCAACGCGCTCGCCGGGGCCCCCATCTCCGACACCGGGCTGCGCCGGCCCACCACCTCCCAGCCCATCGCGTGCAGCTGGACGGACGGGGCGGCCGGTCTGCTGGACCGCCTGGCCGTCCCGGGGCGGCTGCGCCGCAGGCCCCACCCCGGGCCCGCCGCCTTCGACGAGGCGCTCCAGGGGCTCGTCCTGGTCGACCTGCCCGACCACGACTCGGCGGCCACCGAACACCGCGCCCAGGTGGACCGGGTGCTGGCCCTGGTCGACGCGGTGATCTGGGTCGTCGACCCGGAGAAGTACGCGGACGCCGCCCTCCACGAGCGCTATCTGCGCCCCCTCGCCGGACACGCCGAGGTCACCTTCGTCGTCCTCAACCAGACGGACCGGCTGCCCGGTGAGGCGGCCGACCTCGTCCTCGACGACCTCCGCCGCCTCCTGGACGAGGACGGCATCGCGCTCGGCGAGCACGGCGAACCCGGCGCCACCGTCATGTCCCTGTCCGCGCTCACCGGCGACGGGGTGCCCGAACTCCGCGAGATGATCGGCCGGTTCGTCCAGGACCGCACCGCCGCCACCCGCCGCCTCTCCGCCGACGTCGACGCGGCGGCCGCGCGGCTGCGCCGGGTGTACGTGGCCGAGGGGCGGCCCGGTCTCGGCGAGCGGGCCCGCGACGAGTTCACCGACCGGCTGGCCGAGGCCGTCGGCGCGGCGGCCGCCGGACAGGCCGCCGAGCGGGAGTGGCGCCGGAACGCGAGCCGGGCCTGCGGGACGCCGTGGCTGCGGCTCTGGCGCTGGTACGAGAACCGGGGCCTGCCCGGCAGCCTGGACCGGCTGGGCCAGGCGCTCACCCCGCCCGAGGAGGAGCTGACGGCCCGGCAGCGGGTGGAGCAGGCGGTGCGGATCGTCGCGGACGACGCCGCGGACGGGCTGCCCGGACCCTGGGCGCAGGCGGTGCGCGAAGCCGCGTTCACCGGGGCGCAAGGGCTGCCCGAGGCACTGGACGAACTGGCCGTCAGGGCCGGGGCGCCCGGAGCCTCCAAGCGGGGCGGCGGTCCGGAGGAGGGGCGGAGCACGGGCACGGGCGTCCCGGTCGTCGGCGCCCCGGTCGGCGGCCGGCCGGCCAAGCCGCCCCGGCCGAAGTGGTGGCCGGCCGCGGTGCTGGCCCAGGTGTCGATGACGCTCCTCCAGATCTTCGGCGGCCTGTGGCTCGTCGGCCAGATCATCGGCGTCCTGGAGCCGGGGCTCGTCATCCCCGCGCTCATCATGCTGGCCGGTGTCGTCGGCGGCCCGCTGGTCGAGTGGGCCTGCGCCGCGGCGATCCGGGGACCGGCCAGACGCTACGGGCAGGACGCCGAGCGGCGGCTGCGCGAGGCGGCGGCCGGGTGCGGCCGGGCCAGGGTCCTGGACCCGGTCGCGGCCGAGCTGGTGCGCTACCGGGAAGTGCGCGAGCGGTACGTGACGGTGACGGAGTTCTCCACAACCGGCCGGTAGTCCACAGGCCCCGACGCGATTCCTTTCCGGCGCGCACCATGGAGTGCGTACGACACCGCGGTACGACGAGGTACGCGCGGTGCGAGGAAAGCGGGGCGGGAAATGAACGAGACCTTGGTGACCCTGGTGGGTAACGCGGCGACCGCGGTGGACTTCCGGGAGACGGCCACCGGAGGAATGGCGCGATTCCGTTTCGCCGTCACTCCGCGCCGCTGGGACCGCGAGAAACAGCTCTGGGCCGACGGCCGTACCAGCTTCTACACCGTCTGGTCCTGGCGCACGCTCGCCGCGAATCTGGCCGGTTCCGTTTCGGTCGGAGAACCCCTGGTCGTGCACGGCAGGTTGAAGGTCCGTGAGGAGGAACAGGCCGGTCAGCGAAGGGCGTTCGTCGACGTCGAGGCCGTCGCCGTCGGTCACGATCTGAGCCGGGGAACAGCCGCCTTCCGCCGGGCGGTCAGAACGGAACCGGTTCTGACGGAGCGTCCGGAGCGGAACACGGACGGCGACGCGGACCTCTCCAGGAGGGACCGGGAAGGAGCCGCCGAAATGGCGGCGGTGTCCTGAAAGGGCTGTTCGCGGCCGTCGCCCCGGCGATAACGATTCCGATTCGGAATGGTTGGCGAAGGGCGGTACGGGGGACTCACCTCCGCCCGTTCTTTAGGATTCCCAGTGCTCACGGGTCACTTGGGTCTGTTGGCGAGGCATTCCCCCACACGCGCACCATGCGCGAGGGCCTCGCCCGGAGGGGAATTCTGTGTTTTCTGCGTCTTCAGCGTCCGCTGCGTCGTCCGGCACCACAGGGGCGCCCCCCGGCCGCGGGATCCTCCGCCCGGTCGCCGCGCTGCTGGTCACCGGTCTCGTCGCGGCGGCCGCGCTCGTCGGCGCCGGACCGGCGGCGGCCGACGACCCGGGCCGGCACCAGGGCGGCGCGGCCGCGGTGCTCGACGGACTGAAGACCTTCGACAGCGCCGTGCTCCGCGTCGCGGGGGAGGGCGGGGTGCCCGACCGGACCCAGGAACTGCCCGCCGGACTGTTCGAGATGACCGTGGACGGCGGCGGCAAGCTCAAGACCTACTGCATCGACCTCCACAACCCCACCCAGGACCAGGCGAAGTACCTGGAGACCCCCTGGGCCGAGACCTCGCTCGGCGGCAACCGGAACGCGGGGAAGATCCGCTGGATCCTCCAGCACTCCTACCCCCAGGTCGACGACCTGGCGGCGCTCGCCGAGGCGGCCGGTACCGGCCCGCTGACCGAGCGGACCGCCGCCGCCGGAACCCAGGTCGCCATCTGGCGCTACTCGGACAACGCCGACGTCACCGCGTCGGACAAGCAGGCGGAGAAGCTCGCCGACTGGCTGCAGCGCAGCGCGCGCCCGGAGAAGGAGCCCCGGACCTCGCTGACCCTGGAGCCGGCCGCCGTCTCCGGCCGGGCGGGCGAGCTGCTCGGACCGGTGACCGTCCGCACCGCCGCGGGCCAGGTCTCGGTGTCGCCCCCGGTGGACGCGGCGGCCAGCGGCGTCCGGGTCACCGACAAGAAGGGCGCCCTGGTCACCGAGGCGTCCGACGGGGACCGGCTCTACTTCGCCGTGCCGAAGGACACCGCCGACGGCACCGCGTCCCTGGCGGTCCAGGCCACCACCTCGGTGCCGGTCGGCCGGGCCTTCGCCGGGACCGGCCGCACCCAGACCCAGATCCTGGCCGGCTCCAGCGAGTCCACGGTCTCCGCCCGGGCCACCGCGACCTGGGCCGAGACGGGCGCCGCCCCGGCGCTCACCGCGCGGAAGAACTGCGCGAAGGGCGGCGTGGACATCACGGCTGCCAACCGGGGCGACGAGCCGTTCACCTTCGAGCTGGCCGGCACGGAGCACACCGTCGCCGCCGGGGAGACCAGCACGGTGACCGTCCCCGTCGCCGAGGACCAGGCGTACGACTTCACGATCACCGGGCCCGCCGGGTTCGGCCGCACCTTCACCGGGACGCTGGACTGCGCCACCAGCGGCAGCGTCCTGGAGAAGGAGAGCGAGGAGGCGGGCGGCGCGGGCAACGACGTCGGCACGCAGAGCGCTGAGCAATCCGTCCCGGCCACGACCGGCTCCGCCTCGTCGGGGCTTGAGGGCGACCTCGCCGCCACGGGCGGCTCCAGCGCCACCCCGATGCTCGCCGCCGTCGCCATCGGGCTGCTCGTCGTGGGTGGTGGCGCGGTCTTTCTGCTCCGCCGGAGGAAGCCGCACACGGACGGTGAGTGATCGCCCGCGCGCATGAGGCGACCGGGGTTCCGGTGCCGGTGGGTGGACGGGTTTCCGTCCGGGGGCGGGTGTCAGGCAAGATGGGTGTATCTGCCCACACCTCTATTGCTGCCGGACGGTTTCTCTTGGCTGAGTACATCTACACCATGCGCAAGACGCGCAAAGCGCACGGCGACAAGGTGATTCTCGATGACGTCAATCTGAACTTCCTGCCCGGCGCGAAGATCGGTGTCGTGGGCCCCAACGGCGCCGGTAAGTCCACGGTGCTGAAGATCATGGCGGGCCTGGAGCAGCCGTCCAACGGTGACGCGTTCCTGTCGCCCGGCTTCAGCGTCGGCATCCTCATGCAGGAGCCGAAGCTGGACGAGGAGAAGACCGTCCTGGAAAACGTCCAGGACGGCGCCGCCGAGATCATGGGCAAGCTCCACCGCTTCAACGAGGTCGCCGAGCTGATGGCGACCGACTACTCCGACGCGCTGATGGAGGAGATGGGCAAGCTCCAGGAGGACCTGGACCACGCGAACGCGTGGGACCTGGACGCCCAGCTGGAGCAGGCCATGGACGCCCTGGGCTGCCCGCCCGGCGACTGGCCGGTCACCAACCTCTCCGGTGGCGAGAAGCGCCGCGTGGCGCTCTGCAAGCTCCTCATCGAGGCCCCGGACCTGCTCCTCCTCGACGAGCCCACCAACCACCTGGACGCCGAGTCGGTGAACTGGCTGGAGCAGCACCTCTCGAAGTACGCGGGTGCGGTCGTCGCCGTCACCCACGACCGGTACTTCCTGAACAACGTCGCCGAGTGGATCCTCGAACTCGACCGCGGCCGCGCGATCCCCTACGAGGGCAACTACTCCACCTACCTCGACAAGAAGGCCGCCCGCCTCAAGGTCGAGGGCCGCAAGGACGAGAAGCGCCAGAAGCGCCTCAAGGAGGAGCTGGAGTGGGTGCGGTCGAACGCCAAGGGGCGCCAGACCAAGTCCAAGGCCCGTCTCGCCCGGTACGAGGAGATGGCGGCCGAGGCCGACAAGATGCGGAAGCTGGACTTCGAGGAGATCCAGATCCCGCCGGGCCCGCGCCTCGGGTCCATCGTCGTCGAGGTCGAGAACCTCTCGAAGGCCTTCGGCGACAAGGTCCTCATCGACGACCTGTCGTTCACGCTGCCCCGTAACGGCATCGTCGGCGTCATCGGTCCGAACGGCGCGGGCAAGACCACGCTGTTCAAGATGATCCAGGGCCTGGAGACCCCCGACAGCGGCTCGGTCAAGATCGGCGACACGGTCAAGATCTCCTACGTCGACCAGTCCCGCGCCAACATCGACCCGAAGAAGACCCTCTGGGCCGTCGTCTCGGACGAGCTGGACTACATCAACGTCGGCCAGGTCGAGATGCCGTCCCGCGCCTACGTCTCCGCGTTCGGCTTCAAGGGCCCGGACCAGCAGAAGCCGGCCGGCGTCCTCTCCGGTGGTGAGCGCAACCGCCTCAACCTGGCGCTGACGCTCAAGGAGGGCGGCAACCTGCTGCTCCTCGACGAGCCCACCAACGACCTGGACGTCGAGACGCTCTCCTCGCTGGAGAACGCGCTGCTGGAGTTCCCGGGCGCCGCTGTGGTCATCTCCCACGACCGCTGGTTCCTGGACCGGGTCGCCACGCACATCCTCGCCTACGAGGGTGACTCCAAGTGGTACTGGTTCGAGGGCAACTTCGAGTCGTACGAGAAGAACAAGATCGAGCGCCTCGGTGCGGACGCGGCCCGCCCGCACCGCGCCACGTACAAGAAGCTCACGCGAGGCTGATCGTCTTGGCTCGGCACATCTACAGCTGCCCCCTGCGCTGGTCGGACATGGACGCCTTCGGCCACGTCAACAACGTGGTCTTCCTCCGCTACCTGGAGGAGGCGCGCATCGACTTCATGTTCCGGCTGGCGCCCGGGGACGGTTCCCCGTCGTTCTCGGGCGGGTCCGTCGTGGCCCGCCACGAGATCGACTACGTACGGCCGCTGGTCCACCGGCACGAGCCGGTGACCGTCGAGTCGTGGGTCACGAAGATAGGCGCCGCGTCCCTGACGATCGCCTATGAGATCAAGGACCCCGAGCAGGTCTACGTACGCGCCTCGACCGTCGTCGTGCCGTACGACCTGGCGGCGGAGCGGCCCCGGCGGATCTCCGCCGAGGAGAAGCTCTACCTCCAGCAGTACCTGGCAGAGGAGCCCGCCGCGGCATGACCGTGCCCGTGCAGTCGCTGCAGTTCGCCGACGCGAGGGAGGCGGCGGATCTCGCCGCCTTCCTCGGCCGGCTGCTCCACTACGACCGGGCCGCCGCGGTCCGGTTGCAGGCGGGCGGCGACGCACTGGCCGTGTTCGGCCGGCCGCCCTCCTTCGAGGTCCTGGCCATCCGCACCGCCCGCCTGGCGCGCCCCGAGACGCTCGACGTCACGGTGTCGGCCGGGGAGCTGCTGGAGTCCCTGTCCCTCGACGTCTCCGGTGCGGCCGGTGCGGGGGGTTCGCTGCCCGCGCCCGTCACCGGGCCGCCCTGGACCGGGGTCCTGCCGCCCCGGGGGCCCTGGCGGGAGCAGGCCGGACTGCCCCGGCCCGACGCCCTGCGCACCGCACTCGACCTGGCCGTCGCCGAATTCCGTACGCGGGACGAGGCGCTGCCCGAGGAGTCGCGCACCCGCGCCGAGCGCGACCGGATCGGCCGCGAGATCTGGTCCCGGCCGGTCGGCACCACGGACCTGCCCCTGCGCGCCGTGCACGCCGCCCAGTCCCTCGGCTTCCTGCGCCCCGACCCGGACTTCCCGGTCTCGCTGCTCTCGGCCGGCGGCGCGGGCGGCTGGCTGCGGCTGCGGACGCCCTTCGGCTCGATCGCCCTGCGCCGCGATCCGGCCGGCGGCCTGGGCGGCCTCGGCCTCTCCGTCGGGCACGGCTGAGCGGTCGCCGGGCGCGGTGGGCTCAGCCTCACGGTCGGGCGTGGCTGAAGGGCCGCCCGACCGCCGCTACTTCTCCGGTGCGCCCTCAGCCGGACTGCCCTCAGCCGGACCGTCCGCCGACGCCCCGTGCGTGTCCGGCCAGACGCCGATGTGGTCCTGCTCCAGCTCCAGCAGTACCCGGTGCTCCATGCCCAGCGCCTGCGTGTAGTCGGCCGGCAACTGGAGCCGCCCCGCCCGGTCGAGCATCGCGTACTCCCGTGCCACCTGCGACTCCTGGCCCGTCGCCGCGTCCACCTCCGTCCGGCGCAGCACCTCGGAGGACGTACGGCCGTCGCGGATGGCGACCGTACGGCGCACCTCGTTCGCGACCGCCTGGTCATGGGTGACGATCACGATCGAGGTGCCCAACTCCTCGTTGGCGCGCCGGAACGCGGCGAAGACCTGTTCCCCGGTGGCCGAGTCCAGCTCCCCGGTCGGCTCGTCCGCCAGCAGCACGGACGGGTTGTTGGCCAGCGCCACCGCGATCGCCACCCGCTGCTGCTGCCCGCCGGAGAGCTGCTGGGGCCGCCGGTCGCGGCAGTCCGCGATGTCGAGCATGGCGAGCAACGACTCGGCGCGGGCCGCCCGTTCACGCTTGCTCCCCCCGCCGCGCAACTGCATGGGCAGGGTGATGTTCTGGATCGCGGTCAGATACGGGAGCAGATTGCGGGCGGTCTGCTGCCAGACGAACCCGACCACGTCCCGCCGGTAGCGCAGCCGTTCCTTAGGGCCCATCGACAGCAGATCGCAGCCCGCGACCTTCGCCGAGCCTGCCGTCGGCACGTCCAGCCCCGCCAGGATGTTCATCAGCGTCGACTTGCCGCTGCCCGATGCCCCCACCAGGGCCATCAACTCGCCCTCGGTGACCAGCAGATCGAGGCCCTGGAGGGCCTGCACCTCCACCCCGTCCGTGGTGAAGATCCGCACCACCCGGTCGCAGGCGATCAGCGCGTCATGCCCGTAGGAGGGGCGGTTCCGGCGGGCCGCGGCCCGCTGCTCCAGCTCGGCCAGTGTCGTCTCGGCCGCGCGGTCCGTGCCTGCCGTCCCGCCGGACGTGGAGGTGGACGAGGTCATCGGGAGTCTCCTGCCCTGAGTTCGGTGATCGATCCGCGGCGGCTCGCCCACCACGCCTGAACGCCCGCGACCGCGGCGGCGAGCGCCACCACCCCGGCGGCCGGCAGCGCCAGCGACCAGAGGTCCGCGCGCAGCGTGACGGGGCTGGTGTCCGATCCGGCGACGCCCGCGAGCGCGAGTGGCACCAGATCGATGCCGGGGGACAGCAGGACGATGGTCGCCCAGCCGGTGAGCAGGCCGCCGCCCGCCGCCAGCAGCGCCTGCGGGGTTGCCTCGAAGGCCAGCAGCCGCCTGCCCTGCCCGGTGGTGAGCCCCATCGTCCGCAGCCGCGCCAGCAGCGTCTTGCGCTCCGGCGCGGTCTGGAGCAGCGACAGCAGGACGGCCAGCAGCGCGTACCCGGCCCCCGCCGCGACGGCCGCGAGGTAGATCCGCTCGGCCCCCGCCTGCATCGGGGTGTTCACATACCGCGCGCGCTCCTCGGATCGCAGTTGTACGACGAACTCCTCGCCGCTCCTGTCGGCCGCCGCGCGCAGCTTGCCCGGGTCGGGGGCGCCGGTGAGCAGCAGCGTGGTGGGCGCCCGCTCCTCCAAGGAAGCGGAGTTGACGATCAGGAAGTTCGTGGAGGCGAGCGACGCCACCCGCTCGACGGTGCCCACCACCTGGACCTTGAAGTCCCCGGAGAGGGTGTCGACCGCGTGCTGCTCCTTGCCCAGCCGGGCCGCCACCGCCGGGGATGCGATGACCGGAAGTACGCGTTCAGGGCCGGACTTCGCGCCCTTCGGCAGCGGTGCCGAGGGGCCGGTGGCCTTCAGCAGGCCGCTCGGGAAGTCCGGCAGCCCGGTCGTACGGGCCAGCCGGGTGTACGAGGCCGGGTCGACGCCCACCATGGTCGTGGCCCTCGCCCCGGCCGCGTCGCCGCCACCGGTGTCCGCGCCCGTATCCGTACCGCTGTCGTTCGGACCACTGCCCGCACCGCCGTCACCGGCCGCCGTCTCCGGCATGGTCACGCCGAACTCGATCCGCAGCGGGGCCGCGTTCCGCACCCCGTCCAGGCCGCTCACCGTGCGGACCAGCTCGCCGGGCAGCGTCGCCCGCTCGCTCCTGCCGCTGACCCGGGCGTCCGCGCCGACAGCAGTCAGCGCCGCGTCGTCCCGCGCGTCCCCGATGCCGGCGATCACCGAACCGCCGAACGCCGCCGTGGCCAGCGCCAGCAGCAGGGCGAGCAGCGGCAGCGCCCCGCCCGCCGCGGAACGCCCGGCGCGGGCCAGCGAGAGGAAGCCGATCGCCCCGCGCAGCCGGGCCACGGGGCGCGCGGCGAGCCGTAGCGGCAGCGGATAGAGCCGTACGAGCACCAGCGCCGCGATCAGCGCGACCAGCACGGGTGCGCCGCTGACCAGCAGGTCGGTGCCGCCTCCGGACGACGTGCCGCGTCGGCGCAGCGCCGTCACCGCGCCGACCGCCAGCACCAGCAGGGTCAGTTCGGCGACGGTCCGCCGGCGCGAGGGCCGGGCGCTCACCATGTCCTCGCGGGCGCCGTGCAGGGTGGGCCGGATGTGCTGGAGCGTCGTCCGCAGGGGCAGCGCGACGCAGACGAGAAGCCCGACACCGGTCGCCGCCAGCGCCGCCGGCCACCAGCGGCCCTCGCCCACGAGCAGCACCGCGAGCAGCAGGCCGAGCGCGCTCGCGGGCAGCACGGTCACCGCGGTCTCCGCGAGCAGCCGGCCGCCGATACCGCGCAGCGAGCCGCCGCGCGAGCGCATCAGGGCCAGTTCGGCCTTGCGGCGGGCGGCGATCAGGGCGGCCGTCATCACCAGGACGACGGCCGCCACGGAGCCGATGCCGAGCGCGGCCACCGCGATCACGGGGCTGATCGCGTCCCGCATCCGCGCGTTGGCCTGCACGATGTGCCCGAGCCCGGTGAGGACCTCCGCCGTGTCCCCGGCGATCGCCCGCACCTTCAGCAGCCCGGGTCCGCTCTCCAGCGAGGCGATGACGGCGGTCAGCCGCGCGCCGTCGGGGCCGGTGAGCGCGGAGGGGTCGGGCGGGAACCGCCAGAACAGCGACGGTTCGGTGGCGGTGGCCAGGAGCGCCGGACCGGCGTCCTCGGCCAGCAGGACGGTGCCGGTCCAGTAGTTCTGCGGGAAGGGGCTCGCGGGGTCCGGGATCAGGGACGGGGTGCGCACCAGCGGATCGGCGGACCAGTAGCTACCGCGCGGGTCACGGGGGGCGACGATGCCCGTGACGGTCACCTTCAGCGGACCCCCGACCGCGGTGGGCAGCCGGAGGGTCGAGCCGACCTTCATGTTCAGCGCGGCCGCCGTCTCCTCGGTGACCGTGCCCTGCACCGCACGCGTTTCCGAGGTCACCGCGGCAGGCGTCGTCGGCCAGGCGCCCGAGACCAGCCGGGCGTGCTTCTTCAGCCCCGTCTGCGCCGTGTACGAGAGCTGCGGCGGCACCGTGTCGGGCCTCGGCAGCCAGGGCTCGGTCGCCAGGACCGGCTTCAGGGTGCGTATGCCGTACGCGACGGACGGGGTGTCCGCGCGCAGCGGCGCGGGCAGGGCCTTCAGCAGCGCCCCGCCGACCCGCGACAGCTCGGGGCTCCGCGCCTCGGCCTCCCGCTGCGTCTGCGGCAGTTCGAGACCGGGCTGCGGCCGGGAGACCTCCACGGCGCCGCGGCCCGCGTCGGCCGACCCGATGTCGTGGCGCAGCCCCTTCGTCTCGTACGCGTCCACGGCCCGCGGGAACGCCGCCGCGAGGAACGCCGTCACCAGCACCAGGACCGCGAGGGCCACCGCCGCGCCGGGCGCGGTGCGCAGCCGGGTCCGTATCCAGGGGGCGCTCGCCGCCCGGTTGCCGTGCCTCATGTCAGTGGTCCCCCTGGTGGCGCAGTGTGACCGCCGGATCCCCGCGGCGGAGCGCCATCGTCGCGACGATCACGAGCGGCAGGGCGGCGACCCCGGCCAGCAGCGCGGCGACCTGCCCGGCGGGCAGCTCGACCAGCACCGGCGGAACGGGCCGGTCCGCCTGCCCGGTCAGCACGATGAGCGGGACGACGGCCCGGGTCAGCACCGTGCCGATGCCGAGCCCGATCAGCAGGGCGAGGGCGATCAGCACGCCCTGTTCGGCGGCGATCATCCGGGCCAGCTGGCGGCGCGGGGCGCCGAGCGCCCGCAACACGCCGAGCTCCGCCGACCGTTCGCGCCGCGATCCCGAGGCGCTGACCGCGAAGCCGACCGCAGCCAGTGCGGCGGCGACCACCGCGACGGCCGGCAGCGCCGACTGCGGTCCCGCCCCCAGCGGGTCGTCCACCAGCCGCTGGGCGGCCTCCGTGCGGACCAGCACCTGGGCCGGGTCGGTGTCCGGCAGCGCGCGGAGGGCGGCGGCCACCTGCGCGGCGTCGCCCGGATCGGCGCTCAGCCACCACTCGGTCGCCTCGATCGTGGCGGTCTGCCGCTGGGCCAGGACCTGGGTGACGGCCTTGAGGTCCAGCAGCAGGGCGCCGCCGCCCCCCGTCGGGTCCGCGCCGCCGCCGGCCGCCGGGTCCGTGCCGCCGTTCGCCGCCGGGCCCGCGCCGCCGGACGGCTCGGCGGCCTCGGTGGTCGGCAGCCGCCGCACCGATTCCGCCAGGGTCACCCGGACGGTGTTCCCGGCCAGGGTGAGGTCGATCTCGTCGCCCAGCTTCGCGTTCGTGCTCTTCAGGTAGGCGTCCGTCGCGACCGCCCTGATCTCCGTCGCCTTCGGCCGGTCGGCGGTGATCCGCAGCGTGCTGGTGGTCCGCTCCCAGACGTCCTCGCTCTCCACGCCGGTGTCGTACGTGAAGTCCGGCAGGCCCGAGGCCCTGTTGCGCACGGGCGGCTTGCCCGGCCGGTTCTCGCCGAACTCGGTGAGCGCCATCGACGCGTTCCAGCGCACGGATCCGGATGCCGGCACCGGGCGTTCGGAGCCGGAGTCGGCGCCCGAGCCCGAGCCCGAGCCGGAGCCCGAGCCCGAGCCCGAGCCCGAGCCCGAGCCGGACCCCGGGCCCGTGCCCGTGACCACGCGTACGTCGCTCACCGCGACCCGGCGCTTCTGGGCCTGCCCGAAGGGTGGTTCGTCGTCCACCTCGACGCCGGTCACGGCCAGACCGCCCGCCGCCGACACCGGGAAGGACACCGGTACCGGGCGGCCGTCCGCGGGCACGGGGCCGGCCAGGAAGCGGTAGGGGAGGCCGTAGCGGTCCTCCAGCAGCACGGTCACCACCGGCGCTTCCTCGCCGGCCCCGGCGGCCGGCGAGGAGCCCTTCGGCGACACCGTCGTGATCCGCAGGTCCAGCTTCAGCCGGGTGCTGCCCTTAGGGAGGACGAGCCCGGGGCGCGGGCCCTTCCGCGGGGCGATCGCCTCGAACAGCCGGCGGGGGCTCTCGTCGGCGAGGTCGGAGCGCATCAGCATCCGCTCGTCCGCGTGGGCGGTGTCCAGCGCGAGGATCTCGGCCGTGCGCCCGCCGGAGGTCTGCACGGTGGCCCGGTGGGCGGGGGCCGCCTCCCGTACGCCCGCCAGTTCGCTGTACGCGCCGGCCGACGCCGGACCGCTGCCGTGCCCGCCCACCAGCCGGACCGAGGCGCCGGAGCCGAAGTCCGCCTGGTCGGACTGCGAACGGTTCCACGAGGCGCTCTGCCCGATCGCCAGCATGCCCATCGCGACCGACAGGACCAGCAGCAGCACCGGACCCGCGCCGCGCAACGGGCGGCGGCTGAACTGCCAGCCCGCCAGGGCCGCGGGCAGCCCCCGGCCCTTGGCCGCCCGCCGCTCCGCGAGCCGCGCGGCGGGCGGCAGCAGCCGCAGGGTGAGGACCGTCCCGGCGAGCAGCGCGAGAGCAGGGGCGGTGACCAGCAGGGGGTCGATCCCGAGGTTGCCCGCCCGGTCACCGGTGAGCGCCCCGCCGCCGGCCTGCCGGTCCAGCTGCCAGTACGCCACCGCCGCGATCAGCAGCAGCCCGAGTTCCGCGCCCGCTTCCGCCGGCCCCGGCAGCGACGCGGCCCGGGTCCTGCGCCCGCCCGCCCCGGCCGTGAGCGACGGGGCCACCACCGCCAGGGCGCAGGCCAGCGCGACGGCCGCGGAGACCAGCCACACGGTCCCGGTCGAGGCCTGGCCGACATCGAGACCGATCCGGGACAGGGCGCTGCGCTCGGCCAGCAGCCCGGTCAGCGGTCCCGCGAGCAGCGGGGCGACCACGGCGGCGGGCACGGCGAGCAACAGCGCCTCGATCGCGGCGAACGAGGTGATCCGGCCGCGGGAACCGCCCCGGGCCCGCAGCAGTTCGCGCTCGCCGTCCCGCTCGCTGTTCAGCAGCCGGGCCACCAGCAGCAGGGCGTAAGCGGCGAGCAGCACCAGCTGCACCGCGACGATCATCAGCGTGGAGCGGGAGACCAGCAGCGCCCGGTCGAGCTGGTCGAGCACGGTCGGCAGCGGCATCCGCGCGGTGACACCGGACGCGAACACCGGTGCGGCCGTCAGGGCCTTCGGGGCGCCCGCCGAAGCCTCGCGCAGCCCTTCCATGGAGCCGGTGGTGAGCGTGGCGAAGTCGGCGCCCGCCAGCCAGGACGTCTGCCCGCCGGCGAGCGCGCCCGAGGCGAGGACCGAGGCATCGGTGAGCAGGGGACCGTACGTCGTGAAGGCGAGCTTGCGTACCCCGCGCCCGCCGAGCGGGTCCAACTGCCAGTACGGGTCGGACTGGTCGGCGGCCTCGTAGACACCGGTGACCAGCACCCGCTGCTTCTTCTCGCGCAGCCGGTCGGTCACGGTGAGCCGCGCGCCCGGCTTCAGCTTCAGCGCCTCGGCGGCGACGACGGGCAGCGCGACCTGGACGGTGCCGTCGCGGCCGGGGGCCGCCGCGGGCGCCCTGCCCTCGGTGATCCGCACCCGGTCGCGGTCGAGGGCGGCGAAGTGGGTGAGATCGGGCTCGCCGCGCCGGGCGGCCGGGTCCTGGAGGCTTCGCGGCAGCGCGTACGACCCCGAACTCTCCAGCTTCCCCACGGTCACGGGCAGCCCGTCGAACGCGTCGCGGGAGACCTTGCGGACAGCCTCGTCGGCCTCCGCGCGCTGTTCGTGGTCCACCGAGGCGGAGACGACCAGGGCGGCGGAGGCGGCCGACCCGTGGGTGAGCGTGTGGCGCAGGGCCGCGTCCCCCACGGAACCCGAGAACGCGGTGAGCGCGGCCAGGACGGAGGTGGTCAGCAGGACGGCGAGGACGGCCGCGGAGAGCAACAGGCGATGAGCCCGAACCCGCAGAAGGACGAAACCCGTCACCTGATCCCCCAGCCCCCGAAACACCGCATGCGCACGCCCCCCGACGTACCGGTGATGCTTTCAGAGGCACCCGGGTTTCGGTAACCGCTTACAGGCGCACCTTGATGCGATCGTGATCGTTATCCGGAGGTGGAGCGTCGAATTCCGGAGGCATCCGGTCACGGATCGTTCACACGGTCGCCCGCAGGTGATCCGCCGACACCCGGAAGCGATCAGTCCGCGGTGTTGACCATCGAGGCGGCGGCGTACGTCAGGTAGTCCCACAGCTGCCGCTCGTGCTCGGGCGCGAGCCCCAGCTCGTCAAGCGCGACCCGCATATGGGCGAGCCAGGCGTCATGGGCCGCGCGGTCCACCCGGAACGGCGCGTGCCGCATCCGCAGCCGCGGGTGGCCCCGGTGGTCGCTGTAGGTGCGCGGGCCGCCCCAGTACTGCATCAGGAACAGCGCGAACCGCTCCTCGGCCGGGCCCAGATCCTCCTCCGGATACATCGGCCGCAGCAGCTCGTCGCCCGCCACGCCCTCGTAGAAGCGGTGGACCAGGCGCCGGAAGGTCGCCTCGCCGCCGACCTGCTCGTAGAAGGTCTGCTCCTGAAGCGTGTCGCGCGGAATCTCAGTCACCCGTCCATGGTCGCAGACGTACCGGCCGAGGTCAGCGGTCCTAGGACCAACGTCCGGTATCCGGCCGTGCGCTTCCCCTCTCGCCCGCACGGCCCCGGCGCAGGACAGTGGAGACATGGGTGCGTACCGGCAAGGCCCCTCCCCGTCCGCCCCCGACGCCGAGGCCGACGCGGCGCGGGACGCCCTCGTGCGGGAGATCGCCGCGCGGGGCGAGCTCACCGACCCGGCCTGGCGCACCGCCTTCGCCGAGGTGCCCCGCCACCTGTTCGTGCCGTTCTTCTACGTGCACGGAATCCGGGGCTACGAACGCCTCTGGGGCGAGGACCCCGACCCCGAACGGCGCTCCCGCTGGCTGCACGGGGTGTACGCGGACGGAGCGCTGGCCACCCGGCTCAAGGACGGCGAACTCGTCTCGTCCTCCAGCCAGCCGTCCCTGATGGCCCTGATGCTCGACGCCCTCGACGTGGCGGACGGACACACGGTCCTGGAGATCGGCACCGGCCCCGGCTACAACGCGGCACTGCTCGCCCACCGGCTCGGCGACCCCGCGGTGACCAGCGTCGATCTGGACCCGGAGATCACGGAGTCGGCGCGCGGGCATCTCGCCGCGGCCGGGTACAGCCCGACGGTGGTCACCGGCGACGGGGCCCGCGGCTGCCCGCAGCGCGCCCCGTACGACCGGATCATCGCGACCTGCACCCTGCCGTCCGTGCCGCAGAGCTGGCCGGAACAGTGCTGTCCGGGGGCGCGGATCCTCGCGCCGCTCGCCACCGGCCTGGTCTCGCTCCAGGTCCACGCGACGGCGCACGGCCCGCGCGCCGAGGGACACTTCCTGCACACCCCGGCGTACTTCGTGCCCCTGCGCGGGGCGCTCCCGCTGTCCGGCGGGCTGCCGCACCTCGGCGGACTGCCGCGCCGGGTGGCGGGGGACGACCTGTTCCGGTTCCTGCTGACGCTGACCGCGGGCACCCTCGATCCGCACGAGGCCCTCTCGCTCTGGGAGCGCGAGGGGCGGCCGCAGCGGGAGAGGTACGGCATCACCGTCGGCCAGGGCCGGCAGTGGGCCTGGCTCGACGACCCGCAGGGCCCGTACACCTGGCCGCTCGCCGCCGGGTGAGGCGGTGCGCGTCGCGGTGTACGGGCCCTGGTGCCTGGTGGAACCGGTCCGGGAGATCCGGGCGGTGTCAGTCCCGGCGGACCGGGCGTGCCGTTCAGTCCCGGCGGACCGTGATCGTCGTCCACGCCCCGACGTGCACCTGGTCACCGTCCTGGAGCGGCACGGGGACGTAGGGCTGGATCGGCTCCTCGGCGCCGTTCAGCGTGGTGCCGTTGGTGGAGTTCTGGTCGACGACCGCCCAGCCGCCGTCCGGCTGCTGCACGAGAACCGCGTGCTGGTGCGAGACGCCCGGGTCCTCCGGCGGCACCGACAGATCGACGTCGGGGGACTCGCCGGTGCTCTGCCGGCGACGCCCGATGGTGATCTGGCCGCCGGTGAGCGGAAGCCGCTGCTCCGGGGAGTACGCGGGCAGGTTCAGCCCGGTCGCCTCGGGGCCGCTGCGCTGCATCATCGCCAGGAAGTACGCGCGGTCCGGAGCGATCACGGCGGTCCAGGACACGGACTCCTGGGACCGGCCCTGACCGGGAACCCCGCCGTGCTGCTGACCTTGGTCGTACCCCTGGTCGTAGCCCTGGTCCTGACCCTGCTGCCGACCCGGACCCGGCTGGCCCTGGCCCTGGTGTCCCTGTCCCTGTCCCGGTCCCTGGCCCTGGTAGGGGTCCGGCTGCTGGAACTGCTGGGGCGGCTGCGACGGCTGGGCCTGGGAAGGCGGCGACAGCATCCAGTCGTCCCCGCCGCCGGTGTGCCCCGACGACTGCGGCGGCGCGGGCGGCGCCGACTGCTGCTGATGCTGCGGCGGCGCGAAGGGCGAGGCCTGCTGCGGCTCGAACGGCGAGTGCCCCGAGGGAGCCGGCTGCTGCGGTTCGAACGGCGAGCGCGTCGACGGCGCCGACTGCTGCGGCGGGCCCTGCTGCTGGAACGAGGGCGGCGGCGGAGGACCCTGCTGGAACGACTGCGGCGGAGGCCCGCCCTGACCGCCGTTGCCGTGCGGACCGTTCTGCTCGGGGGCGAGCGGCTCGGCGGGACGGTTCATCTGCGAGGGGCGCGAGCCCTGGTAGTCGAACGGGTCGCGCGGCTGGGGCGCGCCGGGCTGACCGCCCTGCCCACCGGGCCCACCGTGACCACCCGGACCGTGCTGGCCACCAGGCCCACCGGGACCGCCCTGGCCGCCGGGGCCCGGCGCCTGGAAGCCGGGCGGCAGGTTGAGGCCGGGCGGCGGGCCGCTGGGCGTGCCGTGCTGCGGGGCCAGCGGGGTGTAGGAGGTCGCCGTGTTGGTGAGGAAGTTCCAGCGGCACTCCTCGCAGTACGGCGCCATCGCCTCACGCGGCGTACGGCACTGCGGGCAGAGCTCCGCCTGCATGGTGGGCTGTCCGCCGCCGGTGCCGGAGCCCGGCTGCGGGTAGCCGTAACCGGGCGCGGGCGGCGGAGGAGGCGGCGGGGGCACCGCGCCCGCGGGCGCACCGCCGGTCGTCATGCGGTGTCCGCAGACCTCGCACCAGTCCTCGGAACCCGACTGGTGTCCGTTCGGGCAGGTCGGCATGTCGGCGCTTCCCCCTCTCCTCTTCCGGCCCCGGAGGCCGTCATGCTGTCGATCGCGGCGTCGTTGCTCAGCGAATGCGGATGGCTGCTCTGTGCTCACGGCCGGTGGTCATCGGATGACCGCGCCGTGTTACTTCTTGACGCGAACGGTCTTGGTGGAGCGCGTTTCGAGGGTCATCTCGTCCGCTTCCGCGACCTTCGCCTTCAGTCGCACAGTACCTGTCGCGGCATCGACGACGTCGACCACCTTCGAAAGCAGTTTCGCAGTGTCCTGGTTCCCGGACGCCGATGCCAACTGCACCGCACGCCCCAGTTTCGCCGTCGCGCCGTCGAAGTCGCCCGACTTGCGCGCGTCCAGGCCCTGCTGGATGACCTGTGCCAGTTCCGCCTGACCCGTGTAGTGCGCGACCTGCGGATTGATCGACGTCGACGCCACCATGTCGTCCGTCCACACGGCCCGTACGAGCCCCTGCGACAGCGTCTGCGGCGTGCCCGCGCCCGAGGGGTCGGGCAGGATCAGCGAGACCCGGGCCGCCAGCATCTCCTGGCCGATCCCGGCCTCCGGCACCAGCACGCACACGTGGTAGTCGCGGGATTCGTCACCCCAGGAACCGGTCGGGTAGTCCCCGGCCCGGGGGCCCGCCTCGGTACGCCGCGCGGTGAGGTCCGCGACGGTCGGCGCGACCTGCTTCACGAACCGGATCTCCACCCCGACCGGCGTCCAGAGGCGCAGCGCGACGTCCGCGACCTCCTTGCCCATGGCGTTCTCCATCATCCGCGTGAAGTCCGCGGCCAGGCCCGAGGGGTCGGCGACGATGTCGGCCGTGCCGAGGAGGCCGGCGGCTATCCCGGTGACCTCCTTCACCTCCCAGTCGGTGCCCACCCCGCGGGCGTCGCAGGTGAACCGCCCGGCGCAGGACTCCACAGCCGCCCGCAGGTCCTCGGGGGACTCGTGCTCGTTGCGGCCGTCGGTCAGCAGGATGCCGTGCCGGATGGAGGCGTCGGCGGAGTTCAGCAGCCGGTCGGCCAGCCGCAGCCAGGTGCCGATCGCGGTGCCCCCGCCCGCGCTCAGCTTCCGCAGGGCGTCCTTGGCCCGGGCCTTCGTCTGCGCGTCGGCGACCGCGAGCCGCCCGTCGCCCGGATAGACGTCCTTGGCCACATGCGTCCCGGCGACCACCGCGAACCGGGTGCCCTCGCGCAGGGTGTCGATCGCCGCCGCCGTCGCGTCGCGCGCGTTGCGCATCTTCGTCGGCGGGTAGTCCATCGAGCCGGAGCAGTCGACCATCAGCACCACGGCCGCGCCCGGCCCCTGCCCCGCCCCGGACCCGGGCGAGGGCCCTGCGTCCGCCAGCGGTGTCCCGCCGGTGGTTCCGCCGCCGGTCGAGGTCACGGTGACGATCGCGTTGACCTCACGGCCGCCCTCGGGCAGGAACGCGTTCTGGTACACCTCGACGGAGAACTGCGGCACGGTCGACTTGGAGAAGTTGGCCATCTGGTCGGCTCCTTGAGGCTCAGACGGTTTCGCAGGCCGATCCTGCCCCTTGCGGCCGGACGGCGAACGGCACGAGCGCCACTGTTACGTTGTCGTGGCCCCCGCCGTCGAGCGCGTGCCCGACGAGCACCTGGGCCGCGCGCAGCGGGTGCTGCTGGGCGTCGGCCGGGACCGCGGCGGCCATCTCCTCGGCGGACTCCGCGTAGTTCCACAGACCATCCGTGCACACGACCACCAGGCCCGGCCGGTCCGGCTTGAACGCAGCGGTGTGCGGCTCCAGTTCGTACGCGTCGGCGCCGAGCCAGCCCGTGATCGCGTGAGCGCGCTCGTCGGCGTACGCCTCCGCCTCGTTCATCAGGCCGGCCGCCACCATCTGCGCGGCCCAGGAGTCGTCCTCGGTGAGCCGGGCGGTCGGCTGGGTGCGGTCCTCGGGCACCCAGTAGACCCGGCTGTCGCCGACCCAGCCGACGATCAGCAGCTCGCCCGCCATGATCGCGCCGACCAGGGTGCAGGCCGGGGCGTTCTGGTGGCGGTGCGCGTCGTGCTCCATCGCCCCGGCCGGCTCCTGCGCCAGGGCGTTGACCGCCTCGGACGCGGCGACGATCGCCTCGTGCATCGCCTGCTGCGGATGCGTACCGCGCGGCAGGGACTCCAGCAGCGACTCGTTGGCGGCGCTCGCGGCGGCAGCCGACGCCTCGTCTGGGCGGCTCGCCGAGGAGACGCCGTCGCAGACGATCGCGACGACGGCGGGCGAACCGTCCGGCAGGGCGGTCGAGGACACCGCGAAGGAGTCCTCGTTACGGTGGTGGCGCAGGCCCCGGTCGCTCACCGCGGCCACCGAGCCGAGCTCCTGCTCCATGTGGTCGCGCTCGCGGGGCTGGGCGTGCCCGCAGTTCTCGCAGTAGCCGTCGGGGTCCACCCGGCCGGAGCGGCAGGCCACACAGACCTTCGCCCCGGCGGCGGGAGCGGCGGGTGCCGCGGCGGCGTGTTCCGCCGTACGGGGGTCGGGCGCGGCCAGCGCGAAGTCACCGGCGTGCTCCGCACCGTCCTGCGCCGCCCGGTCGTCGTGGCGCACGGGAACGGCCGAGGACTCCGCCCCGCCAACGGGCCCCGCCGCACTGACGGGCCCCGGCCCACCGGTGGGCTCCGGCACCGGCTGCTGGCCGTGTTCCGGCCCCGTCAGCGGCCTGCCGCCCGAGTCCGTCCCCGGCAGGTCCGCCGGGCGGTGCACGGGAGCGGGCACGTCCGAGCTGTCGGTCTCCGCGGCGGCGGGCCACCGTACGGCCTCCGCCGCCGGCGCGGCCGCCCCCGCCGGGGGCACGGTGATGGCCATCGTGGGCCGGTCACCGGGGCGCGCCGGAACGGCGGAGAGGTCGTAGCCGCACGCCCCGCAGAACAGGTCGCCCGCGTCCAACGGCTCCTCGCAGCCGGGGCACTTCGACAGGGCGGGCTGCTGGTGGCTCTGTGACATCTTCACACCCACGTCCGGGGGCGGAAACGGTTGGCCCGCTCCACCAGTTCGATCCTCTCGTCGCCCCGCTGTGCGAGCCGGGCGAGCATCCGGTACGAGCGTTCCAGCCCGAACCGCAGTCCCCGCTCGTCCAGTTCGGCGCCGAGCAGCTTCCGTGCGTCCGGCGGACCGGCGGCCGGTCCGCCCGGCCCCGGGACACCGGGACTACCGGAGAGTACCCAGTCCAGCGCCTTGCCCAGTACCTCCGTCGACAACTGCTCGTGGCGCACCGGGTCCAGACCGAAGGCGCCCAGCGCCGTCACCTGGATCCCGGCGGCCGTCAGATCGACAAGCAGCGGCTCCCGGTACGAGCGCTCGCGCAGCCGTGCCCGCACGGCGGCGACCCGGGCCGCCGTGTAGTGGATCGAGGCCTCCGGCACCGACTCCAGGGTGCTCACCGCCCCGGCCCGCTCACCGGCGGCGATCTGCACCCGGGCCAGGCCGAACGCGGCGCTGACGAACCCCGGATCGGTCGCCCACACCAGGCGGTAGTACTCGGCGGCGTTGTCCAACTGGCCCAGCACCTCCGCGCAGATTCCGAGCGCCAGCTTGGGCGCCATCTCCCCGGGGAACGCGTCGTAGACCGCGTCGAAGGAGAGCGCCGCCGTCTCGTGGTCGCCGGTCACCAGCGAGGTGACGCCCCGATACCAGACGACCCGCCAGTCGTCGGCGTGTTCACCCTCCAGGGTGGTCAGCGCACGGGCGGCCGCATCCAGCTCCCGCATCTCCAGCCGGGCCCGCAGCTCCCGCAGCCGCGTCTCCATCGAGGGGGCCGGCACCGTGTGCAGGGCGGTGATCAGCTCGGCCGGGGCGGAGGCCATCAGACCGGCGAGGAAACCGGCGTTCGGGTCCATCGCGTCGACCCGGGGGACCGGCAGCGCCAGCGAGGTGGCCCGGGTGTCGAACAGGGCGAGCCGGACACCCCTGGCGGTCGCTCCGAAGGGACCGTACGGTCCGGTCGGGGCGCCCGGTCCGGTCGGGGCGCCCGGTCCGGCCGAGGCGTCCGGAGCCTGCTCGGCGGCCGCCCGGGGCGCCGG
The DNA here is from genome assembly GCF_016901035.1 of Streptomyces durocortorensis. Taxonomy (GTDB): domain Bacteria; phylum Actinomycetota; class Actinomycetes; order Streptomycetales; family Streptomycetaceae; genus Streptomyces; species Streptomyces durocortorensis. Next base: position 54,051 of record NZ_JAFEUF010000010.1, read on the forward strand.
AACGGGGGCGTGCGCCGGGGGAGCGTACGGGAACGGAGCCCCGCCGCCCGGCGCGGAGCCCCGGACATGGGTCGGCGGCGCGGCCAGCGGAGCCGCCCCTGCCGCGCCCGGCGCATGAGGCCCCGCAGGGCCCGCGGCGTGAGCCCCCGCAGGAACCGGCGCATGAGTCCCCGCCGGGCCGGGCGGCTGCGCGCCCACCGGCAGCGCCCCGGCCACCGCGGACGTCACGGCCCCCGGCGCGAGGGGAGCCGTGCCGCCGTGGGCCTGCCAGGTGCCGCCCTGCGCCGGGATGCCGGCCGACCGACCGCCACGGCCCTTGCGGCGGCCCAGCAGCCCGCCCCGCGCGGAGCCGGTGTCCCGGCCGCCCAGCTGCGAGACGTCGTCCGTCTGCGGGGCGAACAACTCCGTGTCGACCACGCGCAGTTCCGCGCCGAACAGCGTCGACAGGGCCGGGCGCGGCCGGCCCGTCTGGAGCGCCACGACCTCCCGCAGCACCCCCGTCAGCTGCTCGGCCATCTCCGCCGCCGAGGCGAACCGGCGGGCCGGGTCCGGGTCGGTGGCCCGCACCAGCAGCCGGTAGAACGACTCGTAGGCGCGGAACACCTCGATGCTGTCCGGGTCCGGCAGCGAGTCCACGAAGACGTTCGTGTACCCCTGGAAGTCGAAGGTGAGGACCGCCAGCGTCCGGGCCACCGTGTACAGGTCGGAGGCGACCGAGGGGCCCAGCTCCGCGACCTCCGGGGCCTGGTAGCCGACCGTGCCGTAGATCGCCGACTCGTCGTCGTCCATCCGGCGCACCGCGCCCATGTCGATCAGCTTGAGCTGGTCCTCGGTCTGGATCGCGTTGTCGACCTTGAAGTCGCAGTAGAGCAGATTGCGGCTGTGCAGATGACCGAGCGCCTCCAGCGCCTCGATCCCGTACGCGCAGGCCTGCTCCACCGGCAGCGGATCGCGCTTCCCGGCCGGGGTGCGGCGCTCGTTGGCGATCTCCTTGAGGGCCTTGCCGCCGACGTACTCCATGACGATGTAGCCGTCGAGCGAGCCGGTGCGCTGGTCCAGGTGCTCGACGAAGTTGTAGATCCGCACGATGTTGGAGTGCTCGATCTCGGCGAGGAACCGGCGCTCGGAGATCGCGGCGGCCATCGCGTCCTGGTCGCCGGTGTCCAGCAGGCCCTTGAGGACCACCCAGCGGTCCGAGACGGCCCGGTCCACCGCGAGATACACCCAGCCGAGCCCGCCGTGCGCCAGACAGCCCACGACCTCGTACTGGCCGTGCACGATGTCGCCGCCGGTCAGCTTCGGCACGAAGGAGTACGGGTGGCCGCACTTGGTGCAGAACCCCTCGGTGCGGCCCTCCCGCTCGCCGCGCGAACGGCCCACCGGGGCCCCGCAGTCCGAACGGGAGCAGAACCGCTTGCGCTCGGGCACCTCCGCCCGCTCCATCACCGCCGTACGCGGATCGGGCCGGGGGACGTCCGGGACCTCCACCAGGCCGACGCCGAGCCGCCCCCGGGCCGAGGTCGCCGACGTCGAGCCGGAGGAGCGCACCGAGACCGAACGGGAGGTCGACGCCCCGGACAGCGAGCGCGACAGCCGGCCGGAGACCGAACGGCGCGAGGTCGACGAACGGGACGAGGACCGGGCGGAGGCGCGGGAGCCGGAGCGCTGCGAGGAGCTGTCCCGGCTGCTCGCCCGGCCGCCCCCGGCGATCCCGGTCGGCGGCGAGGAGACCATGCCCGTGGGCGAGACGACCGGCGCCAGACCGCAGGTGTCGCAGTACAGCTCACCGCCGCCCATGTCCTCGTAGGCCCCCTCGCACGCGGGGCGCTGGCACTGCGTACTCATCGTGTCTCCCCCTGTTCGCCCGCGCCCCGGCCGTCCTGGGGTGCGTCGGGCCGGCGCGGCTGCAGCAACTCCGCGACCGCGTGCTGATAACGCAGGACGGCCTGCTCGGCGACCCGCAGATCGCACGGCGCACTCCACAGCATGCGGCGCGCCGCGTCGTACCGCTCGATCAGCAGCGGATCCTCCGCCAGACCGTGCCGGGCCACCTTCGCCTTGTACGCGTCGAGCCGGCCGCGCAGCTCGGCGCGGACCGCCAGCGGGGCAGTCACCGAGGTCAACGACTCACGGGCGCGCAGCAGTTCGTCCTCGGCCTCCTGCTCCAGGGACTCCAGCAGCGGCGAGAGCCGGTGCCACTGGGCGTGCCGGCGGTGGTCGGAGGCGGCCGCCAGACGCTCCTGGAGAGCGGTCGGCGGACCGCTGACCGCGGGCACCTCGGAGGCGGCGATCTTCGCCAGCACCTCGCCGCGCGCCGCCCGCGCCTCCGTCAGGGTGCGGTCGGCCCGCGAGAGCACGTCCCGCAGCCGCACCAGACGCGCCTCCGCGTCCTGCCGGACCGCGAGCACCGCCTCGATCTCCCGCCGTACGTCCTCCAGGGCGCGGGCGGCCCGGTCGTAGCGCGAGGTGTCGGGGCGGCCGCCGCCGGGCGCGGCGCTGCCGGGGCCCGGCAGCCAGAACGCCAGCGGGTCCGAGATCACCTGCACCCGCAGCGTCGTCAGCTCCTCGGTGATCTCCGCCAGATCGTCCCCGGCCGGATGCTCACCGGGCCGCACCCCCACCGAGTGCGCCAGCGACCGCGTCCGGTGCAGCTCGGCCGCGAGGAGGTCGATCCGGGCGGGCAGCGCCGACCAGACGGAGTCGGAGGCGACGACCATGTCCAGCGACCTGGCGTACAGCTCGTTCATCCGGGCGACCAGCTCCTGGAGCGAGAACCGCTCGGAGAGCCGGGCCGGACCCGCGACCGAAGGCGGCGGCACCGCCCCCGGGTTGGCGACGGTGACCGACTCGCCGCGCAGCAGTTCGGTCAGCGCGGTGAGGTCCTCCCGGTTCGGGTGGCGGCGGCGCGCACGGATCTCCCGGGCCTGCGACAGGGCCCCCGCGTACGCGTCGAAATACCCCCACAGCAGGGTGATCGACTGCTCGGTCGTGGCCCAGCGCTCCCGGGTGACGCCGGTCAGCTCGGCGCCCTCCAGGAGCCGGCGGCCGGCATGGTCCTGGAGCGCGAGGAGCGAGGTCTCGATGGCCTCGTGCTCCGCGCCGAGCCTGGCCAGCGCACGGTCCGCCTCCTCCCGGTCCATGACCGGGCCGGGGGGCCTCCCCGCGAAGCTGGGGAAGGATCCCGCGACGCCCATCGATCACCTCTCCGCTCTCCCCGCCCGGGGGGGGGGGCGCGGCGGGGGGGGGGGGGTGGGGGGGGGGGGGGGGGGGGGGGCCGGGCCCCGCGGGAACGTGCCGCCGCCCCGGGGGGGGGGGGGGGCGGGG